>CAITUY010000104.1 GCA_903895695.1 uncultured bacterium
AATGTTCCGAACAATGCCCAAGCCAAGGTGTATCCGCACGGAATCTTTCAGGGCTACGGCACGGTGACGATGATCAACTACCAGTTCCAAAACGATGGGCGGGTCATCGCCGACGGTTGCGGCAACAATACCAACCTGGATCTATCGACCGCCGGGACGATCCTCAATGCGACCGACAACACCACCAACCACGGCTGGTTCGCCGTCAATAAGGGCAGACTGGTGCTACCGAGTGTGGCCATCTCGGCAGGGGCCAGCACGCAAAACTGGGGCGAGGCGGCGGCCGACACGACCATCGACCTGGTCAACAGCGCGCGGCTGACCTTGACCGGCGCGACGGCCGGCAGCCTCACGGGCGCCCTGTACTCGGTCGACCGCAGCGATGTGCCGGCAGGGCTTTACAAACCCGTAGGCGTCTGGAGCTTCGGCGGGGTGGCCTGCTCCGCGTCCACGGTGACGTTCCGCTACGACGACGCGGCGGCCGCCGCGCTGGGCGCCGTGGAAGGCAACCTGTTGGTCTGGCGGCACAACGGCACGGCGTGGGTGGACGTCACAAGCACGCGGGACACGACCGCCAAGACGATTACCTCGCTCCCGTTCGGTTCGCTGGCCACCACGGCCTTCTTTGCGGTGGCGCCGGCGCAGCCGGCGGTGGAGTCGCCGGTGATTCAAAACGGGGCCGTCTCGAACGTGACGGCGAACGGGGCGACGTTCAACGGCACGCTCGTCACCAACGGCTCGGTGGCCGCCCTGGTCTACGTGGTCTGGGGCGAAAACAACGGCGTGACGAGCGGCTCATGGGCGAATACCAACTTGTGGAACCCGGGCGACTGGACCAACAACAGCTATCCAAGCACGAACATCAGCCTGTCCGTGGGCCGGAACTACTACTACAGCTTCGGCGCTTCCAACACGGCGACCAATGTCGTGGCCTCTTTGCCGCAGTCCCTCATCACGGGGGAACTGACCGTGCAAGCCACGGACCCGACGGGCCGCGTGAACGCGGTGGACACGGCGGCGTTCACGGTGAGTCGGCCCGCGACCTGCACGAACGAAAATGTGTACGTGAACTACGTGCTGGGCGGCACGGCCACCAACGTGACGGATTACTCGATCGCGCCGGTCAGCGGGGCCGTGGTGATCGCGCAAGGCCAGACGAGCGGCACGATCGTGGTGTCGCCGGTCTACAAGCCTGACGTGGAGAAGACGGTCGTCCTCACACTCACAGCGGGCTCGTACGCGATCGGGGCTGCGAATAGCGCCACGTGCACGCTCAAGGCGGTCGTGCTGACGGTGCCCACCACGCGCACCTGGGTCGGCGGGTCGGGGACCTGGGACGAAACCACGACGAACAACTGGAACCCGGCCGACGTGCCGCACAACGGCGACACGATCAATATCACCAGCAACGCCGCCGCGGGACTGAGCGTCGGGTACACGGCCGCCAACCTGGTAGGCACCGGCCTGGTGGCCCTCACCATCAGCAACCCGGCGGGCGCGACCAATACGCTCAACCTGGACGGCAGCGATTTTCTCCCCACGGCGGCGCTCACGCTGAACCCGGGCGGGGCGATCTACCAGACCGGCGGAACACTCTCCATTACCAACAGCGCCACAATCAGCGGCGGCACGTTCTTCCAGAACGGCGGCCTGATGAGCCTGAACAGTTCGGCCGGCAGCGGGCCGGCCATCACCGGCGGTGGCACATGGATCGTGTCCAACGGCGTGGCCACCACCCGGAACCTGGTCATCGGCAACCCGGGGCCCGCCACGCTGACCCTGGAGAACGGCACGATCAACGACTACTGGATCGCGTGGATCTATGCCGGCGGCGTCTTCAACCAGAACGGCGGGACGTTCAATGAGCAAGCCAACTATGTGGCCATTGGCGGGAGCAACAGTGTCCTGAACATGCGGGGGGGGACGAACAGCCCGAAAATGATCATCATGAACGGTGTCGGCATCATCACCATCAACCAGAGTGGCGGAGTCATCACGAATGCCTCCCTCGACATGCGCGATACCGGCGCGATGACGTACAACCTCTCTGGCGGGTCCGTGTATTTCTCGAGCGCCAATATCGGCAGTTACGCCAACTCGTCCGCCACGTTCAACCACACCGGCGGCGCCCTGTGGTGCAATCAACTCTACATCAGCAATGCCGGCGGCAACTACGACTGCACGTACACGCTGAACGGAGGAACGCTCAACATTAATGTTCCGAACAATGCCCAAGCCAAGGTGTATCCGCACGGAATCTTTCAGGGCTACGGCACGGTGACGATGATCAACTACCAGTTCCAAAACGATGGGCGCGTCATCGCCGACGGTTGCGGCAACAATACCAACCTGGATCTATCGACCGCCGGGACGATCCTCAATGCGACCGACAACACCACCAACCACGGCTGGTTCGCCGTTAACAAGGGCAAACTGTTGTTGCCGAATGTGGCCATCGCGGCGGGGGCGAGCACGCAAAACTGGGGCGAGGCGGCGGCCGACACAACCATCGACCTGGTCAACAGCGCGCGCCTGGCATTCTCGGGCGCGACAGCCGGCAACCTGACGGGTAATCTCCTCGCCTCCGACCGCACCGATGTGCCGTCAGGCCTGCGCAAGCCGGTCGGCATCTGGAGCTTCGGCGGCGTGACCTGCACGGCGGCCACCGTGACGTTCCGGTACGACGACGCGGCCGCCGCCGCGCTCAGGGTCGCGGAGTCCGACCTGCGCGTGTGGCGGTATAGCGGCACGACCTGGATGAATGTCACGGACACGCGGGACGATGCGGCCAAGACCATTGCGTCGCTGCCGGTGGGCTCGCTGGGCACCCCGACCTTCTTCGCCGTGGCGCCGTCGCCGTTCCCGGGGACAGTGTTCGCCGTTCGCTGAGCCGAGCGGCGGCGGTCAGGCTATGGCAATGCGGTGTTCCTGCGCGAGCGGCAGCGCGGCGCTCTTGAACGCGACGTAGCCGGTCTCCCCGGTCCTGGCCGGGGCGCCATCCACGGTTGCCGCGATCGGCGCGCGGCCGAAGACGCGGATTTCGTAGGCGCGGGCCGCGGGCTGGCCGCGGAAGCTTCCCTGGGCCGCGCCGATCGTGAGCGCCAGGCGGCCATCCGCCGCCTCGTCGAGCGTGAACAGGGTTCTGGCGCAGGCGCCGGCTTCCCACTCGCGGGTCGCGCCATCGTCCTCATAAAGCTCGAAGGAGTCCGTGCTCGCGCGCCCTGCCGGATAAACCTCGACAATCAGTTCGCCGGGAATGCTCGATGCGCGGGTGGCATAGGGCTGTTTCACAAGTACCGAACCGGCACGAATCCAGTGCAACGGCGGCTTCTCGACGATCGCGAGTTTCGGAAAGCGCGTGGCGCCGTCGCTGGCGACCCGTTTGCCGTCGAGGCTGCACCACCAGTCGCCCGGCGGCAACAACACCTCGCGGGCATCGCCCGGGGCGACGAACGGGGTGACAAACAGGCGGTCACCCAGAAAATAGCTGTCCCAAAGCGCGTAGCCGGGCTCCCAGTCGGGGAGTTGCAGACAGGTGGACCTGCACATCGGCAGACCCGTGTCGTGACTCGCGCGGGCCAGGCTGTAGAAATACGGAAGCAGTTCCATGCGCAGGCGCAAGGCGGCCTGGAAGCACTTCAATTCCATCTCGCCGTAGATCCAGGGCCGGCGCTCGCCGCCCTTGGAACTGTGCAGGCGAAAGAGCGGCGAGAGCGCGCCGAACTGGACCCAGCGGCAATAGAGTTCGGGATCGATGAAAGTGCCCGGGCTCATGTGGCCGCCGATGTCGTGGGTGACGAAACTTCGGCCCAGGTGCCCGGCGCGGCACGTGTACTCGACCTGGGCTTGCAGTACCTCCCACTGGCACCAGGTGTCGCCGGTGAAATGGAACGGGTAGCGCTGAGTGCCGAAGCCGCCGGCGCGGCTGAAGATCATCGGCCGGCGGTCCGGAAGTGTGCGCCGGGCCGACTCGAAGTAGACGTGGTTGGTCCAGAGCTGCTTGTCAACGGGCGCGTCCCCCACCCCCATCTGCCCGTCGATCCACCAGTAGTCGAGTCCCTGCTTCTGGACCGGCAGGTGCAGGACGTCGAGAAACGCCTCGGCATTGCGCCGGTCGGCGGCATTGATCCCGTAGAAGATGCGGTCCGCGCTGATCTTCGACTCGTCGTAACTGACCCCGGCCTGCTTCACGTATTCCGGAAAACGTGAGTCGTCCACCGGCACGCCGTTGGGATGGATGTTGAACGTGGTGTGGACCTGGCGCTGCCGCAGGAAGGCAAGCAGGGCGTCGGGCTCGGGGATGTGCTTGCGGTCCCAGTCGAAACCGTACCAGCCGCGCTGATGCCACTCCAGGTCGAGCACCAGCACGTCGAGCGGCAACTGGTGCTTGTCGAAATCCGCCACGAGCGCCTCCAGCCCTTTCTGGTCGAACGTCGGGTAGCGCGAGTACCAGCAGCCGAAACTGTAGCGCGGCGGCAGCGGCGTGCGGCCGAAGACCAGCGCGAGGTCGCGCAACGCCTGGGCGAAATCGCGACCGTAAGCGAACAGATACCAGTCACTGCCGCCGGCCGGACGCGCGGTCAGCCAGCCGTCTTCGCCCAGGGGCATGGATGAACTGTCGTCATAGAGGAAGTACCCGGCCTTGGAAAGAACTCCGGGCGGGTACTTGGCGCGCTCGGTCACTACCCGCCGGATGTGCGGCTGAAGGGTGTCGAATGCGTTGGTGGCGAGAATCTGCTCGAGGCTCCAGGCCCCGTAGCGTTCGTGCGCCAGGGCCACGCCGTCGGCAAAGCCGAGATACGTCCAGAGGTCAGCCGCCGCGTCGTTGGGATGCAGGCTGGTACCCGCTGGGTGAACGCCGTGCGGCAGTGTCCTGCGGCTCATGTTATCCATGCCCAGGTGCGCGCCGCCGAGATTCTCGCGGTCGACTTGGCCGGGAACCCACAACGGTTTACCGGCCGCATCGAAAGCCTTGAGATTACCGGCGTGGAAGGGCTGACCATCGGACGTGTAGCTCAGGCTCAGGCGGGCCGTGCGCAAGACCCACGCCGTGCCGTCACGGTCGATCGTCGCAAACGGCGTTGCCGCCGGCCGCGGCAGCACGCGCACGGTGGACCGGTCCTCGAACTGCCCCGCCGGGTGATACTCCAGCCGCACCACGCCGTCGGCAAGACACGTGAACCGGGCACAGCCGTCAATAATCGTTGGAACTGTCATCGGTCATCTCCTGCCGTACTGTCTTTGCTCATCCAGCAGCTTGTGGGCCATTCAGGTCTTCCCGCGCTGGCTCCGGAGCGGGTTGGCACGGGTGAAAGGCGCGGGCCTCGGTGCGCTCTTCACCGGTAGCCAGGTTTCGTAGGCGGTACCGGCAGCGCCCGCGCTCGCGAAATCGCACAGACGCACCTTGGATCCATCGGCCGCCGCTGTTTCGAAAAGCAGCCAGGGCTTGAGCCACCGCCGGTCGGATACTCGCCGCAGCTTCAAGGCAGCACCGTCGAGGACGGGCAACTCGGCTGGATCACTCGCCTGGTGATGCGGATCGTACGCCAGCAGAAGCGGGCCGCGATAGATGGACGCCGGATTCACATTCGATGCCGCCGTCTGCGCCGGAGTCGTAGCCTCCCGGGTCCAGTAGTGCGGCCGGAAGTCCAGGTCAATCCGCAACATATCGCCGCTGTTCCAACGCCGGTCGATCTCGCAATAGCTCCCGGCCTTCACTCCCTTGACGAGCTTTCCGTTGAAACGGATCCGCGTGTTCTCCGACCAGTATGGGACCCGCACAGCCAGCGCGAACGGTTTCTTCGACCGCGGCGTCACCGCGATGTCCACGCGTCCGTCTCGCGGGTAGCTCGTGGTTTGGGTCAACACGGCTTCGGGAGTCTTGATCGTGCCGGGGCCATAGTAGTTCAGCACGAGCCCCCCGGCGCGCCGCATCACCGCCCACTCGCACAGCAACCCCAGCGCGCGGGGGCCGTTGACGGAGCAGCAGTTCAGTTCGGGCGTACCGGCGCGCGACTGGAAGACGATGGTGTGCGCGCTGGCCTGACGCTCCCCGGCCATGGGCGTGTTGTAGGTGACCCAGCGGCCGGAAGGCGACAGCAGCCCAAGCCCCGAATTGAGCATGGATAGTTCCAGTTCGTCGGCGACAATGGAGAGCCCCGTGAGGCGGAGCATCTCGACGCTCATGGCCATCCACGCCACGGTGCAACAGGTTTCAATGGCGCCATCATCGCAGGGATTTCCCGTGGCCTTCTCGCCGCTGGAAAAACCCCCGTTGTTGTGGCGGTCGCCTTCCAGCATGCTCCACCAGAGATGCTCGAACGCCGCCCGACAGTCTTCACGCCCGGTCGCGCGGTAGAGTTCGCTGAGGCCCATGATCGGGTGCAGGCTTTCCCAACGCGGCTTGGGCGTGTCCCAGAACGCCTTGCCCGCCAGCGCGGCATTGAGGTAGTCTCCGGCGGGCGGCAGGGCGAATTCGCCGACAATCTGCTCGGCCATGCGAAGGTAGCGACGCTCGCCGGTCAGGCGATAGAGCCATGCCAGGGCATGCACGGGGGCCTGGTTCATCTCATGCGCGCCGGTGTCATGCAGCCGCTCCTTCGGATTGTCGAGGAATCGGCGGGTGAGCAGGTCAGCGATCCGGCGCGTGCACACCAGCGCGCGCTGGTCGCCTGCTTCTTCGTGCCACAACAACAGGCCCACCATGGCGTGATAATGTCCCCAGGCATCCCAAGGTTCGCTGGGATCATTGTTCCAGCGCTGGCAGTTTGGCGCGCCCTTGCGCAGGCGCCAGGCTTTGGGCCACGGCCCGAGATAGCCGTCCTCGGTCTGCAGGGCGATCAGTTCCCCAACAAACCAGTGCAGGTGCCTGCCCAAGGCGGCGTCGCGCGTGAGTCGCCAGATCTGCACGGCGTGCGTCAGGTACTTGCCGGCGAACTCCCCGGCCCACGGCACCATGTCGTGCGAGGGCTTGCGGTCGCGCTGGCGGAACATCTCCAGCATGCCGGGGTTGGCATACGGCGCCGGCAGAATCCACTGCCGTGTCACGTCCTCCAGCCGCCGCCCGATCTCACCGCCAAGGGTGAATTCGGCATCGGTGCATGTGCCGAGAACGGGAGTGATGGGATCCCGCCGTATAGGCTGCCTGTTCATCGGGTCACTGGTCTCCTGTCCCGGCCGTAGGCGCGGTCGTTAGTGCGGGCCACCCCTCAGGCGGCACGCCTGCGCCGTCTCGACCATGGCCAGGAAGTTCTCCGGCTTGACGTTGGACGTGATGCTATGGGACGAAGCCAGCACGAGGCCGCCGTCGCGGCCGCAGTCGTCGATCAGCTGCGTCGCCTCGCGCCGCACGTCGTCCGGCGTTCCTGAAGACAGCGCCCCGCCCACGTCCAGATTGCCGACCAGCGCCAGGCGCCGGCCGTAGCGCCGCTTGATGGCGCGAATGTCCATGCCATACGGCTCGATCGGGTTCAGCGCGGCGGCGCCCATGTCGATCAAATCCGGCAGCATCGCCTCGATGTTGCCATCGCTATGAAAGAGTATCGGAATGCCGGCGTCCCTGGCCGGCGCGAAAATGCGGCGCATGCGCGGGACCCATAGTTCGCGCAACACCGCGGGGTCTATCAGTGTCCCGCTCTTGAACGCGATGTCGTCGCCGACATAGAAGAACGTCAGCGGATACCGCACCAGGCGCTCGGCCAGCGCCACGTAGTAGGCCGTGTATCTTTCGAGGATCTCCTCAACCAGGTCACGGTCGTCGTAGAGCATGCACATGAAGTTCTCGAACCCGAACACGCCGGTGTAGGTGTCTGTCATGAAGGCGCCGAGTAGCACGAACAGCCCCATCTCCGTATTTTCGACACACCGCGCGTAGTCGTCGAGCAGCAGGAAGTTCTGCGCCTGGCTCTCGACACCCACCTCCCGGAGCTGCGCCAGGTCGGCGCGCGACCGCAAGGGCGCTTCATGGCGGAACGGGCTGCTGTAAAAACACAGGCCGATGGCGTCCTGCCCGATGCGGCGCGCGAATTCGAGGTAGTCTGCCGGCGGAATGTTCGCCAGCGTGTGGGCGTAGGGCACGGCTCGGCCCATCACGTGGCTCAGGGTCGGGTCCCCCACCAGTACTTCAAAATTGGGCACACGATCGGGCATCTCGCCTTTGAAGACCGCCGCCAGGCGGCGTTTGTCGGAATCCCCCTTTGCCTGCATCAGTACGTTCCGTACTGGTGTGCCGTCTCGTACATGGCCACGACGTTCTCGGTCGGCGAATTGTCCTGCAGGGAGTGCGTGGGAGCGAAGCAATAGCCGCCTCCCGGCATCATGATGTCCAGCGTTTCCCGGCAACTCCTGACGACATCCGCGGGCGTGCCGAAGGACACGGGGCCGGCCGTGCTGATACACCCGTGAAACGCCAGACGCCCCCCGAATGTCTTCTTGAGGTAGGCGGGCGACATGTTCTTGGCCTCCGGCTGGAGCGTATCCACGGCGTCAATGCCCATCGCGATGAAATCCTCGTAAGCCCAACTGGATGATCCGCAGGTGTGGATGATAATCCTGGCGCCGTACGCCTTCCCAAGATCGACCATTTTCTGGTAACGCGGCCGGACATGTTTCCTGAAGATGTCCATGGAGATCATGGGGCGATCCTGCGTGCCCAGGTCCTCTCCGAGCCAGAAGACATCGATGCCGCCCCGGGCCGCCTCGAATGTGCGGCGGGCGCCCTCCAACTGGATCGCAAACCGGCGATCGGCAAGCAGCAGTCCCGCCGGATCATCCGTGATCAGGTCGACCAGGGTCTGCTCCATGCCGCGCAGCATGCCGTTGCCGTTGATCAGGTCGCCGAAACAATGCAGGCACACGGCATACTTTTTCTGGCGTGCGCACTGATCGGGAATCCCCGAGTAGTCGTGTTGGTCAGGGTCCGGCATCGGCCACCGGGCGATTGTCTCTTCGTCCGCATCCTGCAGGGGAAAGTCACAGTAGTCCCAGTAACCTCCCGCTCCGTGCTCAATCCACCGCCGGTGTATGCCCCAGTTGTCCACCTTGACGCCGCGCTCGGGTATATCGGCATGCAGGGGCGGTCCCGAGTAAGGCGCCCATAGGCCGCGAAAGTCAACGCCCAGCACCTCACGCAAGCCTTCGCCGTCGTCGGGCTTCAGGCCGAAGTGCTCCTTCAGCCGGCGGTCAATGCCCGGATTGGCGTCATAGCCGATCGGCACGCGGTCAGCCGCCTGGCGCGCCAGCGTAGTCAGTACACGTTCTTTCGGTGTCATCTTTTCCTCGCTCATCTCAAGGGTCACTGTGGCCGG
Source organism: uncultured bacterium (assembly GCA_903895695.1). Lineage (GTDB taxonomy): Bacteria > Verrucomicrobiota > Kiritimatiellia > CAIKKV01 > CAITUY01 > CAITUY01. The sequence goes on from CAITUY010000104.1 coordinate 9,306, forward strand.
TGCGGCGCACCGCGCAGGATCCGGCCGGTTGCCTACTTCGCCAGGCCCGCCTTGGGCGCAAATCGGATCACCCAGGCAATGCCCGGAGCCAGCCTGGCCCGCGCCGTTGCCGAGAGCCGCAGCGCGCACTGCCCCTGGGCCCCGGCCTCCGGCGCAAGAGTCTCATCGAACGGCAGCAGGGATATTCTCCCACCTCGTTCCACCAGGTGTTCGGGCACGCTCACGCTTTCAGGCGGTTGGGCGGTGTCGTCGCCCGCCAGCACGATGGCGTACCGCGCGCCGTTCCGGCTGGCGGTGAACAGGCAGTTCTCCTGTTCGTAGGGTGCAATCGGCGCGGTGTCGTAAATGGCCTCGCCGTGCTGCTTCAGCCAGTCGCCCACCCCATGCAGGCGCATTGCCAGAAGGGGGTCGAACGCGCCATACTCGTCCGGCCCGACTCCGAGCAGGTAGCTGCCGCCCCGGGCGGTGGCGCGGCACAGGTAACGCACCAACTCGCCTATGCTTTTGAAATCGTCCCGGGGAGAATAGTTCCAATACCTGCCGATGGGCATGCAGGCTTCCCAGGGATAGGGCTGATGGCTGCCGGGCATCGCATGCTCGCCTTCCGGCGTGATGTAATTCTCGTTGGAGCCCCCGCAACAGCGGTCTACGACCAACAGCCCCGGCTGATAGCGGCGCGCCAAGGCCGCCAGGCCGTTCATGTCGATATCCTGCGCATTCGTGGTGGGATTCACCCACCCGCCGTCGAGCCACAGGATGTCCATTTCGCCGTGGTTCCGCATCAGTTCTTCCACTTGCGCCCACGTGAAGTCCTTGAACTTGCTCCAGAGTTCCGGATGCTGGCGCGGGTCATAGTTGGCATTGCGCCCGACGCCCTGCACGGCGGCGTTCGGCGGGTACAGCGGGAAATGCGGACTCCAAAAGAAGGGGCTATTCCAGTCCGGCTTCGAGAAGTACACGCCAACGCGAATCCCGCGCTTCCGCAGGGCGTTGCCTACGGATTTGACCGTGTCGGCGCCGGGCAGTCGGTGGAAAGGACAGTTCGTCGAGGTCGTTTTGTAGTCCGTTTGCGCCGTGTCCCACAGGCAGAAGCCGTCATGATGCTTCGCCATGATCAACGCGTACTTGACACCGGACCGTTGAAGCAGCTCCGCCCATGCTTCGGGGTCAAATCGGGTCGGGTTGAAGGTCCTCTGCAAGGCCTCATAGGAGGCCTTGTACTTGATATTGTCCTGCTCGGTTGCTTCCGGTTTGCCGCGGATGCGATCAATGCGCTGGTTCCAATCCCAGCGTTCCGGGCAGAGCGGCCAGGAATCGATACCCCATTGCGTGCAGGCCTGCCAGTCGAGCAGGACGCCGAATTTGAGGCCCTGCCACCGGGACAGACTCGCGAGAACCCGGGGATCGGTCGGCGGGGTGTAGTGCTCGCTTGGCGCATACGCGCCGAACTCGCCATTGGCGGCGGGTACGGCGACAGGTGCCGCCGACTCTGAAGACGAAGTGTTGTTGACTGGCATCGCTACCATTTCAAGATCTCCTAATCCTATGCCTTCCGGCGAATGGCGATCTGCATCGGCGGCGCGTCCACGACGCACGCTGCAGCAATCGGGTTCGGCCCCGTCCGTCTACCACGAAGGGCTCGAAGGTACACGAATCCATTTCAGGGCACAAACTGGTATACGTGCAGGACGAGGATCGCCAACGCCGCCAGGCTGGCATACACGGTCCATCGGAGCCGCCCGAGCCTGCCGACCATGGCTTCCAGGCCGAGCCCGGCAAAAACGGCTGCCGGAGAAATCAGGCCAAGCAGGAAGAAAGCTTTGATGGTCGAGAACGTCGGCACCTCCATCGTAAAGGCGAGCGTGCCGACAAGTGAGAGGAACGTGGTTAGAACGAGAATCAGCAAAGGATCGTCCCATCTGCGGCGCAGGAGCGAGGCGACGGCCATGCCGAATCCGAGCACGCAGGCCGCGGTGGGCAGAAGAGCCAGCCAGAGGATCGTGGCGACCAACAGATCGGTCTTCGCGTCGCCCGCCCTGAGGAATGCCTCGTGCGAGTCGGCCCATAGCGAACCGTATTGGCCATCCCAGAAAGAGGCCCATCGCGATCGCTCCGGGTTGTCGAACAGGACCGCGCCAAAGCGGGCGTAGAATCCCGCGGTGCGATAGCCGGGCGGCTGCTCATAGTGGAATCCCGAGGCGTAGTCCCAGTTTCCAATGAAAACCTTTCCATACGCCGCCACGTTACGCTGGTAGTACCAACCGCATGTCAGCAGCACTCCGGCGGCAAAACAAAGGAGCACTCCCCAGGCGCGCAAGTTCCGAAGGCGTCCCAGGGCGCGCAGGCCGAGCCAGATGCCGACGGCAAGGACCAGAAACAAGGCGCTGTACTTGGACAACAGCGCCAGGCCGCAGGCAAGCGCCGCGGCCGTCACCCGCAGCCAGGACGGATTGGCGCTCCTTAACGCCCAAATGGCCACCAGCAACGCGCCGGCGATCATGGCGCCGGCAAACACTTCGTTCGTAATCATCGGGTCCATGTAGAAATGCACCGGCAGGAAGGCGACGGCGGCGAAGCCGAGCGTGCGCGGCAACGGCCGGTCAGGGAACACCAGATAGAGAAGTCCGAGCGCCATGACGAGCGTCAGCAGCCCACAGGTTGTCGTGAACACCTGGACGGCCTTGAGCGAGCGCGGTTCCGCCGCGCGACCACCCGACAGGCGGTAGACCGCCGCAGCCGTGAAGTAATAGGCGGGCGGCTGGAACATCTCCCACCCGTCCGTTGCCATTGGGACGCGAGCCTTCTCTGCCGCCAGACGCACGTAGTCGACGTGTCCGTCTACGTCAAAGGGGCTGCGCGAGTACGGATAGACCGCCGTGTTCCGATACTGGGCCACAGCGACGATGGACAGCATCGCGAGACAGGCCCCGTGATGGCGGAAGAAACAAAGCAAAGCGCGGAACTCGTGCGGCGCTGTGCGGGGAGAAGGTGGCGCGGGCAAGACGCCGGGATCCTGGCCTGGAGTGGCCGAGGCAGGCCGACATGGCCTGAACCTGACCGGAATGAGTGCATAGGCGACCAGAGCCACGTAGATCGCGATCAACCATCCAAAGAGACGATGCCGCGGGTCTCGCCCCAGCGCCCCCTGGGCGTTCCAGCCAAGGGGTTCAGCCTTTCCCGCAACGACCGCCTGCACGGGGCCTGCCCCGGCCAGCCTGACGGTCCAGTTCGTGTCGGTGCGAATCCCTGGCGGACCCTCGACCAGCAAGGCCGGCGGCCCGTCGTGTCCACTGACGGTAACGCGAAGAACATTTGTGCCCGCGACCAGATACGGGCCCAGGTCCAGACGCACCGTTCGTTTCCAGGAAGGCGCGGTTTGGGTGGCGACCCTGCGAACCTGGTTCACGTCGAGCCGGAATCCGCGCAAAGCAGAAATGGAAACCGCGGGGGTTGAGGGCGGAGAGGTAACCACGACCTGGCGCTCGAAGACGGCATCCGGGCAGACCGGTGCGGAGAACATGGCGATTGGCGTGTGTGGGTGGACGATCCATTCGCCCTGCCACGAAGGCCGGAGGAACTCGATTTCAGGCGTCACCAACGCCAGCCATGCCAGGTAAACGATACCTGCCAGCAGGATGCCTGCTGTCGTTATCCGCCGCATTGCTTCCACTTCGCCCCACCCCTTGACTGCCCCGAGAAGACCGATTCTGCCAATGACGAGCTTCGCCGGCACTTCCGTAACTCGCGCTGCCCCAATCGGGTTCGCCCCCGTCCGCCAGCCACGAAAGACTCGAAGGTACACGAAGGACGAGCTGGCTGCCCAGACCCTTCTTTTCTTTCCCCTTCGCGATCCTTTTTTCGGCGGTGACAAGAGCTGGAGGCAGATGATGGTGAGGACGCGGTTGACACCCCAAACAGGCTCCGCTACGGTCACTCTTCAGCAAAAACAGGCGCTTACAGATAGACGTAATCTCGGAAGGAAGCCAACTATGCGAACCGGAGTATCGTACATGGGGCATCACAACCCCATTCATCTTGAGACCGATCTTCGCGAAATGAGCGGTATGCGGCTTGATGACGTTCTGCTGTCAGCGCAGGAGAACGATTTCGTCCATTTCACCGGCAAACTGGCCTTCACGCCCAAGATAGCGGCAGACTACGGGATCCGGCCCATCGCCATCTTTTGGGGAGCCTTGAACCTGTTTGGCGGCGGCCGGTCCAGCCAGTTTCTCCTGGAGCACCCCGAAGGGTTCCAGGTCGGCCTGGACGGAGTTCGCCGGCCCGCCGGGTGCTACATGAATCCCGCCTGTATTTCCCGGATTGAAGAAATGATCGACATCGTCGTGGAACACGGCTTCCAGGGGTATTTTGTCGATGAGCCGACACCCATGTCGGACTGCTATTGCGCATCCTGCCGTGCCGCGTTTCAGGAATGGTACGGCGCCGATCTTGCCGTTGCCCCGGATCATCCCAAACAACTCTTCCGCCAGAGGTGCGTGGTGGAATACGTGAGGACAATTGCCACTTACTGCAAAGCCAAGCATCCCCGACTGGAGACGATGACTTGCGTGATGCCGTGCGACAAGGCCGTCTGGCAGGAAGTGTCCAAGATTGAGGGCCTCGACAATCTGGGAACCGATATCTACTGGACCAATAACGACACCGATGTCGAGGAAATGACCCCTATCCTTACGGAGCTTAAAGCACTCTGCATGAGCAGCGGGAAGATCCATCATGAATGGCTTCAGTGCTGGAATGTGCGCAAAGGAAATGAACGGCGCATTCTTGAGCAGGGTAAGGTTCTGATCAGGGAGCGACCTGACGCGTTCTATGTCTGGGCCTGGCGCGGTCAGATCGGAACGACCGAAACCTGTGACGATCCGATCTTGGCGTGGCAGTATGCATGCGAACTGCTCAAGGCGGCGAAGGATATCCAATAACGAAGCCTTGCAGCATGAATCACGGGTGGGTCTATCGTGACCGCCTGACGCAGGCCGACAACGGCCTGACGGTGCTCGCCTATTATCTCCGGCATCACACCCACTCCTCCGAAACAGAGTGGCGTACGCGCCTCGCGGAGGGCCGTATCACGCGCAACGGGCGCGCCGTATCCGCGGAAGCCACGTTAGGGACGGGCGATTCGCTGGCGTGGGCGCGTCCGCCGTGGGAAGAACCGGATGTGCCACGCGCGTTCACGATCCTCTACGAAGACGACGATCTCCTCGTCGTGGACAAGCCGGCCGGACTGCCCGTGCTCCCCGGCGGCGGCTATGTCGAAAACACGCTGATGCATCTACTGCGGCTGCGGACGCCAGGAAGCCCGCCCAGTCCCGTGCACCGCCTCGGCCGCGGCACGTCCGGCGTCCTGCTATTGGCCCGCTCAGCCCTTGCCCGCCGTCAACTTGCCGGGGATTTCCGCGATGCCACACGCCGGGCCTCCGGCACGTTGCGCAAAATCTACCGCGCCTTGACCGGCCCCGCGCCCGGCCTCCCGGAGGTCCTGGAAATAACGCAGCCGATCGGCCCGGTCGCCCACCCTACGCTCGGCTGGGTCCACGCGACATCGCCGGCCGGCAAACCGGCGCAAAGCAACTGCCGCATCCTGAGGCGCACGTCGGACGACACACTGTGGGAGATTGACCTGATCACCGGGCGTCCGCACCAGATCCGCATCCACCTCGCCTGGGCCGGCGCACCGCTTCTCGGCGACCCGCTGTACGGCCCCGGCGGCGTGCCCCGCATCCCGGCGGACGGCCGCGCACCCGTCCCCGGCGATGGCGGCTACTGGCTCCATGCCTGCTCGCTCACACTCACCCATCCTCGCAGTGGCGCACGTCTCACGTTTTCCGCCCCGCCGCCCGAACCGCTCGCCGGGCCAGACGAAGCGATGCGCAGTACCGCGACCAGCGACAAACAAGTACTGCGTGACAAAGTCGGGGCGTGATACTGTGCGGGTATCAGCCAACGAGAGGAGGCTGCAGGTCATGCAAGATGAAGATCCAGTCAAGAAATTCGTCGCGCTGGTGCCTTATCAGGTGAAGAAGGAAGGCGCCGCACAGTTGGTCATTGCACCCGCGAAAATTCGGCCTGCCGTGGTGGCTGAACTCGGACGGCTGGCGAACCTGCCGGAGGGACCCTTTCCGAAGGAGGGTCTTATCGACACGCTCCTTGCCGGGGTGCAAACAAAGTGGCGGCTGAAGGCGAATAGCCCCACGGCCGAGTGGGTGCTGACGCCGAACTGATCCTGTTCCTACGCTCCTGATGTGGGCGGCACCAACGCATCGGGCCTGGTAATCGTTTCGCCGTTCACTGTTAGGCGGCTTTCGCCGAAGTCGGCGACCACTTCCGTGCCGTCGGCGAAACGTGTCCGCTCGACCCCCTGCGACGGCGACTGCCAGTCCACAAGCTCTTCCGTCACCAGACGGTTGTACGCTACGCAGCAAAGGTCGTAGCGGGCCTTGAGCCTGGCGATGCGCGCGTCGTCGAGGAGCGGCATCACTTCGCCTTCGGCCGCCCACTCGTCGCGGGGCACCTCGCCGAAGAGAATGGCGCGCATTGTGCCCTTCCAATCAGCGTCATGACTCTCCAGGGTAACGAGGTCGTGCAGCGCAAGCTGCCAGACCGGCACAAGCCTGTCGAGCAACGACGTCACGGGCCATTCCGTTTTGCAGCCGGACAGGTGCCAGGCGTTGCCGCCCGTACTGAGCGCGTCGGCATGGAGGGCACAGTAGAGATATCCCATTTCCGTCTGGACGCCGCCGGACAGGCGCCGCGCCACGTCGAGGTAGCGGTTGATCCCGGCGGCGTGGTCGCGCCGCGGCCCGCCGTTCGTCCGATGGTAGTTCACATATAGGGGATTTCCCATGCCGTCGAGATACTGCATGCCGTTGAACCCAAGATCGTTCACGGCCTTCATGCGTCTCTCCAGCCACCCTTCCGGGAAGGCGAGTCCCCAGTGGGTACCCTTGACGCCGCCGCCCCAAAAGCCGACGACTTTAGGCTCTCCCCACAAGTCGTGGATGACGCGTTCCGGCTTGAAGTCCGGCGATCGGAAATAGGCGGAAGCGCAATTGAGATGCGTCGTAATATGATAGCCCAGCCCTTTGGCGGCGGCGATCATCGTGCGGAGTCCCGCTTCACCACCCAGTCGCCGGTCGATCGGGAAGTCGGTGGGCCAGGCCCCGTCATGCCCCTTGGGATTCCAGCCCACGCTCTGGAAGTAGACGCGGTCGATGCCGGCCGCTTTGAGCCGCTGGAAGTTGCGGGAGGCATCGGCGAACGTGAGCGTGCGTTTGAACAGGAGCTCGCGCTCGGCCGCCTCGCGTCCGTACATCATGATGCCCTGGCGCTGGACGCCATGAAAGAGTTTCATCGTGTAGGCGCTTTGCTGGTAGGCGCATGTTGGGGACTCGGCGGCGCGTTGTTTGAGCGTCGGCTTGCCAAGATCTTCCATCACGTGTCGCCGCAGAGCCTTCGCGGCTCGCACGACCAGGTCGTCTCCGGGCGCCAGCGCCGTGAAGCAGACTTCCCGTTCCGTCCAGTCCACGGGATCGACCCAGTTTCTCCGGAACATCGGATGAAGCCCGACCGAACCGCTCCCCCTGCCGTCGGTCGACACCTCGCAGTACATGTCGCATGCGCCCTGCGTTGCAACCGCTACCAAGCCGCCTTCGCCGGTCTGGACGCCGCAGACGGGCAGCGTCGGGATTAACTCCCATCGCTCCTGCTCGCCATAGATCAGGAAACGGTCCCTCAGTTTCGGCTTCAAGGCAGGGCTGCACAGCACCCCGGTGTTGACCGGAAGCAGCAGCGTCCCGCCGCGCGACGCCGCCAGGAGCCCGGGCAAGGTCGAAACAGCATAGAGCCTGTAGAGTCCGTCCCTGGCCTCCTCGATTTCAGCTGGCGGAACCAGGACGGTGAGATCCCCTTGGTCGGTCAGCGCCAACCAGAGTCCGATGGTCACGCCCCGGAAGCCATCGCGCACGACGATATGCAGAGTTGCCTCGTCGCGTTCGACCTGCATCACCGTATACTTTCTCAGGGTTTCGACCCGTTCCTGCATTCGGTCGCACACCTCGAATTCCAGCAACGGAACGGCCGGCGAGGCCCACCCGCACAGGCGATTGCGCAGCTCGACACGAAGGGCTTCGCCGTCCCTTTGAAGATTCAGGGTGAAGGTTCGGTTTGCGATTCGGTATGTCTCCACGGTTGGGACCTTTCTTGTTTGTGCCGACGTCATGCGCGTTCCGGGCGAACCGCCCCATGCGGTGGATAACATCAGGACGGAAACAAGATACAATGCTGTTTCGATATTCCCATCGTTTTCTTCCTCCCGCCCAGTCTACCTTCACCTCGCTCGAATCGGCTTGCCGCCCCCAACTTGGCCTGCTACAGAATCTATTTACGGAAGATGTCGCGGTCTTGAAGCCGTAATACGAAAGGAGCCGGGAATGAGAGTCACGTGTGCTCTAGGATGTCTGATCGTTGGTCTGGGAGTATTTGGATTGGGGAGAACCGATGTGCTCGCCGATGGAGCGGTTGCGCCGGCGCAGACAAACGCGCCGCACGCGTCGCTTGCCGCCTATCCGAATGCCGTGATCTCAGTCACGGATGGACCCACAGGCATTACGGTCTCGGTCGAGCCCAACGGCCGTGAACTGAAGGCCATGAGCAAGGATGGCACGGTCCTTTGGAAAGCTGACCTCATTAAGCAATGGGGCAAACCCAAGGTCGGGTCGCCCGTCATACGCTATCTGGCCCTCGGCAATGGCAAAGTTTCAGTCACCATCGGCAAGCACATGAACGGAGACGTCGATCTCAAGACCGGGAAACCCCGCTTCGCCGGAGAAGACTGATGTCGATTAAGGAGCCCTGACCATGAGCCTCAATTGTCTGAACCTGAACGGAACGTGGGGTGTGCGCTGGTCGGACGGCCAGCGCGGCCGCCCGGAGTATGCCAACCGCGACACCGTCGTGGAATCGCGCTACCTGCCCGCCACGGTGCCCGGCGAGATCCACCTCGACCTGATCAAGGCTGGCTTGATCGAGGAGCCGACGCAGGGACTGAACTGCCTCAGCGCGCGCTGGGTGGAGGAAATGATCTGGAGTTACCGCCGCGAGTTCACGGCACCCCGCGCCGCACTCGCCGCCGGCGCCCGGGCGTGGCTCGTCTTCGAAGCGCTCGACCTGGTCGCCACCATCGTCCTGAACGGCAAGGAGATCGGTCGCCACCGTAACGTCTTCTATCCCTGCCGCCTCGACGTCACCGGCGCGCTGCGGACCGGGAAGAACGTCCTCACCGTGCACCTCGACGGGGGCCTGTACGACGTCTCGGACAAGCCCGGCGATCTGTACAACGGACAACTCGACCACAAGCTGCACAAGCGGTCCTGGCTGCGCAAGCCGCAGTGCCAGTTCGGCTGGGACTGGTCCACCCGCCTGATCAACGTCGGCATCACCGGGCCTGTTCACATGGAATGGACGGCCGATCCCGTGCGCGTCGAACGACTCGTGCCCCTGGCGACGCTGACGCCCGACCTCGCCACCGGCTCGGTCCGCGCGCGACTGTTTGTCGAGGGGTTGGGCAAGACCCCGGTCAAGGCCGACCTGACGGTGCAGGTGGCACCCGGCAACCACCGGGTCACGGTCCCGGTTGAGATCCAGCCCGGCCCGGGCGTAGTCGAGGCCGTGGTGCCGGTGCCCAAGCCCGCCCTCTGGTGGCCGGTCGGCTGCGGCCCCCAGTCGCTCCACACCGTGACCGCCACCCTGAAGGTCAAGGGCCGCGCCCTGGCCCGGCCCTCCGCAACCATCGGCTTCCGCCATGTGCGCGTCGATCAATCGCCCCACCCTGCGGGCGGCCGCTCGTTCGTGATCGAGATCAACGGCCGAAAAGTCTTCTGCAAGGGGGGGAATTTCGTGCCGGCCGACATGATTTTCGCACGGATCGATCGCCGCCGGTATGAAGTGCTGACCGATCGCGCGCTCGAATCCAACTTCAACATGCTGCGCGTGTGGGGCGGCGGCCTCTACGAGAGCGACGACTTCTACGACTGCTGCAACCGCAAAGGCCTCCTGGTGTGGCAGGAGTTCGTCTTCGCCTGCTCCCGGTACCCCGGCACCGATGCGGCCTTCCTTGAGGATGTCCGTCGCGAGGCTCGCCACCAGGTCCGACGACTCGCCGCGCACCCCAGCCTGATTGTGTGGTGCGGCAATAACGAAATGGAATGGGGGGCCTGGGACTGGGGCTACGACAGGTTGGGTGCCGCCCTGCCCGACTATGCCCTCTTCCACAACGTCCTCCCGCGGATCCTGGCGGAAGAGGACCCGACGCGCTACTACCAGCCGTCGTCGCCCTACTCGCCCGATGGGCTCACCCCCAACCGGGACGACGTGGGCGACCAGCATCCGTGGAGCGTCGGGTTCGCCGACACCGATTTTCGCAAGTACCGCGCCATGACGTGCCGCTTTCCCAATGAAGGCGGCATCCTGGGACCGACTTCACTGCCCACCATGCTGGACTGTCTGCCGGCCGGCCAGCGCACCCCACAGTCGTTCGCCTGGCAAGTGCACGACAACAGCGTCGACAGTTGGGGCGAGCCGAGCTACCCGGACGCCATGCTCCGCAACTGGCTCGGCCTGGACCTCATGCGACTTTCCATCGAGGACTTCGTCTACTGGGGTGGGCTCCTGCAGGGCGAAGGGTTGCGTGAATACATCGCCAACTTCCGGCGGCGCATGTTCGATTCCGCGTCGGCGATCTTCTGGATGTACAACGACTGCTGGCCCGCGACGCGCTCCTGGACGACGGTCGACTACCATCTGCGCCGCACGCCGGCCTTCTGGTCCGTCAAGCGCGCCATGGCGCCCGTCTCGCTGGTGTTGACCGATGAGAACGGACGCGTGGTCGTGTACGGCGTGAACGACACCGACCGACCCGTCGAAGCCGACCTGCGTTACGGGGTCTTCACGCTCGCCGGCAAATACCCCTTTGACCGGACCAAGCGGGTCGTGCTGGCGTCCAACGCCTCGACGCGCCTGGTAGACTTCCCGGGCCGGGCCTGGGCCGACCGCCGCGCGAGCCTGGCGTTCGCCACCCTCGCCAATGACGGACGTCTCCTGGCCCGCGACCGCCTCTTCGAGCCCGTGTTCAAGGAAATGGCCTGGCCCGCCGCCAAGGTTCGCGTGCGCGTCAAGGACGGGCAGGCGGTCTTTACCTCAGAGCGCTATGCCTGGGGCGTATGCCTGGATCTCGACGGCGAGACGGCCCTGCCCGACAACTTCTTCGATCTTTATCCGGGGCAGCCCTACGCCCTGCCGTGGCGCCGCAAGGCGCCGCCGAAAGTCATCCGACTGGGGAACCTGTAGCGGACCTGGGCAGTCCGTCCAGGAACCCTTATGCCAACGGCAACGGCATGCTGCCCTGGGCGGCCGACTGGCGCGCCGCGCAGAGCACGTTGATGACCCGGGCCGCGCTGTCGGCGGACACGAGCAGCGGCGTCTTGTCGGCCAGGTGCGCGGCCACGTTGTCGTAGAACGCCTGCGTCGGCATCTTCACGTACGGCACCTGCACCTCGGCACGGTGCCCGCCCACGGTCGTCCAGACGCGCACGAACCCGTTGTCGCCCCAGTTCCAATCGTCCGTGAGCGTCCCCTTCTCGCCCACAATGTGAAACCGCTGCGGGTCGCAAAACGCCTTGCCCCGGCTGGTGAGATGCGCCACGGCGCCGGACTTGAAATAGATATGGGTCACCGCGTGGTCCTCGACCTCCTCGACGGGCTTGCCCGGCGTCCGGTAACCGAACCCGGCCACGGCGCGGACGTCGTTCCCCATCCACTGCAACGAATAGTCGACCAGATGGGCGCCCCAGTCGAACTGGAGCCCGCCGCCCGCCTTCATGAACCCGCGCCACGTGGCGGCCGTGGGTCCGTAGTTGACGGCAATATTGATCTCGATGATCCGGCCCAGCAACCCCTCGTCGATCGCCTTCTTGGCCGCCAGGAACCAGGGATCGAGCCGGCGGTTATGAAAGACGGTCACGAAGCACCCGGTCCGCGTGGCCGCCGCGGCCATGGCTGCGGCATCCTCGTACGTCGTGGCCATCGGCTTTTCGACCACGACGTTGACGCCGCGGTTCATCGCCTCGATCGCCAGCGGCGCATGCTGGTCGTGAGGCGTCACGACCGACACCAGGTCGAGCTTTTCCCGGGCAAGCATCGCCGTTGCCGACGTGTAGAAAGCCGCCTCCGGGAAGTCCTTGGTCGCCCATTCGCGGGTTGCCTCGTTGGGGTCGCAAAGCGCCACCACGTTCACGCGCTTCGTGTCGCGCTGCATCGCCGCGTGCCACTTGCCGATTCCGCCAATCCCGATCACCGCCCCGCGAAACATCGTCGTCATCGTTCGTGCCCTTTCGTCGGCTTGCGCCGTGCAATCGTTGAAACGCCCGGTTCGGAACCCCCACGGCGAGCGTTTCTCGCCACGCGCCGACGGTTCATCCGGCCAAACATCCCGCGCGTTGTACGCTGCCGACTGCCATCATTCAAGCGACAATATCGCCGGCGGACCGCCGGTCCCGGCAGGCCGCCGGCCGACCGGCGACGGGATCGCCCGGGAACGCCCGGCAAACGGCTTGACTTACCCCCTTTAACCCGGTAACCATGTCGAACTTTTGCCAACCCTCCGGTGGGCTGGCGTAGCGAGGACAATGCCATGCTGATTACCAAGTTCAATAAGATGATTCGTAACCGCATCGTGTGGTGGATCATCGGCGGCATCGTGATCATTACGTTCGTCGGCTGGTTCAGTCCCCGGGGAGGCTGCGACAAGGCGCCGCAGGCCAATGCCGTTGGAACCCTCGAGGGCGCCCCCGTCACTGCCGCCGAGTTGCGCCAGGCGCGCGCCAACACCTATATCAGCCTCTGCCTCATGGTCGGCCGCGTGATCCCCATGACCGAGGAAGTCGACACCGAACTCAACGCCCAGGCCTGGAAACGCGTCGCCGCCCTCCGCGCTGCGCGAAACCTGGGCCTCGGCGCCACGCAAGAGGAAGTCCTCAACGTCCTCAGCCGCGATCCCCAATTCGCCGCGAACGGCGCCTTCAGCCGGGAGAAATACGCCGCGTTCACCCGCGGCGTGTTGAGCGCGCTCAACACGACCGTGACCCAGTTCGAAGAACAACTGGCCGAAAATATCATCATCCAGAAGCTCCAAAATATCGTCGCCGCCTCGGCGTGGGTCAGCCCCACCGACATGTCGCGCATCGTGGCCCGCTATGCCGACTCCTTCGAGGTTGAGTACGTGACCCTCGAGACGAACCGGGCGGTCGGCGACATCACGCTCTCCGACAGCGACCTGAACCACTACTTCGATACCCACACGAATTTGTTTATGATTCCGGATCTGGTCAGCGTGAAGTACGTCCGGTACCCTGTCTCCAACTACCTGGCGCAGGCTTCTGCGGACGACTCCGCCATCGAGGAGTACTACGATTCCCACACGGACGCGTACACCACCACGGACACGAACGGCGTCAAGACGGTCACCCCGCTCGATAAGGTGAGGGTCGCCATCTCGAACCGACTCGTGCACGCGACGGCGCTCGAGCATGCGCGTAGCGCCGCGGCCGAGTTCGTCGTGGCCCTGACGCCGGCCCGCGACGGCACCGCGATCCCGTTCGACACGGCCGCCTCCGCCACCGGCCTGACCGTCCACGCCACGGAACCCTTCGACGCCGTCAAGGGGCCGACGGAACTGCGGGCCGGCAGCGCCTTCACCGAAGCGGCCTTCCGGCTGCGCCCGACGCCTGACGAGTACTTCAGCGACGCCGTGGCCTCGTCCAATTGTGTCTACGTCCTGGGCCTGCTCACCAATTCGGAGGCGCGCGTGCCCGAATTCGCGGAGGTCAAGGCCAAGGTGATCCCCTTGGCCCGCGAACAGGCGAAGGCCGACCGACTGGCCAAGCAGGCCGCCGAACTGCGCGACCGCCTCGCTGCAGAACTCAAGGCCGGCAAGAGTTTCAAGGCCGCGGCGGAAGCCGAATCCCTTAACGTGTCGACGTCCGGTGTGTTTTCCGTTTACACAGCCCCCGAGAGCCTGAGTACCGAGTCGATACTGGAGGACATCACGGCCCGCGGGTCGGGCGAACTGACCCACGTTCTGGAAGGCACAAACGGCCTGATCGTCGCCTATGTGGTCAACCGAAGGCCCGCCACCGCGGACGAGAGCTCGACGGTCAAGTCCCAGATGGGCGCGAATATCACGCGCCGCCGGGCTCGCACGCTGTTCTCCGAATACGAGGACGCCCTCATCCGCGCCGGCAAAAAGGGTAACAGCGGGAAAGACAGCGCGGGCCGCGACTACGAGCCCCCGATCGTGGACTGACGCGGCACCCGACGCCGGAACCCGCTACCGGCTCCTCGTCACGACGTCCGACTTACGCCCGCACTTCGCGCAGACGCCGTCCCGGAGTCCAGGCACCGTGACCTCGTACCCGCGCCGGCTCACCCAGGTGTGCCCGCAACCGGGGCAAATCGTGTCCTGACCGCGGGTCGTTCGGATATTCCCCAGGTAAACATACGCCAGGTGCCGACGGCAAATGTCGTGGGCCTGCAGCAGGATCTCTGGCGGCGTGGCCTCGGCCGACGATTTGTAGTCCGGGTGATAGGCGCTCAGGTGCAGCGGCGTGGCGGCTCCAAGGTTGTCCCGGATCCACACGGCCAGTTGCTCGATCTGCCCGGGGGCGTCGTTCAGCGCGGGGATAATCAGGTTCGTGATTTCAACGTGACACCCCGCGGCCACGGCCTGGCGGCAGAAGCGTAGAACCGGCGCCAGCCGGCCCCGGCACTGCCGCCGGTAGAACGACTCATCCATGCTCTTGATATCCACGTTGAGAGCATCAGTCAGCGGCAACAGTTCCGCCGCCGGCGCCTCCTCCACGAAGCCGTTGGTCACCAGCACGTTGCCCGCACCGGCCTCGCGCACGAGCCGGCTGCAATCGCGCACAAACTCGAATCCGACGAGCGGTTCATTATAGGTGTAAGCCACCCAGCGGCAGCCGCTGCCCAGCGCGCTCTTCACGATGTCGGCGGCAGTGCTCGGGACGCCCCGCAACTCCGCGGCCTGCGAGATGGTCCAGTTCTGGCAGAACGCGCAGCCGAAATTGCACCCCCACCCGCCCAGGCTGAAGATCGGCTCGCCCGGGTGGAAGTGGTACAAGGGCTTCTTCTCCATCGGGTCAATGTGGCTCGAGGAAATATGGCCGTAGCCCGCCGCCACCAGCCCGCCGGCCGTCGCCACGCGCACGTGACAGATCCCGACCTGCCCCTCACGCAGGACGCAGTGATGCGGACAAAGCCGACACTCCCACCGTCCGTCCGCCCGTTTGAAAGCATACTCGGCCGGGTGTGCGTACCGTGTGCTCATGGGCTGCTCCTTCGCTCCGGCGGGATCGACTCAGGGCTTGCGTCCGCCACCCGCCTCACTTACGGTACCACAGAGCCCCGAAACGGACAAATCCAACCATGCGCACATTCCTGATAGTCCTGGATTCGGTGGGTATCGGTGAAGCACCCGATGCCGCCGACTACGGCGATACCGGCGCCAATACGCTGGCGCACCTTTCGGCGGCTGTCGGCGGCCTGCGCGTGCCGACCTTCCAACGCCTCGGGCTGGGCAACATCCCGGCCCTGCTGCCGCTCGGGCTGCCCATTGCAGGCTGCCCGCCGGCCGCGCCGCCGGCGGCCTCTTTCGGCGCGCTGCGCGAGCGGTCGCAGGGCAAGGACACCACGACCGGCCACTGGGAGATGGCGGGCCTGCTGCTCGAACACGGCTTCGCCGTGTTTCCCAAGGGACCGCCCTCGTTCCCGGCCGAACTGATCGCCGCGTTCGAGCGGCGGACCGGCCGCCGGGCGATCGGCAACAAGGCCGCCAGCGGTCTGGCCATCATCGACGAACTGGGACCCCGGCAACTGCAGGAAGGATGCTGGATCGTCTACACCAGCGCGGACTCCGTGTTCCAGATTGCCGCCCACGAGGGGACGATCCCGCTCGCGGAACTCTACCGCGGGTGCGTCGTGGCGCGCGAACTGTGCGACCCCTACCACGTGGGCCGCGTCATCGCCCGGCCCTTCGTGGGTACGCCCGGCGCCTTCCGGCGCACCGAGAACCGGCGCGACTTCTCGTACCCGCTGCCCGATCTGACCATCCTCGACCGCCTGGCCGCCCGCGGACTGCACACCATCACGGTCGGCAAGCTTGACGACGTCTTCGCGCAGCGGGGCATTGCAGAATCGATCCACGTCGAGAACAATGCCGATGCCCAGGCCGCCCTCCTGACGCTGGCCGCCACGCGGCCCGGGCCGCTGTTCGCCTTTGCCAACCTGATCGATTTCGACATGCTCTACGGCCACCGCCGCGACGCCCCCGGCTATGCGGCCGCGCTGGAACGCACGGACGCCTTCATGGCTGAATTTCTCGACCGTCTGCGGCCCGACGACCTGCTGCTGGTCACGGCCGACCACGGCAACGACCCGACCTTCCGCGGTTCCGACCATACGCGGGAATACGTGCCGCTGCTGTCCTACCAACCGGGCCGGCCAGGCCGTTCCCTCGGCATCCGCGACGGGTTCTACGACATCGCGGCCAGCGTCGCGGCGTTCCATGGCCTGCCGCCCCTTCCGCGCGGCACGAGTTTTCTTTGATCCGGCGTCCGGCGAATGCTACGGTCCGTTTGACTGGATGGAGGCAAGAAGAAGGCGTATGGCAGATATAACCCTCACCTGCGGTACGTGCGGCAAACAGATCACGGTATCGGAATACGTCGACGCCGAGTTCATGACCTGCCTGAAATGCCACACAAAGGTCCCGATTCCCCGCAAACAACCGGAGCCGACCGCGGCGCCGCGCCTCAAACTCGCCCCGGGCATGCCGGGCGCCCCGGAGCCCCCGCCGGCCCCGCCGGCAACAGAGCCGACCCTGTACGAACAGGTGCGCCAGAATACGCCGTTCATGAAGCGCAGGCGCAAACGCGGTGGGCGTTCCGTGGGCTGGGGCTCCATGGTGGGCGCCTTTGCCGCCTTTTTCGCGCTCGCCGGCGGCCTGCTGTATCTACGTTTCGCACACGGCGCGCTGCCGCCCGCCTGGTTGAACCTGCTGATCGACGTGGCGCTCCTGGGCCTGGTCGGGCTTCACGTGGGCGTGATCCTCTCCGCGTTCGCCGACGACGCGTTTCAGGGAATCCTTACGGTCCTCATCCCCGGCTACACGATCTATTACGTCTTTGTCCACAGCGATCGGTACCTGCTGCGAGCCGTCGTCGCTGCACTATTGCTGGCCTTTGGACTGGATGCGGCGCGGGTCATCCAGCACTATGCCCACGACTTCTACGTGAGCGTGTCGAGCTGGATGCAGAATGCCGGCGAGGCCAAGAGAATCAGCGTCCAGCCGCACTGACGCGACGCCGCAGGCGGATATCCGCGACAGCCGTATCCACGAGGCACGCCACGTATACGGCCAAGGCCACCACAAACGGCACCGCGATGTCGCGGGGTCGAGCGTGGCTTTCGGGCGCGCCGGCAAAGTCGAAGGCCAGGCTGTAGTACGCGATCAGCACCTTTACCGTGCGCACGAAGAACCACCCCACTGTCGCCGTGAAGGCCGCCAAGGCGATTCCGCCGGCCAGCCACCGACGCTGCATAAGCTGTCCGACCCCCGGATAGACAAGAGCCGAGACCAACACGGGCGAAAGCCACCAAGGCCTCGCTGTCGGCAGGCGGGGCGGAGTTTGAGCGGAGCGGAGCGATGGCATGGACGTGAGTCTCCTGGCTTGTTTAAGCACATTCTACACCCGGCGGCTGGGCGTCGCCAGAACAAGAATCGCGGGCAGGGCGACGCGCAAAAGCCTGTACTTCCAGCCGACCGTTCGATTATCATTCCGGGCTATGCGTCCCTTCCTACCCAGGCAAACGGCAGCCGTCCTGACAGTGTTCGCCCTGGGCTGCGCCACGCCTGTCCGGGCCGGCCTGGACTACGTCGAACAATCCGTCGTGAAGATTTACGTCACGATCCAGCGGGAAGACTACGCCCAGCCGTGGCAGGCGGCTCCGCCGCAGGGCGCCAGCGGTTCGGGCTTCATCGTGCCCGGCCGGCGCATCCTCAGCAACGCCCACGTCATCTCCGACGCCCGTTTCATCGAGGTGCAGCGCGAAGGCGATCCGCGCAAATACGAGGCCAAGGTCCTGTTCGCCGGCCACGATTGCGACCTCGCCCTCCTGACCGTCAAGGATCCGCTGTTTTTCAAGGACACGCGTCCCCTGCCCTTTGGCCGTCGCCTGCCGACCCTGGATGACGCCGTCATCGTTCTGGGCTACCCGATGGGCGGCACCCGGCTCTCGCTCACCAAGGGCGTCGTCTCGCGCATCGACTACAGCCTGTACGCCCATAGCGGCATCGACAGTCATCTCGTGCTGCAGGTCGACGCGGCCATCAACCCCGGCAACAGCGGCGGGCCGGTGCTCTTCGACGGCCGCGTGATCGGCCTCGCCTTCCAGGGCATCGCGGGCGCCCAGAACATCGGCTACGCCATTCCTCTGCCCGTGTTGAACCACTTCCTGACGGATATCGCCGATGGCACCTACGATGGTTACCCCGAACTCGGCGTCGCGCACGTCGACACCCGCAACCCGGCACTGCGCGCCGATTTGAAGCTTTCCGAGTCCCAGACCGGCGTGGCGGTGGCCTACCTGGACCCGTACGGCGCCGCGGCCGGCTACCTCAAACCCCGGGACGTCCTGCTCGCCGTCGACGGCCTGCCGATCGCCAACGACGGTTCAGTGCGGCTCGAAGGCACGATGGTCGAATACACCGAACTGATGGAACGCAAACAGTGCGGCGAGAAGATCCGGTTCGACGTCTGGCGGGACGGCGCCCCCCTCACGCTCACAATTTCGCTCAATAACCGGACCGATCCCTTTGCCTTCCGCTACGCCTACGACCACAAACCCGACTACTACACGGTCGGCGGCCTCGTCTTCTCGCCGCTCAGCCGCGGTTACCTCGCCACCCTCGGCGGCGACCTGGGCACGCCGGCGGCCCAGCGGCTGCTCTACTGCAGCCAGTACGCCAAGATCGATATGATGTACACCAACCGCGAACAGTTCGTGGTGCTCACCGCCCGGCTCGCCCATCCCGTCAACACTTACTGCGACGGCTTCCAGAACCAGATTGTGTCTTCCGTCAACGGCCTGCACGTGGGCCGCCTGTCCGACCTCCCGCTGGCGATGACGCTGGCCACGAACGGCTTCCATGTGATCCGCTTCGAAAACAACGACAACCCGCTCATCCTCGATGCGCGCGCCGCGGCCGCCGCCGCGCCGGAAATCATGGCGCAGTACGGGCTTCCCGCCCTCTCAAGCCTCGACCGGGAGGATGCCCCGTGAAACGTCTTGCCTGCCTTCTGATCGTGGTCGCCGCGGCCGCCTGGGCGTCTGCCGAAACCGCCCCGCTGCCGGCCGACAGTGCCGTGGAGGTGCTCGTCACCGCGCAGCGCCCGGACGCCCGCTTCCCCTGGCGAAGGGAACGACCCGGAACGCGGCAGGGCTACGGCGTGCTCATCTCCGCCACGCACGTCATCACCACGGATGAGCTTGTGCGCAATGCCACGCTGGTCGAGGTGCGCCAGCCCGGCCGGAGCCGCAAATGGACGGCCCGGGTCATCCAGGCCGACGCGCGCGCGGATGCCGCCGTGCTCGACGTGCCCGACCTGACGAACGACGCCCCGTTCAAACCCGTGGCGCTGGACGATGCGGTGCCGCGCTCCGAGAAGGTTCAGATCGTCACGTTCGACGAGGCCGGCCAAATGAAATCCGGCGACGGCCGGATCACGGAAGCCTCCGTCGAGCCGCTGCCCGACGCGTCATCCTCAATCCTGCTGTTCAAGGTGCTGACTGACCTGAAGGCTGACGGCCAGGGTCTCCCCGTGTTCCACAATGGCCGCCTCGCCGGTCTGGCCGTCGAATACGACTCCGAGACGCAGACCAGCGTCGTGGTTCCTTCCCTGATCCTCAAGCAGGTCGTCGACGACGTGGCCGCGCCGCCCTACAAGGGCTTGGCTTCGGCCGGACTGCTGTGGACGACGCTCGTGGATCCTGTCAAGCGCCGCTACCTGAAGCTCCAGGACGACAACCGCGGCATCCTCGTCACGCGGCTGCTGCCGGGATCCGGCGCTTCGCAGTCACTCAGGCCAGGCGATGTCATTGTGTCCTGGGACGACAAGCCCATCGATTCGCAGGGCTATTACACCGACGAGATGTACGGGCGCCTCCTGCTCACGCATCTCATCTGCGGCCGTCGACGCCCGGGCGACAGCGTGCCGGTGGCGATCGTCCGCAACGGCGTCCCCGCGCAGGTCAGGGTGATACTGTCCTCTTACAACGACAGCGACGCGCTCATCCCCCGTAACGCCGAGGACGAACCGGCCGACTATCTCGTGGATGGTGGTCTCGTGTTGCGCGAGTTGTCGCTGGATTACCTGAAGTCGTTCGGCGCCAAGTGGATGGTCAATGCCCACCCCCGCCTCGTGAACCTGTACCTGACGCGCGCGCTCATGCCGGACAAACCCGGCGAACGGATCGTCGTTCTGTCGGCCGTGTTGCCGGACCCGATTAATATCGGCTACCAGGGGTACCACGACGAAATCGTGACCAAGGTGAACGGTCAGCCGCTGGCCGACCTCGACGACGTGTTCGCGATCGTCAAGCGTGACGGGGGGGTGCGGCGGCTGTCCTTCGAGTCCACGCCGCTGGACCTGGTGCTCGACCCGGCCGGGCTCGCCGAAGCCAATCGCAGGCTGGCCCAGCAGTATCGCATCCCGCACCTCATGAACCATCGCACCGGGACTCCGCCGCCCGCGCCCTGATACCCCGTCAGGCAGCCGTCAGGCGCCGGTTGCGTTGCTACCAGCCTCCGGCTGGACCGACAGCCGACGTTCCAGCATCTTGGCGTACTTCAGGAAGACGCCGAAGGCGGCCGCGCAGGCGATGATCCAGCCCCGGCTCCCGTCCATGAACCCGCGCTTGATGATGTAGGCCTTGAAGAAACGCAAGGGCGGACGAAACAGGAGATCGATCCACCGAAACGGCCGTTCGTCGCCGGCGCTCCGCGAGCTGATGCTCGAGAAATCGTTCATCGTCTTGATCTGGTCGTGCAGATTCTCGTACGTGTAGTGGTGGAGATGACCCGAGAGGTGTTTCACCGCTCCGGGCACGCTCGTGCGGTCGTGCGGTTCGCGGCCACCGCAGATGCCGCGATCCTTGCGGAAGAGGCGCATCTTGATATCCGGGTACCATTCGCCGTGCCGGATCCACTTCCCCATGTAGAAGACCATGCGTGGGAAGTCGTAGCCGTCGACCTTGGTGTTCGCGCCGCTGTCGAACTCCCGCTGGATTTCGACCCGCAATTCCGGAGACAGTTCCTCGTCGGCATCCACGAACAGAATCCAGGGCCCGTCGGCCAGATCCTTGATCAGGTTCTTCTGGCCGATATACCCCAGCCACTGGTGCTGGAAGATGCGGTCGGTGTATTCGCGGCAGATGTCGATTGTGCGGTCCCGGCTGAAACTGTCGACCACGACTATCTCGTCGGCCCACTTCACGCTTTCGAGACAACGACGGATATTCCGTTCCTCGTCGCACGCCGTAATGCACACGGATATTCGCTCTCGTCCCATATCACGCGCTCCCACTGCCAGTGCCGGCCAACACGTCCTGGGCGGCACTATACACGCGGCCCGCCTCGATGGACAACAGCGCTTTGCGCGCCTCGGCGGAATCCCTGGGGACCGCCCGGGCATGGCTGGCGCCCGCGGCCGTAACGAGCCGATGCCCGGCGCCCACCGGCCCGGTGCGGGTCGGGTCGGTAATTCCAAAGATGCCTACCACCGGCACTCCCAGCCCGGCCGCCAAGTGCATGCCGCCGCTGTCGTTGGCGATGACCACGCGACACAGGGACAGCCAAGCGGCCAGCGCGTCCAAGCGCGTTGCCCCGGCCAGGTCGGCGACCCCGGCGCCGGCGGCGGCCTTGACCGCCCCGCACGCCTCGCGATCGGCGTCCGACCCGAAAACCGCCACGCGGCAGCCGCCCTCGGCCACGAGCCGCCGCGCCACCTCGGCGAAACGCTCCGCCGGCCACCGCTTGGATGGGCCGCGCGCCGCGCCCGGGAACAGTCCCACGAGCGGCGCTCCCGGGGCACCCAGGTCGGCTCGCCCCTTCGTCGCGGCCGCCAACGCGGCGGGCGGCGGCCGGAGATAGGGCGGTTGAACCAACTCGCCCGCGCCCGTGCCCACCAGGTCCAGGTACTCGTACCCTTGGTGTCGACCGTCGCCCTGCGGCAGCGGCACGACGCGCGTCAGCAGCCAGTCACGGCCATGTCCCGCCAACCCCACGCGCTCCGGAACGCCGCCCAGCCGCGCCAGCAGCGCCGAGCGGAACGATTTCGGCATCACCCAGGCCTTGGCATACCCCCCGCGCCGGACCGCGGCCGCGGTGCGCAGCGTGCCGAAAACCCCCATGTCCTGCACCTCGACCCGGTCGACGGAGGGACACAGGGCCCACAGGTCCGCCAGCGCCGGTCGGACCAGCACAGTGATGGAGTCCCGCGGGTGGCGGGCGCGCAAGACCGCCAGCGCAGGCATGCTCATGACAGCGTCGCCGAGCCAGTTGAGCCCGACCACCAGCAGGCGCAGCCCTGCCCCCTTACTGGAAACAGATCCGGGAGATGCAGGCATTGAAGTCCTCGGAGCCCGACAGCAGTTCGATATCCACACGCAGGAAATACACCGGCACGTCGGTGCGATCCAGCCGCGGAAAACGCACCGCGTCCTTTTCGGTCGTGATCAAGGCCGCGGCCCCGGCTTCGCGACTGCGGTTGATGAGGTCGATGATCTGCTGCTGGGTGTAGCGGTGGTGATCGGCGAAGCGCTCGCGCAAGACCAGGCGGGCTCCCCGCCGCTCCAGCTCCTTTTCGAACCCTTCCGGCGCGGCAATGCCCGAGACGGCGGTGACCGCCAGCCCGTTCAAGTACCCCAGTTCGTGGCGCGTGGCCGTGAAGACGTTCTTCAGGTAGCGCGCCCGGTGCGCGCATTCGACGATTTCCGCGCGGGCATTCAGCCGCCGGATCTCCGCTTTGAGTTCGCTGTTATCGCTGCCGTCGCACTTAGTGATGAAGACATAGTCGGCGCGGCCCAGGTTGAGTACCGGCTCGCGCAGCACCCCGCGCGGCAGCGCGAACCCGTTACCGAACGGGTTCTTGCTGTCCACCAGCACGATCTCCGCGCGGTGCTTGAGCGAACGGTACTGGAAGCCGTCGTCGAGGATGAGCGTGTCGCACCCGAGCTTATTGATGGCATAGCGGCCGCTCTTGACGCGGTCCTTGTCCACGAGGACGGCCACATCGGGCAGGTTCGAGGCCAGCATATAGGGTTCGTCGCCGCCCATGGCGGAGTCCAGCAGCAGCGTCTTCCCGTCCGACACCACGCGCGGCGGCGTGCGCCCTTCCCGCAGCAGCAACTTGCCGATGAGCCGTTCCATCAACGGCGGCATCTCCTTCTTGTAGCCGCGGCTCAGGATGGCCACCTTGCGCCCCTTGCGGCTAAGATCCCGCGCGAAGACCTCCACCACGGGCGTCTTGCCGGTGCCGCCGACCGTGAGATTGCCGATGCTGATGACCTGGCACCCGAGCGTGTGGTGCCGGAAGATTCCCGTGTCGTAAAGATAGTGCCGGATGCGGACCACTCCCTGGAAGGCATAGGAAAACTGCTGGAGCACGCCCAGGAGAAAACGAATGCGCCGATCCCGGATGCGGGACGTATCCCTGCGCGTAATAAGATCCGCAATGAACTTCTCGACGCGCTCTAGACGATTATTACTCACGGCTTGACTGGCGAAATCGGGCGGTCATGGTGACACGTTGCCGCTGGGGGGTCAAGGCGGCGTGACAGATTCGCGCAACCACGCATCCGCCGCCCTTGACACGCCCCCGAACAGCACCGATAATATGTGACATTAGGGCGTCGGCGGAAACGGAGCCACAGGCAATGCCATCCGGGAGAGTGATGTTGATTTCTGGGGTCGTGCTGGCCTTTCTGGTCAGCGGGGCAATCGTCGCGTATTTTATGACCCGGACGCCCGAGCGTGACCCCTATGCCACCCTTGCCAATATTCCGTTGGCAAGTCCGTCGCATGGGCCTCAAGCCCCCACGCCGCCTGCGCCGCTTCACACCACGCCGGATGAGTCCGCGGCCCATATCGCGTCGGCCACCGCGGTGCCGCCCGGCGTTCCGAACCCGACACCGCTGATTTCTGCTCAGGCCGCCCCGCAGACCCCCACGAATATCCCGCCTGCGGTTCAGTTCAAGGCTGGACCGGAAGACAACGACGCCATCATTGCCGCGCGTTTCGCGGAACCGGATTTTGCCTACGCCCGGCTTCCCTCGGATGCCCCTACCGCTGAATTCCCGCTTTTGCTGGTGTCGCAGCGCGACCGGGACTTGAACAAGATCCAGGACCTCACCATGGATGGCAGCCTTTCGCCCTCTGAACTGGATATGATCGACCACGCGCGCGCCGGGTTCTTCGGGACGCCGACCTCGTCGAGACCAGCTGCCGCGCCGGGAAGGCCCGGCGGACCCGGAGGGCCCACCCCCCCCATCCCCACCCCCGTGGAAAGCCCGTCCGGTCTCTGACGTGCACAACGGCAACCCATGACGGAAGCGCTTCTTCGCCTGGTCCTGCTTGTTGCCTTGGTCGTTAACCCGATCCTGCTGGCCCGTCTGACTCTTCGGCGCGCGTCCTGGGTCCTGACGCTCGCCGGCGTGGGCCCGTGGGCCATCGCACTCAATCTGCTCGTGCCCCTGGGCCTGCATCTGGCCGGACAGCCGATCGTGCAAGGCAGCCTGGCCGCCGTGCACGGAGCCCTGGCCGTGGTGCTCCTCATTGCCACCTCCGCCGGACCGCAGCCGGCCCCTTTCTGGCCGCCGGCTGCCCGGCCTGCGTGGCGCGCAGTCGGGCCGCTGTTCCTGCTGTACGCGGTGCTTGTACTCCCGGTGACCCCCATTGCCGGCATCGACACCTACAAATGGCAGGACCTGGCCTCCAACGTTGCCGTGGAACGCGCCATTCCGTGGCTCGTGCACCCGGCCTCGCTGCTCGGGTTTACGCCCCGAGCGTATCCACTCGCCCAGCCCCTGGTCCTGGCGTCGATCCAGATTCTCGGCCAGACCGGCGTGGACTGGGGATTCTACCTCGTCTCGTTGCTGGTCGGATTTACGGCCATCACCGGGGCTTATGCGCTGGGGCGCCGCCTGGTTGACACGGGCGACCACGCCTGGTGGCTCGCGTTCCTCTATGGGTTCGCCCCGCTCCTGATGCGCTATGGGTACTGGGCGACCGGCCGTGGTTTTGTGCTGGCGCTGCTGCCGCTTTTTATCTGCCTGCTCGTCGAGGCCCGCGCCCTGCCTTTGCTGGGTGCCGGTCTCCTGGCCGCGCTCCTGGCGCTCTCCCATAAGGCCGGCCTGGTCGCGGCCCTGGCCCTGCCGTTAGCCGTGGCGGCGTCGCCGCTGCTGGCGCCCGTCCGGTCCCGACGCGCAGTCCAGATTGTCCTGCTGGTCGCCGCCGGCGCAGCGGGTCTGCTCCTGGCGCCGGGCCCCGCGGCCTGGGCCATCCGCGCCGTGTCGCGTTTTGCCTGGCTCATGCCGCTGGCCGTCCTCGGCTGGGTGGCGACCGATTGGGCCGAAACGCGGGGGCGGCGCGCGGTGCTGGCGGCGACGTTGCTCACGATCCCGTTGCTCGCGGCCGACGAACCCTACGGGGCGTTGCTGGCGGCGCCGTTCGTCGCGGCGGCCGCCGCCGCCGGGGTCGCCGTGCTGGCCCACCGCGGTCCGCTGGCCCACCGGGCCTACCTGCGTCCCTGCCTGATGGGACTTGTCCTGCTGGCCGCGGCCGTCGTGCTGGTCCGGCAGGCCTCGGATTCGCCCTCGCGCGCCGTGTGGCGCGCCGCACGGTTCCTCGACGCGCATGATCCCCTGGGCCCCTTTCGCATCGAAGCGCCGGGGCGGGTCCGCACGCAGATGCAAGCTTATGTGGCCGGGTGTCCGCGCTTCAACGTCAACGTGCCTCCCGACGCAGGCCTGACCGTGCATCGGCCGCCGCCGCTCACCGGCGACCGCCGCACCGACCTGCGGCAGTGGACGCGCTGGTTCCGCACGGCGCTCGAAGTCGCCGACACCGAAACGGCCTGGTATGGCGGGGCGACGAACGTCTATTACGTCGTCGTCAACGCGCAGGGAGACGCGCCGCCTGACGCACGGCCGATCTATTCGCGCGACGGCGTTACGATTCTGGCGAAACCGTGAGCCGCGTCGCGTCTGCCTATAGAGTCGTTCGGCCCTGGTAGATTAACGGATGGACGATGCCGACGGCGTCGACCGCACGCTTCAGTTCCGCGGGTAACGGCCCGCGTTGCACGGCGGCCACGTTCTGCTCGATATCCTCGAACGGTTTCATCGCCTCGGATTCCACTCGGCATGGACGGTGAGCCTTGCCCGCGCGTCGCACCGGAACTCGCGCGCCAGCATCGTGCCGGGCGCGCGGAAGACCTGCGTCTTCCCGATCGCCAGGTAGGTTCCTTCGCAGGCACAGCCCTGGACGGGCCGGCCGGACTCGAACCGCAAGTGTAACAGCGGCGCGTTGGTGCGGACTTCATCCAGCACGACGTCCCGGGCCAACCACGAATTGGACACGAACAGATAATCCGTGGCCCCGGGAGTTTCGATCCGATAGCCGAAACCGGCGCCGTCTGTGGGTAACGGCGTGATCCGCACCGCGGGCATCGTCGCCTCCCGGTAAGGGAACAGTAGCGTCCCATGCCAGAGCGGCGCCCGGTCCGTCGGGCACGTGGCCTTGTAGACCGGCGCGGGGATGAGTTCGCCGCCCGGTTTGGGCAGCCAGCCCTCGATCGGGTCCTCCTGCCCCGCCACAATGGCGTGGTCCCAGCCGTCCCACTGGAGCGGCAGCAGGGCCAGGTTGCTCTCCGGCCAGCCCGTACAGTACCCTCCGCCGGGCAATGCCGTCATGGCATTGGGCATGAACTGGAACCGCGTCTCGGCCAGGTGGCCGGGGCGCGTCGCGAGCGCATCAAAGACAACCCAGTAGCCGCCTTTCACAAAAAGCACATGCCGGTAGTGATTGCCTGAGAAACAGTTGTCGAACTGCCCGGCGGAGCAACAGCCCGGCCCATAGGGGTTGCCCTGCGTGTAGCCGCCCTTGTAGACGCCGACGGCCAAGTCGTAACGCTCGCCGACGAACAATCGGCTTAGGCGCACCGGCACCGCCACCTGTTGATCAAGTCCATCGACGCACATCGTGCTGTGGGCACGGGTCCGCGCCAGGTTCGCGTTGATCGGTCGCGGGTCGAGGGCGCTGCACCCGGGGTCGACGATGAACTCGCGCCCATAGCCCGCCACCTCAATGCCTAACAGACCGTAATGGCAGTGGCAGTTGGCGTAGGCGCCCAGGTTCACGTCGGCATACAGGCTGTCGGCGCGCCAGCCGTCCCGCATGAACATATAGCCGCTGACCGCATGATGGCGTGTGCCCCACCCCGGTTCGGGCGCGCCGTGGATGATGAACTCCGCCTCGGGGAACAATCCTGTCGCCGCCAGGCACTCGGCGCCCTTGCGCAGGTCATGGTCCCAGGCGGGGGCACGATCGACGGGGTGTGGCGGGGCGGCCGGATCCAGCATGACGGCGCTGCGGCGTTCGTAGGCGTCGCCGATGGTGGCCAGCAGTCCAAAAGGTTTCCGCGCGCTCAGGTAGTATTCCAGGCAGTGCTGCATTTTGCCGGAATCGAAGCGCAGACCGGTCGCCGGCGCTTCTGCGGCCAGGGCCGCGTACCAGGCGAAGACCAGCCACGTCCCCGTGCCGTACTCGATGCACGACTCCTCGTGCGAGCCGTCGGCACGGAACTGCACCTCGAACTCCTCGTTCAGGCTGGTGGCCGCGAGCGTCATCCATTCCCCGGCCTGTCGGAGAAACGGGTAGACATATCCCTGTGTGAACAGGTTGGTCAGTTCATGCACGCGCCAGTTGCTGCCTAGGGCCAGGTTCGGAATGAGCCCGGTCATCATGTTGTCGATCGCCCTGAACACGGCCAGCAGATCGGGGAAGGAGAATGCATCGAGCAGGTCAGGGTTGCGCAAGGCGCCGTAGATGCCCTCGAACCGGTCGCAGTGCCAGGTGCCGCAACGGCACGCGGTACAGAGCCAGTTGTCCTGTTCCGGCAGTGCGCTGGAATCGGTCCAATACCGCGACACGTAGTCCATGACGTAGGCCTGCAGGGCCCCGGCAAAGGGGGGCTCGCCCGTGCGCCGGTACGCCCGGGCCAGCGTGCCGGAAAACGCGATCCGCGGGACGATGAACAGCGGGGCCTCGCCGCCCAAGTGGCCGTCGGCGACGCCATAGTACCAGTCGTAGGGCAACCCCATCGGGATGCTGGTGCCGTCCATCAACGGCATGCGGAATTCGCAGAGTTCGCGGGCGAGCCGCAGTTCTCCGTCGGTTGCCGGCTCCTGCGGCGCGCGGGCCATCGGCGGCAGTTCCGCCTGGCGGGCGCGAATACTTTGCTTCAGCAGGCGTTCGCGCCCTGCCGCGTCCGCCGCGAGCAACGGCCCGGCCAGTGCCGGCGTGAAGAGCCGGGAAATCAAAGCCGCCTGATCGGTTTCCGTGAGAAGAAGATGTCGGGTCACGCTGCCCCTCCCCGATTTCGAGTTTCCTGAAGCTCAATGGCCATCTCTTTGATCCTCTGAATCACAACGGTGTTACTCCGGACGAACCTCGTAGCGCAGCGTCCAGGCATGACGGCACGGCGCCCGTGGCGGCAACGTCACCACCGCCACACTGCCGTCGCGCGTAACCGGGAGCGGCCCATCGCATCCCAGCATGTGAACCGGAGCGTCGGCCGCCGGCGGCAACTGTTCAATCCGGACGGTCATGGGCATCGGGGCTTGTTCGTCGGCGGACAAAATGATGGCGTACACGACGGAGCCCTTGCGGGTATAGCGGATGGCGCCTTCCTGGTAGGGACGAATCGCCCGCGTGCCGTGGATGGCTTCGGCGTTTACCCGCATCCAATCGCCGATTTCGCGCAGACGATCCTCCACTTCCGGCGGGAAGGTTCCATCGGCGCGCGGGCCCACATTGAGGAGCAGGTTGCCGTCTTTCGCGACCACGTCAATGAGCAGATGAATAAGCGTACGCGCCGGCTTCTGGGCCTCACCCCCCACATAGCCCCAACTGGTAGCCATGGTGACGCAGATTTCCCACGGGTGTCCATACGGTTTGGCCGGCATGTCATGCATCTGCTCCGGCGTGATGACGTTCTCGTAGAGCCCGCCGCACGTGCGGTCGACCATCAGCAGTTCCGGGTGATGCGACCGCGCCATCCGCGCCACGGCGGGAATATCGATGTCATAGTCCGGTTTGCGGATCCAGCCGCCATCCAGCCACAAAATGTCGATGGCGCCATAGCCGGTCATGAGCTCCTCGAACTGCCGATGCGTAAAGGCAACGAACCGTTGCCAGCGGGCGGGATCCTTGGCGATGTCATAGTCCGGGAACTGGCCATGCTTCACCTTGTCCTGGTCCCAGAAATCGGGACTGTGCCAGTCGGGCTTTGAGAAATAGCAGCCGATGCCGAATCCCTTGGCCCGGAACGCGGAAAAGACCTCCTTGAGGATATTGGCGCGCGGGTTGGAGGAAAAGGCGCAGGAGGGATGCGTGATGCGGTAGTCGGTCGTGGCGGTATCGAACAGGCAGAATCCATCGAGGTGCTTGCTGGTGAGGACGACATACTTCATGCCGGCGTATTGCGCCTGCTCCGCCCATTTTTCGGGGCAGAACTTGACGGGATTGAACCGGGTCGCCGCGGCCAGGTAGTTCCGGCGGTAGACGGCCGGATCCTTGCCCGCCTCAACCCAGGGCTTGAGGGTGTCCGGCCGGCTCCATTCATTTTCCGCCAGCGACCAGGAATTATCGCACTCCAGCAGGCTGCATGGCCCCCAGTGCATGAAGAGCCCGAACCGCCAATCCTGAAACCGGTCCAACTTGCGCCAGAGCCAGTCGGGGTACTGCTCCGTGCAAAGATACGCCGCCGTGGTGGCGTCCAGAATATCGCCGCGTCGTGGTGTGGTCATGTCATCGCTCCATTGGATACGGATATAGACACTATCATCTTCCGTTCCCGATCCGCATCGTAATCCTGATCCTGGGGTTCCGCGGTGGGGTCAGAAGCGCCCTTGTCCAAGGTAGCCACGAGTGAGGGCATTGGGTAGCAGATTTCCCCTCTTCGCGGCCGGCGTGCTCCCAAACCTTTTCGAGATCGGCAGTTGGCGCCTGATTGCGCATCTTTGCTTCACGCCTGGCGAGATGGTCTTGAGGAAAGCACGTCCGAAAAATGCGACACAGATGCGTCGTCTCTTTGGTAGGGCGAGGGCCTCCGGCCCCGCCGTGACAGGGACGCGACAAGACCGTGGCAGTCACGGCGGGGCCGGAGGCCCTCGCCCTACCCTGGATTCCAAGCAAGGCCACTCGTGAGCGGCACGCCAAGGCGGCGTTGGTCTCCCGCACGGTCTGCGCTCCGTCGCCTTCGCCCCGATAGAAGCATTGACTATTCCCCCCGCCAGATAACCATACCGCCGTCGCTTTTCATGCCCCGGTAGCTCAGTTAGACACAGCGGCGGTTGCCTATTGAAGTCTGCGCAAGTGCGTAACAGGCGCTCGCGGTAGGGACGGCTGTCCCCAGCCGTCCGCGGACGCCTCGGAGAGGCGTCCCTACCGGGGGATCGTGTTACTCAATTGGGCAAGGCTCAGTAATGCCGACGGGGCATTATCGCCCATTTCATCCCGAGTCATCCAGCCTCATCTCACCCAATAGAATCAGTGGTTTCCTCGCATCCGGCTGTCATCTGGAGTCATCCCGAATCCGCTCATTTTCGGGCACCGGGTTACAACAAAAGGTTACAACTCGCGCACCCCTCGCCGCCGGCCCAAGGCGACCCAGTGCGAATTTTGTTTACAGCTTGACGGTCCCCAGTAATATTACGGTCTCAGTTTGGCAGGCATAAGGAAACAAAGAGAAAGTGAGACGACAATGGCAGATAAACGTTCACCTGAAATGATCGCAGTTGAAGCGGTACACACTGCCCTCGTGCCCCTTGACGCTGAGACACGCAAGCGGGTGCTTCGCTCTGTCTATGCCCTTCTGGAGATAGTCATGGGCGACGCAGGCGGTGCGGTGGTAAAGGACACTGGTGCCGGCGCCGCAGCGCCCGCGGTGACTATTGACGCTCCCGTCATGCACGCAACAGGTAGGCCTGTTTCGATTGTGGAGTTGATCCAAGAGAAGCAGCCGGGAACACAAGCACAACGCATTGCTCTCTTCGCCTACTACCGCGAGAAGCACGAGGGCCTCGCGCGCTTTAGCAGAGCGGATCTTCAATCGTACTTCAGTAAGGCCAAGGAGCCGCCAACAACGAACTATGGCCGTGACTTCGTAGAGGCCGTAAAGAAGGGCTGGCTCCACGAGGATGGCGCAGACTCCTACATAACGTCACGAGGCATCGAAGCCGTCGAGTCAGGTTTCGCAAGTGAACGCAAGTACGCAAAGAGAACGAA
Organism: uncultured bacterium; assembly: GCA_903895695.1. Taxonomy (GTDB): domain Bacteria; phylum Verrucomicrobiota; class Kiritimatiellia; order CAIKKV01; family CAITUY01; genus CAITUY01. The sequence goes on from CAITUY010000104.1 coordinate 41,023, forward strand.
ACACATCGTCACGGCCAAAGGAAAGTCGATACCCCGGAAGAAGGCACCAGGTCGCAGTGGTGCCAAAGGCTAGGCTGATCGGGGAAAGCAGTATGATCGACCCGCAACTAATTGTCTCGGCGGAAAGGCTCCGCGACGACTTGGCACTGCTGAAGACTGCCTTACGCAAGAAGTACTCCGATGCTGACCGTCAGGTTGTTGCCGAGGACATCAAGCGCTCGATGGCCCTTCTCGCGGAAAGATGGCTCGTTGATCTGTCCCAGAGGGCAGAAGTCACAACCGCAGTAGCCGCCGGTCTTCTCGGCGATCTCGGCATTCACTTCCAGCGGCTCCTTTCATTCTCTGAGCATGCGACAAAACGCACTCGGTATGATCATGAAATTGACGCCGTCCTGAAATCGTTCACGCTCGAGGTCGTGATACCACTCAAACGACTCAACTCCGCTCCGGCTGCACCTGCGCCACCACCGACGGGAATCGCGGCTGCCGTCTTTGTGCCCACATGCTTTGTCGGCCACTCTTTCGCCAAGACTGACAAGTCGGTGAACGAGGCCATTGCGGCTTTCCTGACGTCCCTCGGCATGAAGGTGGTTACAGGCGAGAAGCCCAAGGCGGATAGCATCTCAGAGAAGGTCAAACGGGAAATTGACGACCAAGCGATTTTTGTCGGTGTCTTTACGAGACGCGACAAGATCGCCAGGAAGCAGGAGTGGACGACCAGCCCATGGGTAATCGACGAAAAGGCTTACGCGATTGGACGAAGGAAGAAACTCATTCTGATCAAAGAATCTGGCGTCGGATCAATCGGAGGCATTCAGGGCGACTATGAGTTCCTGGAGTTTACGAGAGATGATCTCAGCTCACTGCTCACGCGCATCCTGCAACTGTTTACTGTGAGGGTCTCAGGACTCTGATAGAAATCAACAACTCCGTTCAGCGTACGACTTCGACGTCTCTGACGGAGGGCGTTGACTCCAAGCACCGTTCCCCGCCTTCACTTGGATATCCCAGAAGACAGTTCACCTTCAAGCAACACCGCCGGCCGGTTTCGTCGCTCGCTCCGCTCCCAACGTGTACCGGCCGCGGTGGCCCCTCCCGCATCTTGTAGGCTAATGAAACTTGCCCCGCCGAGGAGCGCCGCCCCACTCTCGCGGACTACCCCAACACGGCCAGCAGCCTCGCGACATCGGCCCGCAGGTGCTCGGGGAGTCTTGCCACGTCTGACACGCTTCGCACGATGAACCTAAACCGCTTGCCGCTCAGGCCCCCCGCCAGCAGTTTCCCCAGGTCTATGATCGTACCCCGCAAGTGATAGGCCCATTTCGGCCCGAACTTCTTCGTTGCCCATAGGCGGAACTGGTCGAACCCAGGCCGGCCCACGGCTTCCGCAACCAGACGCAGCGACTCCCGCCACTTCCGCGCCCCGTCGCAGTTCCGCGACCACCGCATACTCGCCACCGTCCACCCCCGCGAATACCGGACCCGGCGCGCTTTGAAATCCTGTGACAGTGCGGCTACGCCAGTTTTGGTGCTCTGACCTCCACGGCGAGTCTAAGACCGGCACTCTCCAGAATAGACGCGAGGCTGGAGAGTTGAGGGTTGCCCCTGCGGGAGAGCATTCGGTAGAGACTCTCGCGGTTAAGATGGGCCTTCTTGGAGAGCCGGGCCATGCCTTTGGCCTCGGCAATGTCGCGAAGGGCCAACAGGAACACCTCCTTGGACTCCTCTTCAAGGGCGGCGTTGAGATAGGCCGCCGCCTCTGCGGGATCACCGAGATCCTTGACAAGCCCCTCGCGGTAGCTGGTTGTTGCTTTGCTCATGATGTCCTCCGCCTGTATGACTGCCAGTACAATTTCGCGGTCGCGATGTCCCGCACCTGTGTCCGTTTGTCGCCACCGCAAAGCAGGATGACCAGAACTTCGCCGTCCTGTCCGAAATACACCCGGTACCCCGGACCAAAATCCAACCGAAACTCCATGACACCATCGCCTACGGACTTGCAGTCGCCAAGATTTCCGAGGCGGACCCGATTGAGCCGGACGCGAATCCTAGCGCGTGCCTGGGGATCCCGAAGGGAATGAAGCCATTCACGGAACGGGTTGCGCCCCGCCTCCGTCAGGTACTCCTCGAGTTCCCGCACTTTCATCATCACTAATGTAGCTTATATGCTACAGTCATGCAAGCGTCTTCGTTCTTGAGCGGTAGCGAGTCTGACCCGCCGAACCCAGAGCGCGGAGGTCTAAACCCAGGATAACCCTCATGCCCGGCCCCTGACCTTCGCCACGGCTTTGGCAATGTCGGAGGGCTTCATGCCGGCGGCCCGTGCTTGTCGCCGGGCACGACCGACTATGGCATCAAAGTTCCGGAGGGATGGCGGCTCGATAGTCTTGAGGATGACCACGCCGTTCTCGCCCACCACCACAAACTGGACGCCCGTTTCAAGCCCAAGCCGGGTGCGGACTTCTTCCGGGATGACGACCTGCCCCTTCGATGACATACGCGTTGTTGCTAACGTTTCCATATTGCCTCCTCGTCGCATCGTCTTACTGGTAAGACTATAGCGCCCCAAGTAGCCCGAGGGCAAGAGGCAAATGGTCTGCCACCGGGTTACAATAGAAGGTTCGCAGTAGGAGAATGATGGGAGGAATCCCGAAGTTGCCGAACGAGCGGCTTCGTGGTAAGTTACTCCCATGACAACGGTACAGGAAATCGAACAAGCAGTGGCTCATTTGCCGAACCCGGACCTTGGTGAGTTCCGAGCTTGGTTTGCCCAGTTCGATGCCGAGGCGTGGGATCGCGAGTTTGAGGAGGACGCGCAGAGTGGGACGCTCGACCGACTCGCCGACAAAGCCCTCGCGGATATGGCTCGGGGGCGATGCTCGGAGCTATGAGTCATCAAGCCAACCCCGACTTCTGGAAACACTACCACGGGTTGCCCCTCTCTATCCAGAAGTTGGCCGACCAGAACTTCGCCCTTCTGAAAACGGACCCGCGTCACCCGTCCCTGCACCTGAAGAAAGTTGGAAGGCACTGGTCTGTACGCGTGGGCGACCACTACCGCGCCGTCGGCGTCCAGTCGCCGCAGGGAATCCTTTGGTACTGGATCGGCAGCCATGCCGAGTACGATCACATGAAACAGTGACGAACCTGCGAACCGGCGCAGGCTACGGCTCCCAAGTATGATCATGCCCCGCAGGTGATAGGCCCATTTCGGCCCGAACTTCTTCGTTTCCCATAGGCGGAACTGGTCGAACCCCGTCTTCGCCGATGGCTACGCCGGGCACGTCGCAATCCTTCCACCAGGCGCTAGCAGCCCGTTTATAAACGATGATTCTCCATGAACGTCTCACGCAACAGCCGCGGCGGTGAAAGAGTATTCCTGAACGCGAAAAGCGTTGGCAGGCGCGTGGGTGTACCTCGTGAACCATTTTGGGGTGATGAGAATGG
>CAITUY010000105.1 GCA_903895695.1 uncultured bacterium
TCCCTGTTCGTGCACGGCCAGGACCGGGGAGAGGCTGCCGTGGTCGCCGGTTGTGGCGGGTTGAGTGAGCATGGCGGTAATGACCGCCTCTGTCGGTTCTCCCGGTTGCCGCGTGTTTTCCGGAGCGGTTTCGCAGACCTGCGGGCGATCGGGGTCAGCCCTTCACAATACACTTTGCAATGGTGCGTGGTTGTGCCAGAGTGTGAGGCATGGCAAGACTACTGCGAGTGGAGTTTCCTGGGGCGATCTATCACGTCACCTGCCGCATGGTGGGGGACTGGCGGACGGAGCCGAGCCGGTTGTTCCGTGACGACGCGGATCGGGAGCGTTTCATCGAGCAGCTCGCGGAGCGGGTTAGGCAGTACCATGTCCGCCTATTCCTGTTCGTTTGCATGACGAACCACTGGCATCTGGTCTTCGAGACGCCGGAAGCGAACTGCGCCCGATTCATGCAGGCGATCGCTACGGCCTATACGGTCTCCTACAACGTCCGACACCGGCGCCACGGGCATCTGCTTGACGGTCGGTACAAGGCGAGACTAGTCGAAGGCGACGCCTATCTCCTGGCCCTGTCGCGGTACGTACACTTGAACCCGGTCCAAGTCGGCGCGCTGAAAGACAAACCGATCGAAGAACGGATCGAGTCCCTGCGCGCCTATCGATGGAGTAGCTATCCGAGTTACATCGGCACGCGCAAACCGTTGGCGTTCGTCGAGCACGGGCCGTTGCTGCACGAACTGTCCGGACCGCAACGCGACTGCCGGAAACGATACCGCGAGTTCGTGGAGACCGGACTGGCTGAAACGGATGAGGATTTCCAAGCGGCATTGAAACGTTCGCCACGCAGTATCGGCGGTGATGGTTTCAGGAGTTGGATTGACGAGCTTTACCAGAAACGGCTTGAGAAGCATCCCAGACCCGAGGACGCAGCCTTTCGACATGTTACCCAACCGTTGCCGATTGCCGTCGTGCTGGCGACCGTGGCGGAGGTGTTTCAAGTCGACATAGGCGAGTTCAGTCGCCGCCGGCACGATTCACCCCTGCGGGCCGTTGCGGCACGCTTCTTGATCCGCTACGCTGGGCAGAGCCAACGCGATGTCGCCGATTGTCTCGCGATCGGCAGCGGCGCGGCCGTCTGCAATCAACTCGTTCGGCTTGGCGCCAAACTTGCAGTAGACCGCCGGCTCCGCAGCCTGGTCAGGCAGACCGAGGAGCGCCTTGAAGCCGCAATACGAGCACGCGGGGCGCCGGCTCGAATGTCCGGCGTTGATGGCAAGGAAGACACACGAAGCGTGTTGTGAAGGGTGACAAGAATGGACACTTACTTGCCGTACATGACCTTCAACTGATCGATCCGCGGGAACTCCGTGTAGAATTCGCCTTGCGGGCCGGTGAATCCATTTCCGGACCGCGTCAGCGTGACCGCCGTATACGTGCCCTTGGAGTTGGGGATATTGACTGTATACATGCTGTCGGCGGCAACCGGGGCAATCGGTGCGGCCGGTGCGACCGGCACCTGAACGTTCGTACGCACCGGCACGATGACTTCGGCGGGCGGGGGCTGAATGACGAGCGCCCTGGGCGGCGGCACTACCTGATATCCGACGCCCGTGTAGACGTAGGTGTTGCCGTTGATCAGGTAGTAGGGCGTTCCCTCGACGATCACCGGTTGACAGCCCGGGGGAATCGTCGTGACGACCGCACCCACGGGAGCCGGCACGACCACGTAGTGGTCTGCGACGGTCCTGTAGAAAAGGCCCTCGAAATAGTAGAACTCCAGCCCGCCTAGAATGAGTCGGAAGACACCGCGAGGCAGGTCACGAACTTCATGGCCGCGCGGGACGTAATGCGGCGAGAAGTACCAATCGGAATCGTGCCGGTCTCGGTCATGGCCGTGGTCGCTACGCCCCCGATCGCCGCCGCCCCAACCCCAGCCCCAGCCATCCGCCTGCGAGACGGGTGCCAGAAGCGCTACGGAAGCCACAACCGAAACGAGCACTTTGCTAGCAATTCCATTGGTCTTCATGACTCAACCCCTTTCTGAACCGTTCATTCCGTGATGTCATTCGACAATAGCACAGTCGATCTGCGGCGGCCAAAGGTTACACATGGCTGCGTGTAACCTTTCGAACTACTCAAACGACTAACCAGGTGTCATGATCTCAGGGTTAAAGATTACAGAAGCAGGGCATTGCCCGATGGTATGTCTCGCTGCTGCCGATAGCAGCTTAAGAGGCATGCGTTGCCCTTCCACCCGGTCGTTGCCGGGAGACGAGAGCGGAATATGTCAACGTGGTCTGACCAAGCGAGCCGTCCTGACGATCGGGTCATCGAAGAGGTTCGAAGCGGGAACGTCGATGCGTTTGCAGAATTGGTGAACAAGTACGAAAGCCGGGTCTTCATGATCGTACGAGCCCATGTGCCAATTTCCGCGGTGGAGGATGTCGCTCAGGATGTGTTCGTCCGGGCCTACCGGGCTTTGTCTTCGTTTGTCGGGAAGAGCCCATTCGAGCACTGGCTGTCCGGCATCGCGACGCGGACATGTTTCGATTACTGGCGCAAGACGTACCGCAGCCGGGAACACTCCGTCAGTTCCGTGACCCCCGAACAGAGCGACTGGATGGAGCAGATACTGGCGACGGAATCGCGCAGCCGGTACGACGAACTGACCCGGCGGGAAGAGGCCGTGGAACTCCTACAAACGGCCCTGGGCAGCCTCCCAGCGGCGGACCGCACGGTGCTGACGCTGGTGCATATCGAGAAGCACTCGGTGCGCGAGGCCGCGGATTTGCTCGGGTTCAGTCTGGTTAACGTCAAGGTGCGGTTGCACCGGGCCCGGCGGAAACTTCGCCTGGCCGTCGAGGAAATGCTGGCGTCCAAGGGGGTGCCTCATGAGTGACACAAGTCGGAGGGTCGAGAAACTGGAAGAAGCCCTGCTGCAGGCCGGGCGATCGACCGCGCCGACGCCGCCCGGCGGCGCCTGGGAGGCGAATGTGATGCGAGCAGTTCGCCAGGCCGGGCCGCTGTCCGCCGCCGAGGCGTCCGACTCGGTCCTGTGGGGCGTGCTCTGGAAAGTTGCCTTGCCGGCCGCAGCCTGCGCGGCGGTACTGTGCATAGCCGTTCACGTATCCGGAATTGCGGATCGTTACGTGGCTCAGGACGTGGAAATGAATGACACGGTCGAATATACGCTGGCCTCGGTCTTCTAAGGAAACGCCATCATGAAGAAAACAACTTTGATCGCGGGACTTGCGGTCGTGCTCGCCTCCGGGATCGGCATCGGAGCTGTCGGGCAGCTCATGTTCATGCACTACCGTCTGGCGCGGATGTATCGCCTGGGGCCGCCCGGCATGCGCATTCACGCGTTGGAACGGCTGTCCACTCATCTGCAGTTGGACGAGAAGCAGAAGATGGCCATGGACGCCATCTTGACGCAGTCCTATGCAGACGCCGCGAAGCTTTACGAGAAGCAGCGGCCCGAACTGCAGGAATTGACCGATGCCACGATCGCCCGGATGCGAAACGAACTCACGCCCGATCAGCAGAAGTCGTTTCAAGCGGCCTGGGAAGATTTCCAGAAGCGCCACCACAGTCCCGCTGTGCCGGCACCTAGCTTAGAGCAGAAGAAGGAAGTGCAGCCATGAAGCGAGCAGTGAAGCTGGTTGTGGGCGTGGCGATCTTGGTTCTGGTTGGCGCCGGTGTCTGGTGGTTCTGGAATACGAAGAAAGCCCCGGTCGTCGGCTTCACGACCGCGCCGGTCAAGCGAGGCAGCCTGGTGGCCACGATCGGCGCCACCGGAACCGTCGAGCCGGAGGAGGTCGTGGACGTTGGCGCCCAGGTGGCCGGGCTGATCAATGCGTTCGGCAAAGACAAGAGGGGCAAGCCGATCGACTACGGCTCGGAGATTGAGGCCGGCATGGTGCTGGCGCAGATCGACGACTCGATGTACGCCGCCTCCGCCGCCGAGGCGGCCGCCCAGGTCAAACAGGCCAATGCTCAGGTCGCTTCCGCGGAGGCCAACCTCGACCAACTCAAGGCCAAACTCGACCAGGCCCAGCGCGACTGGGATCGGGCCCGGAAGATCGGTCCTTCCGATGCCATGGCTGTGAGCGCCTACGATGCGTATAAGGCCGCCTTCGATGGCGCTAAAGCGAATGTGACGGTCGGCGAGGCCGCCATCCTGCAGGCGCGGGCGGCGGTCACCCAGGCCGAGGCGGCCGAATCACGGGCAAAGTTGAATCTGGGTTACTGCGTAATCAAGTCGCCCGTGAACGGGGTCATCATCGACCGCCGGGTGAACATCGGCCAGACCGTGGTGGCCAGTCTGAATGCGCCCAGTCTGTTCCTGCTCGCCAAGGACTTGAAGCGGATGCAACTGTGGGTGGCGGTCAATGAGGCCGACATCGGGAGCCTCAAGCCGGGTCAGCCCGTGACGTTCACCGTCGATGCCTATCCCGGGCAGGTCTTTCAGGGCACGGTGGGCAAGGTGCGCTTGAATGCCACCATGACGCAGAACGTGGTGACCTATACCGTTGAAGTGGTCACCGACAACTCCGACGGACGGCTCCTGCCGTACTTGACGGCCAACGCCCAGTTCCAGGTGGCCCAACACGACGACGTGCTCATGGTGCCCAATGCCGCGCTGCGCTGGCAACCGCAACCCACGATGATCGCGCCGGACGCGCGCACCCAAACGCGCGGCGCCGGCCGGAGATCTGCGGGCGCCGGCGCGCCCCGCGCCGAGGGCGACAAAGAGTCCGCGACGGGGCCCGACGCGGCCGTCACGCGCGGCACCGTCTGGGTTCGCGATGGGGATTTCGTCCGGCCCGTGCGGATCAAGATCGGCATTACGGATGGAACGATGACGGAGGTCCAAAGCGAGAAGCTGACCGAAGGCACGGAAGTCGTTCTCTCGGAAATGATGGCGGCGGCGCGCGGCGCCCCGGCGGCCAGTGGCGGAGAGGCAACCAGCAACGCGGCCAGTCCGTTCGCCCCGCAGTTCCCGAGCCGGCAACGCGGCCGATAAACGCCTTGAAAGTACCCATGAACCTGATCGAACTGAAGGACATCTTCAAGACCTACCACATGGGTGAAGTGGATGTGCCCGTTCTGAAGGGGATCTCGCTGACCGTTGAGGCCGGCGAACTCGTGGCGCTCATGGGGGCCTCGGGCTCCGGCAAGACCACGCTCATGAACATCCTGGGTTGCCTGGACCATTCCACTTCGGGGCTGTATCGCCTCGACGGTGAGGATATTTCCGGCCTGACGCCCGATGGCCGGGCCCTCATCCGTAACCAGAAGATCGGCTTCGTCTTTCAGAGTTTCAACCTGCTGCCGCGCACCAGCGCCTTGGACAACGTCATCATGCCGCTCACGTACACCGCGGCGGACATTTCGGACCGAGAGGCCCGGCAACGGGCCACCGAACTGCTGCAACGGGTGGGCCTCGGCGATCGCCTCCATCACGACCCCGCCCAATTGTCGGGCGGCCAGCAGCAGCGCGTGGCGATCGCCCGCTCGATGATCAACCGGCCGAAACTATTGTTTGCCGACGAGCCGACCGGCAATCTGGACACCCACACCAGCAAGGAAGTGCTGGAGATGTTCCAGAAGCTCAACCGGGACGAAGGCATCACCATCATCCTCGTGACCCATGACACAGGCGTCGCGCGCCATGCCAAGCGCGTGGTGCGCATCAGCGACGGCTTGATCGAGGCTGGTGCCGTCCTGCCGGCCGCCGGGGAGAACGACGGGCCCAAGGGAGGCGCGCCGTGAAGAAATGGTACCGTACGATCCGGACGGCGCTGCACGCGTTGCGACGCAACGTGATGCGGTCGATCCTGACGACGCTGGGCATCATCATCGGCGTGGCGGCCGTCATCGCCATGATGGAGATCGGTCGCGGCTCCTCCGACGCGATCCAGAACACAATCACCAGCATGGGCGCCAACAACCTGCTCATCATGCCGGGCACGGCCGCCAGCGGCGGTGTGAGCTTCGGCGCCGGCAGTGCCATGACCATGACACCCGAGGACTGCGATGCCATCCTCCGGGATTGCCCGCTCGTGCGGGCCGGGGCGCCCGTCGTGCGGGCCCGCACGCAGGTCGTTTACGCCGGCCGCAACTGGGTGCCGATGTATATATACGGCACGACTCCCCAGTTCCTGGACGTCCGCGACTGGACCGCCCTGGCCGAGGGCGAGCCGTTCACCGAACGTGACGTTCGCAACGGCAGCAAGGTGTGCCTGCTGGGCCAGACGCTGGTGCGCGAGCTCTTCCAGAACGAGTCGCCCATCGGCAAGGAGATCCGGGTCAAGAATGTCGCCTTCAGGGTGGTGGGCACACTCGCCCGGAAGGGCGCCAATATGATGGGCATGGACCAGGACGACATCCTCCTGGCCCCGTGGACCACCATCAAGTACCGCGTGTCGGGTAGTTCCGCCAGCACGGCCAACCAGAGCGCCTCGAGCGCGTCGGGTTCCGGCGTGAACTCGCTGAATGCCCTTTATCCGAGCGCGTCGGTGAGTTTGTACCCGGCCCCCTCCGACACCCAGGCGGCCGATACGCCGTTGCCTGTGCGGTTTGCCAATGTGGACCAGATCATGGTGGCGGCCCAAAGCAGCGAAGCATCCGCCGGCGCGGTCAAGCAGATCACGGGCCTGCTTCGCGAGCGGCATCGCATTCGCGCCGACGAGCCGGAGGATTTCACCGTGCGCGACATGACGGAGATGACCAAAGCACTGTCGTCCACGACCCTGCTGATGACCAATCTCCTGCTGTGCGTGGCGATGATCTCGCTGGTGGTCGGCGGCGTGGGCATCATGAATATCATGCTCGTATCGGTCACCGAGCGTACGCGGGAGATCGGGTTGCGCATGGCGGTGGGCGCCCGGGGGCGTGACATCCTGCGCCAGTTCCTGGTGGAGGCCGTGCTGCTATGCCTGGCCGGGGGTGCGTTCGGGATCGGGCTGGGGCGTCTCACGTCATATCTGGTCCACAGTCTCCTGCACTGGCCGACGGCGCTTTCCCTCACGGCGATTGTCGCGGCCGTGGCGGTGTCGGCCAGCGTGGGGATCGTATTCGGATTTTATCCCGCGTGGAAGGCGTCGCGGCTGGATCCCATCGAAGCGTTGCGTTACGAGTGAGGAAACGTTCGGAGTGAATGCGATGAACATGATGCGCAGAGAAACGCGACGGCAGGGCGTGGATCCTATCCGATGGGCACGCGGGGTTGGGGTAGGGCGTCGGCGTCCTCGCCGCGCCGTGACGGTGGCGCCTCTGTCGCGTTCCTGTCACGGCGGGGCGGGGACGCCCTCGCCCTACCTTGGGTTACCACTGCTGGCCGTTGCGATCTTGCTGACTCTTGCCGGTTGTGCCGTGGGGCCCAACTATCAGACGCCGGAATTCGGCGTGCCGTCGGCCTGGACCGGCACATCGGCTGTCACGACCAATCTGACTGTTCCACCCAGCCGGCCGACCCCGCAACCTGCCGCCGTGGATCGATGGTGGGCCACCTTCAAGGATCCGACTCTTGACGGGCTTGTGGCGCGCGCCATGGCGACTAACCTTGATCTGAAGATGGCGGAATCGCGCGTCCGTCAGGCCCGGGCGCAGTGGGGCGTCCAGTTCGCCGGGTTCTGGCCGAGTGCCGATGCCTACGGGCAATACAGCCGGAGTTCATCAGGCCAGTCCCAACCCGCCGTTAACCTGTACAAGGCCGGTTTGGATGCATCCTGGGAGCTCGACGTCTTCGGCGGGACCCGCCGCGCGGTTGAAGCGGCCAACGCGGATATCGCGGCCAGCCTTGCGGATCGGCGCGACGTCTTGGTGACGCTGTTGTCGGAGGTGGCCTTGGACTACATCAACCTGCGCGGCCTACAGCGGCAGCTTTTCATTGCGAAGGAGAATCTGACGGCTCAGGAGCATAGCGTTGATTTGACCCGCAAGCTGTTCAGCGGCGGGCTCAACAGCAAGCTGGATGTCGCCAATGCCGAGGCGCTCGTGGCCACCATCCGCTCGGAGGTGCCCGCCCTGGAGTCGGCGGTTCGGCAGACGATCTACTCGCTGAGCGTTTTGCTGGCGCGTGAGCCGGCCGGCTTGCTGGACGAGCTTTCGATCGAGGCGCCGATTCCGGTCACGCCTCCCGAGGTGCCGATCGGCCTGCCCTCGGAGCTGCTGCGTCGCCGCCCCGATATCCGCCGGGCCGAGGCCCAGTTACACGGGGCGACTGCCCGCATCGGCGTGGCTGTGGCCGATCTGTTTCCTAAGTTCGCGCTGACCGGTTCGCTGGGAACGTCCGGCGACAAGTCGGCCTCGCTCGTCAAGTGGGACAATCGCTTTTACTCCGTCGGCCCGACCGTAACGTGGTCCCTGTTCGACGCGGGCCGCATCCGCGCCAACATCAAGGTGCAGAACGAGATGGAGGAGCAGGCACTGTTGACGTATCAGAAGGCGATGCTGACCGCGTTGAACGACGTCGAAAGCGCGCTGGTCGCCTATGTCAAGGAGCAGCAGCGGCGGCAGGCGCTGGCCGAAGCCGTGGCACTGAACCAGGAGGCGGTGAGCCTCGCCACTCAGCTTTACACGCAGGGGCAGACGGACTATCTGAACGTACTGTCCGCTCAGCGTTCGCTCTATGCCTCGCAGGATTCCCTGGTGCAGAGCGAGCGCACGGTGGCGACCGATCTGGTGGCCGTCTACAAGGCGCTGGGAGGTGGCTGGGAGGCGGGTGAGCAGTCAACAGTGAACGGTAAATGAACAGTGACCAGTGAACGGTGTCCCAATGAATAGAGTATATCTGCAACTTTTCGGAATGTTGGTGTTGAGCACGGCGATTGTCGCGGAAACCCACGTTTCCGGCGGTGACGCGTCGTACCGCCTCGTGAAGGAAATCGCGATCGGCGGCGAAGGCGGCTGGGACTATCTATCCATTGACGCGTCGGCCCGGCGGCTCTACGTCTCGCACGGCAGCAGGATTGTGGTCGTCGATCTCGACCAGCAGACGATCGTCGGCGAGATTCCGGACACGCCCGGGGTCCATGGCTTCGCTCTGGCGCCTGACTTGCAGCGCGGCTTCTCGAGTAACGGCAAGGAATCCAAGGCCAGTGTCGTGGACTTGAAGACTCTGAAGACGCTGGTGAAGGTGCCGACGGGCGAAAACCCCGATGCGATCCTGTACGAACCGGGTCGCCGCGAGGTCTATGCCTTCAACGGGCGCGGCCAGTCGGCGACTGTGATCGGGGCCGACTCGAATAACGTGGTCGCCACGATCCCTCTGCCGGGCAAGCCGGAGTTTGCGGCGGCCGATCCGGAGGCGGGCCGCGTGTACTGCAACATCGAGGACAAGAATGAGGTTGTCGCCATCGACACCGCGACGCATCAGGTCGTCAACACGTGGCCGACTGCGCCCGGCGATGAGCCTGCGGGCCTGGCCATCGATCTCGCGCATCACCGCTTGTTTGTCGGCTGCCATAACAAGTTGATGGTGATGCTGGACAGCACGAACGGACAGGTCCTGGCTACGACGCCGATTGGCGAAGGGGTCGATGCCAACGCATTCGATCCTGGCACCGGGCTGATCTTCAGTTCCTGCGGCGAGGGCACCGTGACCGTCGTTCGCGAGCAGGCACCGGCTAAACTCTCAGTGGTACAAACCCTCGCGACGGAACGCAGCGCGCGGACCATGGCGCTCGACCCCAAGACCCATCGCATCTACCTGCCCAGCGCCCGTTTCGAAGCCCAGCCCGAAGCGGTCGCCGGCGCGCCCCGCCAACGCCCGAAGATGATCCCGGGCAGCATGAAGATACTCGTGTACGGGCAGTAGGCGGGCTAGGAGAAGAAGCCAACCACCTTGCCAGACGGCATAGCGCACGAACGTCCGTGCAGCATTTTGCGGACGCCGGTCCCCTGCTTCTCTTTCGTGTTACCCTGTGAGATCATGCCGTACCGCTGCAAGTCATCATTGAGCAAGAATGCCTCGACGGAGAGACCTTCTTTGTCCGAGACCTGACTCTTTGCTCTGAAGGTGAGTATCTCCTCGAAATCTTGTCTTCTCACTGTATCAAAGACGGCTGTGTCGAATCCCACGTAACAAAACTCCCGTGGGCCGATTGGGAACATGTCGCCAACCACATTGGCGCCCAACCAGGTTCGCGTTCTGGGACGATCGACGGAGTCCGACGTACCGGCCAGTTCCTTTCTGCCACCGGTCAACTCCTTCTTGGCAAGGCGCCGGAAATCTGTGACGCGGTCGATGATTTTAATTCTATTCAGCAGATCCCCTGCAAGCACGGGACCAGCAAGCCAGCGCAGGTTCCGCCAGTAGAAATAGAGCCTTGCGAGCAGTTTGTACTTCCATGGATCGACGCCAAGGTCTTCGGGTGGTGGATCAACCAAGTAACAATGCGCAAGCTCTGCCGTTTCGAATGGGTAGGCTGCGATAACGCCGACGAGGAGGTCGCTTCTGCCGCTCAGTTCCCGTTGCTCCGTTTTCTTGCTGACTATGCCGGCCTTGTGGGCATAGATCTCCTTCTTGTCTCCAGCGACAATCGTCCCCTTTGCCTCGACTTCCACAAATGCCTGTCCTGTGGACGCGATCCTGTAATCCAGGCTCTTGCGTACCCCCCAGGGTATGCGTTGCCAGTCGGCTTCATGGAGGCCGCACACCTCATTCATGAGAACCAGCGATCCCGCTACGCCCGCATCTTCGGTAATGTCGTTGGGCACCTGATTGGCGCCCTTGAACCGCGCCATTACTGTGTCTCCGCCGATGTCGAAATAATTGCGGAAGCGGTCAATGCTTGCAGCCGCAGTCCGTTTGAGCTCCTTGAAAGTGCGCCACCCTGGATGGTCCTTCTGTTCGTCAAACGCCGAGTAGACAAGGAACTCGATAGGGTCCACCCGAAACCCGTTCTTTACCACGTCGTCAAACTGCGTGCCGAAGGGCGTCGCCCGGAGCAGAGGCATCTGCTCATCATCGTAGTAACTGCACGAGAATTTTGGGTTCATGTGCAGTACCCCTGGAGAGGTGGCAAGACTTCAAGGAATTCGGCGGAAACAGTCAGTTCCCCCTCCTCGATATTTTCAAGGACGATGGGTTGGTACTGCGCATTGATTGGCAATAACGTGACCCGAGCATGACGCCAGCCGCCATCATCACTTTCGACCTTCTCGCTTTGGTACCGTTTGACGGTATAGGAGCCACCTGATTCAGGGTCAGCGATATCGCGGTGTTGGACGAGAACAGTCCGTCCATCGCGCGATCCGGTAACCGGCGAGTGGAACAGACAGAAGGAACCATCCGGTATCAGCGGTTCCATGGAGTGGCCGACCACTCTGGCTGCAAACATGCCGTTGCGCAACTTGCGGCCTGGAGGCAACTCCACCCAGCATTCAGGCTCCACCGGTTGCGCTTCGCCGAAAGCACCTGCCGCCACCTTCAATGAGTAGAGCGGCACCAACGTCTTGAATCGTTCGGACTCAGGCGGATCTGCAACTCTTCGGAGCGCAACTTGAATCTGGGTCACCGACGACTCGCCTTGTTCCTCCGGGAACCAGTCCTCGCGGTTGCGGATCGTCGTTGCTGCATCGCGTCCCAGGATGAGACGTGCAAGGCGTGACAACACCCGGCGCATGACTTCCCGGTCGAAGAGATCGCCGTAGGCAATCTCAAATACCTCGAAGTGCCTGCTGCGGAGCTCTTCTCGGATGCGTCGGTCGGTCGCCCGCGTCTCCGGCCTGCCGTGGAGGTGCCCGCTCATCCCATCCAGGTAGACGCAGATGCCGCCATCAGGAACATCGGGGTCTGCATAGAAGAAATCGGGTGTCGTTGATCCTAGTGGATGTCCCAGAGATAGGGTCTTTTGCCCTTCGGGCGCGGGGAAATCGGCGCGCTGCAAAATATCCCGCAGACGCGACTCGGCCTCGTCTACAGGTCGCTCATGAGGAGGCGGCTCCGTGACCGGCATGCGCGGTGGGACGGCGTGTTGTTCCTCAACTGTCGGGCCCCAGAACTCAAGACGGGTCGCCGCCGTATGTCGGTTGAGGTGCCTGTGGTAGAAGGCATTTCGAAAGGTCAGGAGGCAATCAACGCACGCGGTTTCACATCGAGATTCACAGTTCGCCACAAAACCCTGGGCGGCGGCAACGACCTCACCCCACCGCGACATCATCTGCTCAATGAGGCCTGATCCCCCCGGCATAGGGTCGTAAAGCATTGCGTCAACTTCCTGCCGTCCAGGTCTTCCAATAACAAGAATCTGCAGGTCGTCCACTTCCATATCCAGGATTTCAGCGGCCCCCATGCGCAACGCTTCGGTGGTGCTGTAGGCTTCCGTGCGGTCAGCCATGTCGTCAATCGTCAGCGCATCGGCCACCACGTCGGTGAAGAAACCAACTCGCCCCACATGCCGTCCGCAACGATCCTCGTGCGACTGAACGAACTGATCCAGGTCGGCTTGCGACGCCAGGGGCGACCGGCTTTGTCCACAGACGAGGCAGACCGGAAATCCGAGCTCGTTGTCCCCTCGAAGTCTATGGGTGACGCCGACGTTCACGAGCCGCAGATGTACGCCGCGCCGGAAGGAAAGCTGCTTCTCTCCCCACCGGTACGCCATGCCGCCCCCATGGCGTCCTTTCTCATGGCCAAGGACAGACACGCCCAATTGAAACCGGTAGTCTTCCTCATCGTTGATGTACGCATGGTGGGGCAAATCGACGTCGCAGATCGGGATTGCCTGCAGGCCTACGGTGCCAAGCCCGCCTGCAGTCGTCGCGTCGACTGTTCCGACCTCCTGTACGGCTTCATTCTGGACGTCGACCTGAAACATCAGTGGCGGATCTGCCTCCAGGTGATAGTAACGCGGCACAAATTTGTGGCCATTGGCATAGATCAGGTTCCCCGGTGGAAATTCCCGTAGAGCCAAGGCGGGTGCGCGCGGCAGAGCCATATCCCTCCCGCCCATCGAGTACTTCGGCATTTGGGCGACGGCCAGAATGGATCCAATGTCCAACCCATAGCCTGGCAGGAAACCCTCGAACGCCAGCATTCCCATCGTGTTCGTATCATCGTAACCCTCGGCCGTGGACCGCTGACGCCGCTGTTGTCCTTTGAGTTTCTTGACGAGTCGGTCGCAACGGTCGTACAACGCATCTTCATCAGACGCCAGCGTGCCTTTCAGGCGCCGCACTTCTTCAAGTCGGCGCATCTGATCCAACGCCCATTGCAGTCGCCGCCATACACGTTGAATCACCTGTGCCAGTCGATTCCCGGTCTGCCGCACCTGATCCCGCAGCAGGGCCTCTGTCACGACATCCGCGTCCTCCGCGGGCCATACTTGGCTGAATACTTCCTGCACCCGGTGGATGAGGTGTGCCTCGTGCTTGGTGACCAGCGTTGTCATGCGGGTTACGTCCTGCTGCTGCGCCCGCAACGCACCGTTCTCGAAGAGATACCCGGCGACGTGCGTGGGGAAGCACTGCGCCAGCACTTCGGCCACTTCAGCCCGGTCAGTCTCGCTTACCCCGCTCGCTGGGCGCGCCATCTGATGAAGTGTCGTGAGGACTACCGCATGGACGTGTTTTTCGACCATGACGGCATTGCGCAGGTTGAACCGCGGCGGGGTTATGCTGCCGCGCAACAGTTTCAAGGGGTCCCGGAAATAGGCTTGGTCGTGGCTGGCCGGCCGGGCGTAGGTCACATTCACCGCCATCCGGTGCTCGCGGCCCGCGCGACCCGCGCGCTGCCAATAGTTGGCGGGGAGGGGTGGCACGTTACGCATCAAGACCGCATCCAGCAGCCCGATGTTCACCCCCAATTCAAGCGTCGGGGTGCACACCAACGTGTTCAACAGTTCGCCTGATCCCTTGAATACCCGCTCAAGCATGGCCCGTTCTTCGGGCGGAACCTGGGCTGAGTGCTCCCGCGGCCGGATCATCGAGAAATCCTGATCCAGGACCATGAGGTCGTAATCGTCCGGATTTTCATCTTCGTACTGAATGGTCCCGTGACAATGCCAGGCCATACAGGCCATGTTGGGCGTCAGACGGTTATGAATTCTCTGGCAGGTACGGCAGCGGTACCCCCCCCTCGCAGGATGAAGGCTGAGTTTGTCGGCGTCGATTTGTCGGACTCCGGCGCACCGCGGCAGCGCATTGCCGCGCTGACCGACCAGGGTAACAGGCACGAGTATCTGCAACTCTTCCGTCAGCAAGTTCCACAATGCCGTGAAGAAGTCGTCCATGTCTTCAGCCCGGAGGCCCCAGTTGCGGGCCGACTGGCGAGCTAGAGTCAACGCGCCCCCGCTTAACCACTGATCAACGCGGTTCTTGTCATCGGTTGGGGCCCGACTCAGTTTCAATCCCTTGGGTACATCAGGCCGCAACGGCAGGTAGCCGCGTAAAATCTCAAGATCACCCTCGCTCATGAACCTGGAGAAAATGCGTCCGTCGCGATCGAAGAGCACGGCGCTTCGCCGCCGAGTCACATCGAGCAGCGATGCCACGCCATCCAGCAACAACTCAGGATTGGTGTCGGCTGCCGCTGCCCAGTTTTGGAAGAAGGGCAGGTCTGGAGTTAGCCCTTGGTATTCGACGCTCAGGCGTCCCCACGGTTCCAGACCCTTTGTTTGTTTTAGCCCCGTCGTCAACTCCCGCAGAATCTGAATGCGCAAGAAGCGCTGTCGTTCCTGGATGTGGTGGACTTGGGCTTCCTGCTTGCGGTATTGCTGCCACACTTCAGGGATTAAGGCCCGACTCAGGTCATCGTTGGCCTCGAGCACCTGCTCCAGATGGGCCGTCAGGTCGCCGATCGAGATCGGCCCCACCCGCAGTCTCTGGTACATCAGGGACCGCAAGCGAAAGCGCCGGGCGTGATCCTGCATCCAGCCCGCCTGAAAGGCCGCATCCTGCCGGTTGTCGGCAAAGACGAGCAGGCGTTTGCGGTGCGCATGCTGGATCATGTTCTGCGCCAGCACGTGGACGTCCGAGACGGCAATGGCCTTCACGGGGCGGGCCGGCTCCAGGAAGCGTCCCGGCATCTGACGCCCGACAGTGCCGCAGGACAGGCAACGGGCCAATTGGCCGACCGCGTCGTCGCGTTGACGGACGGCCAGCAAAGCGACCAGTACCCCCTGCCGCCCACACCCGTCACAATGCTCGCGCAGCGCCGGATGCAACGCGCCGCAATGGCGGCAGAGGAAGACAGGAGCCGTATTCTGTGGGTTCCCGCCATCTCCGTCATCACCCTCATTCGAGATGATACGATCCGTCAGGATGACCCGCGTCGCGCCGTCCGTCGTCTGCAGCGAGCGCCACACGATCCGGTCTTCCACCGCCGCGCCCCCCTCCGGCTCGCCCGCCGTGAACCTGAAGTTTTCCAGGCGTTGCGCGAAGTAGTGTTGTCCGCAGGTGCGACACGTCATCACCGGGAGCGCGAAGAGTCCGTCCTCGCCGGCGCCAAGCGCGGCATCCTCAGCAGAGAGCCAGAGTCTGGGCCGATCACGGTTCTCGGGGAATGTCACGACGGCCCCGCCCATCCCGCGAATGAACCCGTGCACGACCGGCCGTAACAGCGGGCGTTTGTCCTTTCGGGCCGCAACTCCCAAAGTCAGCCAGAGGAGTACCTCTTCTTCCGGCACAACCCTTCCCACCCGTCTCTGCAATTCACTGAGCAGGTCGGTAAGCGCTTGCGGTCGCCCCAGCGTTGCGGCGATCTGGAAGACGACCTCGTTTCGCACCAGATCGTCGTAAAGACGTTCCTCCCAGTTGCTGGCTTCGAGCGTGCGTCCTGTTATTGTGCCGTAGACGGCCGTCACCCGGGCGGCGGTTGAGTCACCGGATTCGACGGCCTCGAGTACGTCTTGCAGATAGGCGGCTGGGTCCCCCGGCAAGGCGACCGGCGCGACACGTTCCGCCGCCCATTGATCCGGTTGGTACTCCTCGCCCACCAGGGCGACCTGCTCTCGGGGTACGCCGAAGAACCGGCTTGCGAAATCACGTCCTGCGTCCGGCCCCCGCTCCGGATCAGCGATCGTCGCCGAGGCCGCCACACAGGTCGTTTCCGCGGGCGTGCGGCCACAGAACGCCCGAAGGCGTCGGATCAGGCACGCGGTTTCGGCGCCAACCGCTCCTTTGAACGTGTGCGCCTCATCGAAAACGATGAAGTCCAACCGTGCGCCCTCAAAAAGTTCGACATCCCGCTGGCGCGTCAACAACAACTCAAGCTGCTTGATATTGGTGATCAGAATCCGCGGCTGTTTTCCGACCTCGCGCATGGCCTCGCGCGAGGCGCGTTCCTCGGGGGGGATGATCGCGAACGGTTGTCGCTCTGCCTGGCGCCGTCGATCGGCGACCTCGTAGTCCGCCCGCGAGGCGCCATCCGGTAAGCGATGGCCTGTCACGTCCGCTTCCCGTTCAGGCGTCGTCCCCACGTACATGCCGTAGGTAATGCCGCTTCCCGCCAGAAGGCCCCGCAGACGCTCCAGTTGGTCTTCAGCCAGTGCGTTCATCGGATAGACGATCACCGCCGAAATGCCTTCCGGTTCCCTGGCGTCCCGCAGGTTCAGGCACTTGCTGATAATCGGGTAGAGAAAGCACTCCGTCTTGCCTGATGCCGTCCCCGTCGAGACCAGGGTCGTCCTGCCCGCCGTGATGTGTCGGATCGCCGTTTCTTGATGGCCATAGAGCACTGGGAAGCGCGCGATGGCCGTCAGGTGCGGGTGAAGCACCTTCTCGGCAACCAACCGTGATACCGCTGCTCCCTGCCGAAAAGACTGACTCAGGCTGATGTACGGCCCTTTGAGCAAGGGCGTATTGCGCGTCTCCTCGAGGTTCAGCAGTTCGCGCATCTGCTCGTAGAAGTCGCGGTCGGAAAAGGGATAGGCCGTGAGCTGATAGCGGAGGAAGTCGCTGACGATTCGTTCGGTGTACGCCAAGGGATTTAACATGCTCTACCTCCCCTATTGCGGGTATAATGCAGTGCAATTACGGAACGTCAACAACATCGTCGCTTCAGCAACCTTGTCATCGCCCAGGTCAACAAAGGCTGGAAACTGATCAGCAGGCATAGCCGTCTGCGGCACCACCCGTTCAGGAAGACGTGGAAATCGCTGTTCATCCTTGCGTCTTCAGTGAACGCAATCTACCATGTGACATGTCGATGCAATAGCGATGGGGTATGTTTCATGCCCGGTTTTCATCGATGTTGACGCCCAGCCGACAAAAGGAGAACACATGCCGGAGGTATTAGAATCCGCAGAGGTTCACACCAGTCGAAAGATCGCGCAGGCTATCGCCAAACGCGTGGGCGTTCGGGCGCGACCCGTGGTCGTGAGGTGGCGTGAATGCCAGGATGTTCCGAATTTTCTGAAACGCTTTCAAGAAATCCGCGAACGGTCGCGCCATAGCCAACTGAAGGTCGACTAGCGGAAGGGGTTCCCGCGACAAGATGGCGCGTCACCACCGGGTTTCGTTTCGGGCGGCCGACGACCCTCGGCCGCTACAACAATCCATGGAGGCCGACGATTGCGATGTGTCATTGCCCCGGGGGTGGACCGTCGGAGGGCGTTTTCCTGCTTGCGCTTTTGTTTTTCCCTACCTATTGTCACGTTTATTGGTCAGGCAGCGATAGGTGGTATGACTGATACCCAGCAGTCGTTCGAGTCGGCGACCCAGGCGCAGTACACTAGGTTTTGCCAACTGGGTCGTTGTCTCGTGGCGCCAACGTGCGGGCGACTATCGCCGTCGCCTTGGCGCCGGTTTGGATGCCCCCCCCTGACGCATTCTTGCCATTTGAGAGAATTCGGCAGAATGCCCTCAATGGCCTACAATTATCCATAGGAGGTAACTGTCCCGAACACGGTCGGATCAGTTGCGGTAAAGGAGCGAGGATATGGAAGACCTAAGTAGTGTTGTCAGTTTGCTGACAATGAGTTCAAACTTGGAACATGCGGCCATGTCGCTCAGGAAGATCCTCGAAGAACGAGAACTGGACGAAACGGAGACCGCTGCTCTCAAGTGGGCAGGCGAGTTCCTGCGAGTCGTTGACTGGGGTACCGCTGTGCCGGATGCGCAGGACGTCGACGGGCACGTGGCCGTCCAAGCCACGTCCATCCGCCCCACATTCTACGCGTGCTTATTCCGAATTGGGCCCGAGTTTAAGGAAGCAGGGTTCACGAAGGAGAGCGAGGTGACGAGTTTCCTCGGCAAGCTGTATCACAATCTGGAGCAACCGGGTGCGCCCGGCAGAGGACGCCCGAAATTGAAGGCCACCGAAGCTGACCTCGGTTACCAACTGCTTCATGGCATGGCGGAGGCACTTCTCGTTCAAGTCGATAGCAACGGATCACCCAGGCCTTACACGACTGATGAATGGGATCAAACCCCCAATGAGTTCGCCATCGCCAGTGTTTGATGAAATTGCCTGGCGTGACACGGAACTCCGCAGGGAGGTAAGACGGTGCGCCACGGGTCTCAGTAAGTTGGCAAAAACCATCCAACTTACTGAGGATTTCATCACCCCCACGCCCCGCAAATTGGCGGCTCTGATAAGCGAGACTTCCGCTTTGATCGCTGAGGCCGTCGAGAGACGAATCCCTACAGCAGAACTAGCGGCGGTCAATTCGTTTCTTTCAAATGCAGCCCTCCATCTGCGGTTCGTGGAACGGGCAAGAGTGGCGCAAACGCCCTGGAGCCTCGTGCAACCGGCCGAGGAACTCCTGAAGTTGGCGGCTGGACAGGGCACTCATTTCATCATCCGTCCAACCTGGTCATACAACTACTCGATTCGGGGTGACTTTTGGGCACAGTACAAACGGTACTTGGAGTCCCGCAAATGGTTCTCTCTCGACTTGGTCAGGCAGCGCGCTGACATCAGCGACACGGAGAAAGTCTACTGCGTTTCTTTCCCCCGCATCGAACGCGCAAATGCACTGCTCCATGCCCTCTGGGGCCACGAAGTCGGTCATATACTCGTTGCACGATGGGTTCGGGACACATTCGATACCGAATGGAAGAAAGCCGAACTGGAGATAAAGAAGAAGTTCGAAGCCAGCGTGCGTAAGTCCCCGCCACCAGCAGGTGAACTGTTCAAGGAGCGAGCGATTCAAGACGAGATAGCCAAACTGACAAACGCCACCAGGGTGGTTGCCCAACAGGGTATAACTGAACTGCTCTGTGACCATGTTGGTGGCCACCTGTTTGGCCCTGCCGCCCTTGCCGCAACGCTGGAGTTCGCCGCACGCTTCTCGTTGGATGCCCCGCCAGAATCCAGTTCCCAGAACTACCCTCCTTGGCGTTATCGTATTCGCCAGATTGTGCTGTCCTGTGATGCGGATCTCGCTGATCATGCTGAGATTGGGTATCCGCCGCCTAAACTGAAGCCATTTGTCGAATGGCTCCGAGAAGCGAAGCGCATTGCGGACAGCAAGTCAGATGAGACGTTGATCCGGAACAACCCGGTAACAAACCAAGCCTACGATTTCATCACCACGCACTGGACAAGTGCGGCAACCAGTGTGATAGGGATGTTGCCGCCGGAATTGTCCAAACCTTATCGATTGTCTGAACGTTATGCCCGGGTCGTGAGTCTGATAGAACGCATTGAACAGAGGCTGCCACCCAATACAGTTGATGGCTATCCTGGAAGTCCTGCAAGCCTTCAGGATATCCTTTGCGCGGGCTGGGCCTACAAGGCTCTACAGATCCACGGCAACCCAGCGTGGGGAACGTAGATGATTTTGAACTGATGTCGAAGCTCGTGCTAAAGGGCATTGAAAGCAGTTTTGTGCATACCAAGTGGGGCAAGAGAATTGAGAAGGCGGCCCAATGAGCACGGTGTCCCAAGTCGCCATTGAGGAATATCTGAAGCGGGGGATCGACGCGGACCCGTTGGTTGTTACGCCGATTCTGGCCCCAAAACAAATAGGCAAGGTCTCCATCGATGTTCGATTGGGCAACCAATTCATCGTCTTCCGTACGCACCGGTTCGGCATTTTCGAACCCGCAGGCATCTCGCCAATCGAACCGCAGCAAATCCAGGAACGGCAGGTGATCCCTTTCGGCGGTCATGTCGTCCTGCACCCGGGCATGTTGGTGTTGGGTTGCACCTTCGAATACGTCTCGATGCCGAGTGACTTGGAGTGCCAGGTCGAAGGGCGTTCCTCCTGGGCTCGTCTCGGCCTGCAGGTGGCAACGGCCAGCGCAGTGGAACCGGGGTTCAAGGGCGTGATCACGCTCGAGTTGTCAAACGTGGCTACCGTGCCACTCACCCTGATGCCGGGTATCCGAATCGCCCAACTGGTTTTCCGGAAGGCAGAACCGCCGGTCAAAGAGCCCTATGGGGAATCCCGCAAGTATCGTTGCCCGATCGGACCCGAGTTCAGCCGGCTTCACGAGGACTACGACTGGAAGGTCTTCGCTTCCGAAACCAAGTAACTGTTCGCCGCTGGTCCCTCACAACCCCAACTCGCCTTGCGTCGCCCCGGCGGAGTAGGGCGGGGCCGTCTCCCGCACGGCCGCCGGCGGCGTTGCTTCGGCCGGCTGATGCGCCCCCAGCAACTGCCGCAGGTTCTCGGCGTGGCGGGCGCACTCCTCCCAGGACTCCTCCGGCGTGCCCTGCGTTTGCCAGTCGTAGAAGCGTGGACCCAGAACGGCCGCCACGGGCTGGGGCTCCCTGGCCCGGTCATCGTGGCCCAATCCATAATCCGCCAACCGCACCGTGTCCGGCAGCCGCCAGCCCTCGCCATCGTGCTGTGTCAGAAAGGCCTCCAACCCCATCTGTTGGAGATCGTGGAAAGCCACCTGCGCGAGAACCGTGTGCCGCAACTCCGGTGCCTTGTCTTTGTCCACCCGCCAGAAGCCTTTGGGGTCGAGGGTTGTCTCGGAGCCAGTGAGCAACCGTGCTGCAGGCAAATCGCACTCAGTCAGGACGTGACTCGCATCGGCCTCATCAAGACCAAAGGCCTCAAACAGGAGCGCGTCCAAGATGCATCGCCGCCGCATTCGTTCTGAGTCCGTGACTGCCCAGTGTGCCTTCCAAGGTCGAACCTTCATTTCACTCAGGCTGGCTCCCATCCAGTAATCCGCCATCGTCACATGGGCGCAGTTGAGGGCCAGAACGTGTTGCGTGATTCGGGAGATCAACTCTCGGTTGAAGGCGGGAATCGGAAGATTCTCCAGTGAGTACCAACCCAGTGTCATCGCTCCAACGGACCGCCGGGCAACGAAGTCGAATACAAATGAATTCAGAACTCCCGCCAGGGCTGGCGTGGCCAGATAGTCGGCGAAACCACTAGCCATGAAAGGCGTCTTGTCAACGCCAGGCCAGTTGGGCGTCAACGCAGCGATGACCGTCCTCGTATTCGTTGCCGATGTCACTTGCATCAGCGCCATTTTGGGATTGCCGAATCGTTTTCCTGAAAGCGAGTAGGTCTCTGCCGCCATGAGATACTCAGGCGTGAATGTCCGTGTCGCCCAGGGATTCGCCGCCCATTCACTTGACCTGCCCTTGCCAAGAATCCAGTTCTTCGCGAAGAAGTCAAATTGGTCGATCAGGCGACCTTCATAGACCGGAACGGCAAGCGCCCTCTCGCCCTTTACGTAACAACCATAGGCATTCGCCAGGTAGCCGTCGTGCATCCACCTCGTTACCGGCGGGAACGATGCGGAATCGTCTGTGATATGAAACTCCCTAGAATATCGAACTCTCCATCCCTGGTCGACTTGATCCGAGATGTGGAGATTCTCCACATAGATCTTCTCGAGAACTTCCAGGTCGCGTGCGGAACGGATCTCAAGAAGTGCGTGCGATTTTGGGCTGAACTGTTCGATGCGGGCGCGCGGGTAGTCGAGTACGAACCGTTCGGCCTCCTCCCAGTCGGACGGAGACCGGTGCATGAAGGCGGCGTGAATCGCGGCGGTCTGGCCGCCTTTCTCGACGATCAGGGCACAGAACTTGGCCGAACGGTGAATATCGAAGATCTCGTCGGCGTTGTGAAATCCGAACAACCATTCCCACCGGCTCTTGCCGATGAACAGGTTGCGGAGTGCGGTGCTGCCTTTGTCCGTGTAGACCCCGGAAGGGACGATGAACCCGAGGCGTCCCCTGCCGTTCAGGAGGGCGTAGGCTTGTTCGAGGAACATCTTGTAGGTGTTCAGATCCGCCGACCCCTGATAGCGGAACGGGTGGGCGGGATCGGCATAACCGTTGCGTTCGGAGCGGGTTGAGCGCCAGAGAGCGTGCAGCCGGTCGCTATCCCGCCAGTGGCTGCCTTTGTCCATGAGGTTCAGCGATTCGCCTGCCCTGTCGTGTTTGCCATCGCCAAACGGCCGGCCGGCATTGGAAACCCAGTTGCTCCGGCACTTGAAGTCCGCGTTGTAGGTCAGCCAGGCCTCTTCCAGTTGCCGATCGCGTCCGAACCGTTCGCGCTGCCAGTCCAGGGCCGCCTGTTTGCCATAGGTGCGGTACAGAGGGTCCTCGTTCGAGAAGAACTCCTTGGAATTGGCCTTCTGCACTTCCCAGGGCGGATTGCCCAGGACCGCATCGAATCCGCCTTCACTCTGCCGACCGGCGGCGGCAGCCGTGCTTCTCTCCCCGGCAAACACGTCGGGGAACTCCAGTTCCCAGTGGAAGAAGCGGTGCTCCATCCACAGGTCGTGGACGATGGCCTTGGCTTCGGCGGTCGGCGATGAAAAGTTGCCGGGCAGGGGGAGCACGTTCAGCTTGTCAGTCGGCCAGAACCAGAGGGCGCACCAGGTGTCGAACGCGGCGCGCAAGTCGCGGAACCCGTAGTGCGTGAGAAACGCATCGCGGTACAGTGTCTCCCGCGCCTCGGTGTCGCCAATGGGCAGGCCGTGCAGTCGGTTGAAGAAGTCCAGGGCCTCGGTATGGATGATTTCCTGCGTGTAGCCTTCCTTGACGAAGTCGAACGGCAAGTGTTCGGCCGCCGTGATCCAAGTGCGCAAGGCTGGTTTGAGGAGGTTGTTGCGGGTCTCCTTGTACTGCTCCGACAGCGCGCCCTTCTCGAAATGGACGCCGTTGTGGTTCCTATCGCCGGCATCCCAGGCCGACCCGCCACGTTCGAGCGCGAGCGCGGGGTAATCCTGGAACCGGTCGAACCAGCAGCCGACAAGCGAATTGCCGTGTTTGAGTTTGTGCTTCAGGAATCCGAACGGCAGGCGGGGATCCATGGTCTCGATCCACAGCGCGAGCCGGCCCAGTTCGACGGCGAGCGGGTCAAGGTCCACGCCATAGATGCAGCACTCCACCACGACGCGTTTGAGTCGGGACCGGATGATATCCTCGGCGCCTTCAAGCGAGGTCGGCAGGTCCTTGACGCACTCGCGGAACCAGTCCGGCGCATCGGCGTCAGTGCGGAGCACCTTCGCGCCTTCGTCGGTTGCCGTGAGCCACCCGTAGGTGATAAGGCTGGCATAGAGCGCCTCGGTCAGGTAGCGCAAGGCCGCGACGAGGAAGGAGCCCGAGCCCATGCCGGGATCGCAGATTTTGAGCCGCACGAGATCCTGGGGCGGACGCGGCTTCCAGGGGTCGGCGTTGGCGGAACCTTGCTCTTCATAAGCGAGCGGCCGAAGCGTGCGCTGCACGGTGGGGAACACCAGTTGCGGCTTGGTGTAGAACG
The DNA here is from genome assembly GCA_903895695.1 of uncultured bacterium. Classification (GTDB taxonomy): domain Bacteria; phylum Verrucomicrobiota; class Kiritimatiellia; order CAIKKV01; family CAITUY01; genus CAITUY01. Next base: position 23,634 of record CAITUY010000105.1, read on the forward strand.
TACCCATGCCTTTACGGGTCCCGCCCCAGCGGACGAGATACCAGTCGCCAGGCACGATCACATCCTTGATCACCCGGCTGGCGGGGGTGTGACTTGATTTTGTAACAGGTGTTTCGGGAAGAAAGATGAAATAGGCCTTGATTTCGGTTTTTTTGGCCCTATAATCAGGTTCATATTTTATGGACTTGACTGGAAAGGTGCCGAAATGAGCGATTTGGACAAGAA
>CAITUY010000106.1 GCA_903895695.1 uncultured bacterium
GGGTCTGCCCGCCATCCCCTGCAAATGCCCTCTTTCACCTCGCCCCGCTCTCCGCCAGCCGCACCGTAGCTATTCCGCTCCGTTCCGCGGCGACAGTTCCCGCCCACGCACTCACCAAGCTCTCTCACAGCGCAACCGGCTCTGCGAAATCTTACTCTTCCAGACCGCAGGCGCGAGGCCCTCGCTCACCCCTGCGTCACTAAGGCGTTACGGGCGGCCCACCATCGCACTCGACCTCCCGGCCCAGGGTCTGGCACCCTGTCCGGCGCGACGAGGGAGAGACGACCATGGACACGCACGAGATCATGACCCGCATCCGGCAGGCGCCGCTGCTGCCGCTGCCGCATCCGCGCCTGCTGACGGACCCGGCCCAACTCCCGCTCCTGCGGACGCGGGCGGACCGGTACCCGGGCATGGTGGACGGCGTGCTCGCCCGCGCCCGGCAGGCGATGTCCCAGCCGACGGATCGCCAGGCCTCGCAGTATCCCTATGACCACAGCAGCGTCGTGGCCGGGGTGGCCCAGGCGTGGGCCTTGACCGGTGACCCGTCCATGCCGCCCTGGATCCGGCGCGAAACGATGGCCATGCTGGATGTCGACACGTGGGTTGTGCCCGTGCATCGCGACCACTGCCCAGACCTGGACCACGCCGCGGCCAACACGGCGGCGAACGCGGCGTTGGCGTACGATCTCACGGAATCGGCCTTTTCGAAGGCGGACCGGGAAGCACTGGTGGCCGGCCTGCGGCGGTTGCATTTCGAGCCCTTCCTCAAGGCCACTTGCGATCCCTGCGCGTGGTGGTTCAAGCCCGGCTATACGGCCAACTGGAAGATCATGACGTGTGGCGAGTCCGGACTCGCGATCTGCGGCTTCGCCGAGCACTGGCCGGAGTCGCGCGAGGCCCTGGCGCGCGCCGCCGAGGGCGTGCTCGAAGTGCTGGACGCCGTGCCGCCCGAAGGCGACTGGGCCGAAGGCATCAGTTACTGGTTCGGCACGCTCCACTTCGGCCTGCGCTATGCGCTGGCCCTGCGCCGGTTGACCGGCGGCGCGGTGAACCTGTTCGAGCACCCGGCCCTGCGCCGCACGTGCGACTTTCTCGTCGGCCTGACCACGCCCGCGGGGCGCATCTACAACTTCAACGACAATGTGCCCGAATTCGAGAACGAACTGGGCGATGACCTGGCAATTCTCGCAGTGGAAACAGGTCGGGACGACTGGCTCGCGCTGGCACGGTTGCATCCCGCGGGGACCTTGTTGTTCCTCGGCGCCGACGATCCCGCCCGGCGCGCCGACACGCCGCCTTACATGCCCGCGGCGTTCTTCCGGACCACGGGGGCCGGCACGCTGCGGGCCGGGCCGGGGCCGAAAGCCCTGTTCGTCGGGTTGAAGTGCGGGCCATCCGCCGTAAGTCATTCGCATCTCGACGCCAATTCTTTCGTCATCGAGGCGGGCGGCCAGCCGCTGGCGATCGACCCTGGCATCTGGCCCTACGCGCACTTCATCGGCTTCTTCGACAACGCCGGACCACGCTGGAACTTCGACGCCAACGCCACGGTCGGGCACAGTTCGCTCCTCGTGGATGGCCAGGGCCAGACCTTCGGCGAAGCCCGTGCCGGCCGCCTCATCGAGGCGCGCGAACTCTCGCCGGGCGTGCTGCGAGCCGCCGGCGACGCGTCGCTGGCCTACCCCGGCCTCCTGACGAAATTCATCCGCACGGTGCTGCTCCTGGCGCCCGACGCCGTCGTGATCCGGGACGTGATCGAGTGCGAGGGTGACCGCCACGTCGAGTGGCTCCTGCACTACGCGGGCGGCCTGAGGGACGACGGCGCGGCCGTCGTGATCGAGAACGGCGGCGTGAGCCTGCGCGTGACGCCGTTCCTGCCGGACCGGGCCAACGGGTGGCGCGTGAGTAACGTGACGCGCACCAGCGTCTACGAGTGCTCGAACACGCGCGCCGGGGTCACCCGCGACATCCGCTACCGCAGCTTCAGCCCATTGCGCGCGGCCGCGCGGTTCGAATTTCTTTTCGGCCTGCAGGTTGGCGGCACGCCGGACGGCTGGCAGTTCACGCCCGGCGAGGACTGCTGGCGCCTGCGACTCGCCGGCCGTACAACCGTGATCCGACCGGAAGGGGACGGGCTGAACGTCTAACGGCGCGGACGCTTCCGCTCACGTCACCCACCGCACCAGGTCCGAGCTCGCGGGCGGCCGGCTCCAGTCCACAACCGCTGTGCGGCCTGCGCAGGGCAGTTCCACGCGACCGCCGGCCAGCATCTCGGACTCCTCGGGATTCGTGCGTGCCAGGAATGCCGGCGCCATGCGTTTGAATGCGGCGACACGGTCCGTGACCGGCCCGAGCTGATGGCCGCCGCCCTCGTAATAGACCGCCTCCACCGGCGTGCCGAGTTCGCGCAGGCGCGTCTCCAACCGGCGACTGTGCTCGCAGGACACATCGTGGTCCGCGGTGCCGTGGTCGAGGTAGACCGGACACCGGATGCGGTCCGCATGTTCGAGCACGCTGCGGAAGGACAATTCATGCGGGAAGAATTCGCGCCCGGCCCAGACCAGGAAATGCGGCTCGACGAAAGTCGCCCCGCAGGAGGAGTAGACTGCCGCGAAGGTGCAGGGCGCGACGATGGCGCCGAGCAGGGCCAGGTGCCCGCCCTGGCTGCCGCCGTAATGAAAGAGGCGCCGCGTGTTCAGTCCGGGCCGCAGCGCCAGCACCTCGCGCAACCCGTTCAGTACATCGAAGAGCTGGTAGAAACTCAGGTCATAGGGACAGTCCCAGCCATAACCCCGCTGCGGATCGTGCGCGAAGCCGCTCTGCCGGAACTCGACCGCGACGCACACCAGGTCGTACGGCTCGCAGGCCGCATCGATCTTGCCCAGGTCGTTCAGGCGCGTCCCGCCCCAGCCGTGGGAGCAGAGCAGGACCCCGGTGTTTGGGCCGATGCGGTCCGGCTCGCAAACCAGGGCCGTGATCCACTTGGCATTGTCCGCCGTATTGATCGACTCATAGGCAATCTCGTAACGTTTCATGACTGCATCTCCCTGGTACAAGCGAAGGCAGACCGACGCCGGTCAGGCCCGAATCGGATAGCTCCCAAACTCCAGCGCCGCGTCGATGTAAACGCCGGCCCCGTGGATAAAGGCGCGGAGCTGGTCCATGTCCTTGGCGCTCCCGGTACTGCCGTCGCCGCCGGCGCAGCGCAGGCTGAAGCCGCCGCCCGGGGCGCCCTCGCGGATCGCCGCCCGGACCCGGTCGCGAATCTCCGCGTCGGTCGTCCGCAGGTAGTCCTGCGAGAGGATGTTCCCGGAAAGCATCATCCTCTTCCCGACCCGCCGCTTGGCGTCCGCGAGATCGTTGTCGCCGTAAGGTGGCGGCTCGAGCGGCTCCAGGGCGTCGATGCCCATATCCGCGAAGCGTTCGAGAAAGGCGCCGCTGTTCCCGTGGCAGTGCGCGCGGTGGCGGGCGCCGATGCGATGGATGGCGTCGTTCACCTGTTTGTCGTAGGGGAAGACGAACTCGTCGAACTGCCGGTGACCGAACCAGGGCGGCGTCAGCATCTCGAGCGCCCAGGTGTAGAAGACAGGCCGCAGGCCCGTTCCCTGGAGCGAGAGGACGGACTCCTCGGCCTGCCGGTTCGTGGCCTCGAGGAAGCGATGCATGCAGCCCGGCTCCGCGGCAAACCAGGCGTAGACCTCCTCCATCGTGGACGAGCGCACGAGCGTCCCGAGCGGATGGAAGACGCCCGTGCCGGAAATGCCGCGGTTGCCGTTCTCCCGGGTCCCCTCCACCCACCCGGCGCGGTTGAAGGCCCGGGGCGCGCGCGGCGCCGCGGCGAGGCGTTCCAGATCCTCCAGGGTGCGGATATAGCGACTCTCCCACGCGAAGTCGCCCGGGTCCAGTTCGCCATGGCGGCGCCGGGTGACGGCCTGGAAGACTCCGACCGGCGTGGTGATCGTGTGGCGGATGCGCTTGAAGTCGCCCGGCACCTCCTCGATCACCTCATCGTTCCACTCCGCGTCCAGGCCGAAGAACCCCCAGTCGAATCCCGGTGCGTAGAGAAAGTTGTCGGCCTCGCGGTCCACGAACTCCGCGATCCGCCGCGCCTCGGGCTGCTCGCGGGCCAGGGCGGGAATGGAGAGCTCGATCGGCACGCGGTCGGGTTCGCGGAAAGACCAGGCAGTTTCCAAGCGTGTGAGGCTGTCCATGGGACGCTTCCTTTATGGCGACGACTTCATCGCACGGCTGGTTCGGCGGGTGATCCCGTCCGCATTACAGCCCGAGCATCGTGACGGCATTCCCGCTGGCGATCTTCTGGAAGGCCGCGCGGCTGAGTTTCCGGTTCGCCTTCAGGTCGATCAGGAACTGCGGCAAGGGAATCCACTGCTTGGCCGAGCAAATGTCCGTGCCGTAGAGCAGCCGATCCTGAAACTCGTTCAGGAATTTGACGGCATACCGCGGGTCGCGCGACAGGGCATTGAAGCCGCTGCCGGCCGAGAGGTCGCCGTACAGGTTGCTGTAACGTCGCATAAGCTTGGGCACCACGCCCTCCCTGCGGACGGGATAAGGGGGATAGCCGCCCCGGTCGAAGGGTGTTTCCAGCTCAGCGATCTCGGACCAGAAAGCGGGCCCGTGTCCCAGGATCTTCAGTTTCGGGAAGGCGCGCAGGCAGAACTCGAGTTGCGGCAGACCGGGTTCATCGACGAGCCCGTAGGCCCCACCGATCCGGATGCAACTGTCGAAGATCACGGGAAAGCCGATCGCTTGCGCGTGCTTGAACAGGTTCAACACCCGCGGATCGCGGAATTCCAGGTTGGGCATCAATTCCCCGAGTCCCCGGCAGCCGGCCTTCTGGTAGTGCTTCAGCCATAGGTCCAGGGGCGCGTCAGGGGAATTGCTGATCCCGCGCGGGTCGATGTTGCAGAAGGGCAGGAAACGGCCCTTGGACTCCTCCGCCATGTCGAGGATGTCCTCGTTGGATTGCGGCAGGTATGTTTCCGGCCCGATCAGCGGCAGCAGGACACCCAGGTCGATCTTGAGTTCGTCGTATCTGCGGAGGATCTCCCGGGGATTGGCGAAAATCGTGGTCCCGTCCTGGGGCGGGCACGGCCGGCGATACGCATGGGCATGAATGTCGATGAACATGTTTTCCTCTCCAAGTCAGACCTCACAGCGCTTCGTCGGACTTCGGTGCGGTGTCGGCAGGCGGGGCAGGCGCGGCCGGGAGGACGGGCACGTCCAGTTCGGCAGGCACGATCGGCTCCGTTGTTTCTTTGGTCGCGGCACGGTTGGTGGACACAGCCGCGGGGGGCACGCTATTGGTGACAGGAACGGCGGTCACCGGGGCGTTATTGGTGGCAGGCGCGGCGGCCACCGGGGCCGGGACGGGCTTGGGTACGCGACGATCGACGAGCACCTGTTCAACGCCCTTGCGGACTTCGACCAGCGCCGGCTTTTCCGACCATTCCTTGACGGCAGCCGCAGGGTCCGGCACACGACTGGCCAGGTACAGCACCGCGACAGCCGTGGCATAGGCCTGGCCATCACGCACGATCGGGGACCATTCGACCATGCTGACCGGATCGATATTGTAGAGCCACAGGTGGGCCTTGTTCATTTCGACCGGCTCGCCGTTGCCCCAGACGCGCGCGGTCAGCGGCTTGAGCGCGGCGAGGCGCGCCCGCGTGCTGCTGGTGGCAAACCACATCGGCACGCCGCGGCCCCAGTCGCCGTCGGGCGAGCCGCCCAGGATAAGACGCACCATGAGTTCCGTGTCGCCTGTCGGCACGTCGCGCTCCGGCCGACCGGAAGACAGGGGACGCGCGAGCGCCAGGTACAGGGCAAAGTCCGCCATCGTCAGGCGCTGGCGGGCGCCAATCTTGGGACGCGTCGCCGAGAGCCACGCGTCGACTTCCTTTTCCCGGCCGTACAGCCCCGTGACGTACGGCGACTGGAACCCTCGCATCAGGCGATCCATGCCGACGGCCCGACCAACGCTATCGAGTGCCGCGATTCCCTGTACAACGCTTACCGCCGTGGTCGCGGAGTTCAGCGGCGGGAAGCTCTTCGGGTCGGCCGGCACCGGCAGTGTGCCCGTGAAGGCATCGAACTCCGTCACGGGTTGATGCAGGTTGCATTCATTCCACAGGCCGTCCTTCTGTTGCCGGGCCGCGAGGGTGTTGGCGGCGCGCGCCAGCACGGCTTCCGACGTTTCAGGGCGTGGCATGGCGGTTGCGGCCGCCGGGGCAGCGGGTGGGGCGGTCGCGGAGGCACCGCCGCTGGCGTGCACGGGCTTGGGCCGCAACGTCTGGGCGGGCAGGCGTTGCTGGCCGGCGGCAGACGAAAGCGCAAACAGGGCCACCCACGTGCTCTCCAAGTCGGCGACCGTCTGGTTGAAGTAAAAATGGCTCGCGCCTGCGAACTTGACTACGGGATCGGCGTGAGGGTCCGTGACCCACGGATACTCGGCCCCGGCAAACTGCGTTCCCGAGCGGGCGAGGGCCCGGACGGCCTCCTGCTGCTTCGTGACCGCCGCCTGCGCCCGTTCGACCGCCGCCTGCGCGGGCTTGGTATCCTTCAACTTGACCCGCTGCTCCTTTTTCTGCAGGTCGGCGATGAGGGCGAGGTAGTCCCGAAGCGCCGGCGCCAACAGACGCGGGTTGATGCAAAGCGGCCCCCAAAGCCCGCGGGCGGCGCCCTCGACGATCTGACCGTCCATCAGCCGGCCCGCCAGACGCTCCGTCAGGTCCGCCGCCTCGGTCCCGGGCGTTGCGGCAAATACCACCGTGAGCCAAGCCAGGTTCCACGTCTCGTCGGGCAGGCCCTGCTCGGTCAGTTGTCCGCGCAGGTTCTCCAGCATCCGTTGCACCACCGGGTCTTCATCCGGGACTCCGGCCTGCCGCAGCGCGTAGACGACGAGCGCGGCGTCGCCCAGTCCGCTGACACGCCAGAAGATGTTCCCACCGGCTTGGTAGATGGGACGGGCATCGATGCGCCCGATCGGGCCATCCTTGTCGTAGACCACCGTCTGCAGCGGCTTGGTCCCGATCTGCCGCACCGCCCGCCGTTCAACCACTTTGTGCGGCGGCTCGGTCGGGCTGGTCTGCACAAACGTGACGTAGTTGGAATACTCGAAGACGGGAATCTGAGTGATGACCTGCCGATAGTGATTGGTCACATCGGTGGTGCCGATGAGCTTCGAGGTGCGGCTGGGCCCCGCGATCCACCCCTCGGCGTCATTCGTGCTCTGCGCTTTCAGCCAGGCAACCCCCTGGGCGAGGGCGATCCGGGCCGCCTGCCGCACGGCCTCAGGGTCAACAACCAGTTCAGGAGTCTGTGCACGGGCGAGGCCGGCGACACCCATGGCGCTCGCAACGGCCACGAGGAGCAAGACCCTCAGGGTAACTATCATTGGGTTCATCGGCGGTCCTTGTCTGCCACACCATGGCGGCAATCATTGACCTGTCCCCGCCCCTCGGCTGCCCCCACTCGTCGGCCAACCTCAGGGCGGAAAAAATAGGATACAATGTTGGCTCGATTTTCCTATGGTTTTGTTGCGTCCTTCGTCGCCAGGGCTTTGCCGTCAACGGTCAGCCGCCAATCCGGCACGGCCATCGGAGCGGCCGCAACCGGCCAGGTGGCACGAAAGTCATCTTCATAGAGCCCGATTTCCTCAACGGGGATCGGGCGGAACCCGTTCTTGCTCGGAAGCGCCGCGTCCGGCGTCATCCGGAAATCGCCGTGGGCGGGATCTGCAAACCCGGGATTCTCGTCCCTGTAGGCCGCCAGTTCCAGGATGTCGGTGCAGTTCGGGTTCATGGTGAAAGGAATGCCGGAATTCCACAGGACGTTCCGCCATATGAAGTTGATCGGGGGTTTGTCGTAGAGATCCTTGAGCAAAGGATACCGCGCCAGATACAGCGCACTCATAATGTAGGCCGTCCACGCCGGCTCCTCTTTCCGCGCGAACATCTGCCAGAACATATTGTTCTCGCTCCACCCCGGGGTCCACCCCCCGCTGAACCCCTGCTTGCACTCGGCAATGACATTGTTCTCGATGATGTTCTCACGTCCGCTGTTGACCTGCACGGCGCCGAAATGACCGTTGGAACACCGGAAGAAGACATTCCCGTACACGAGCATGCCGCTGATCACGTCGTCGAAGCGGATGGCCGCTGTCGCGACCTTCTCGTGCCAGTTGGCGATGTGATGGAAATAGTTGTAGCGGAAGACGCAGCCGCGGTAGGTCGGGTTCCCGAACATGTCGATCGCGCCCTGGTCATCACTCTCGTAATCCACGCTGTGCAGCTCGTTGAATTCGACGACATGCTCATTGCCCTCGATCCGCATGGCGTGGCAGGGCGTATGGTGAATCAAGTTATGCGCAATGCGCGTGCCGACGCCCTCGGTCCAGACGGCCGGCGTATAGGTGCGATCAATACGCGAAAAATCGTGGATGTGACAGTTCTCGACGAAATGGCCGCTGGGCGTCAGCGTCGGCCGGTCACCGCCCTTCACCCACGTGCCGTTGCGCCCGAGCGTGAAGAGATCGCAGCCGAGCAGACCGTGCCGCGCCCCGCCGTCGAATCTCACTCCCCCACCCCCGAGCCGGCTCACAGTGCAGCCGGCCAATAGGCAGCCCTCGCCGCCGCGGATCACGATGCCATCGTGCTGTGCCAGGTCAAACGTCAGGCCCTCGAACCGCACGTGCGAAGCGTCAGCCAGCGTCACCATCGGCGCCGCCAGTATCGACAGCTCCACGTCGGCTCCAGCCGGATCGGAAGGGGGATAGAAGTAAAGCAGGCCGGTCAGGCGGTCGAGATACCACTCACCTGGCATGTCGATCTCTTCGAGCAGGTTGAATGCATAGTACCGGATGGCATGCTTCACCGCGATTCCGGGATAGGCCGGGACGTCGATGCCTTCCGCATCCATGTAGGGAGCCGCCGTTGTGATCCGCCTCGTTGCCGGATCGATGGCGCCGACCTTCACCGTCTTGTGGGCCCAGGTTTCTCTCCAGTAGCCGAAGAGCCACAGATCCCTGGCCTGAGTCCAACGCGCCGGCCGGTTGCCGGCATATTCGAAGGTCGAGAGCCGGTTCGAGCCCGCCCAGAAGGGCCTCGAATCACCGATGAACCCCTCGTTGGGCCAGCGCGCCAGGGTCATCGCCTGCCGGTTGAAATAGAGTTCCAGCATGGGCAACGTGCCCTGCTGCGCGTCGCTGAACCCGCGCGGCTTCAGTTCGCCATAGTCGATGATACCCAGCTTCTTCAGGTCACACTGCAGGACCTTGCCGCGCGCTTCCGCCGGCAAGCGTTCGAGGATCCTGCTGTCGACGACGGGTTCGAAGCCGTGGAGTTTCACGCCGCCGCTAAAGATCGCCGTGCCCTTCTGTTCCGTCCGATAGACGACCGGGGCGGCGGCCTCGCCCGAATCGCAGGCCGACAAGGCGAACGTCTGCGTACGGCGGTAGTTGCCGGGCTTGATCCGGACCGCCACCGCGCCGCGCAGGCCCCGCGCCTTCAAACCGCGCACGGCGTCGCGCGCCTTTTCGAGCGTGGCGAACGGGCGGGCGGCCGTGCCGGGATTCGCGTCCGTACCCTCAGGACCGACCCACACTTCGGCCGCGAACCGGGTGATGCGCGGCACTGCCATGCGCGAGGCGTGCGGGTCACGGGCCGGCAACCCCCTGGCGAGGCGTTCCATCTCCCGCATGATTTCCTCCGCCTCGGCCCGGTGATGCGGAAGGTACTCCGGGTTCGCCGCAATCTTCCCGTACTCCGCCTTCGCCGCAGCGAAATCGCCCTGCGCCCTGCACCTCTGTGCGGTCCGCAACTGCTCGTACGCCTTCCGAACGGCGATGGAAGGCGTTGGTGCATTCCCGTCAGACCCGCTGTGATTCACGTCTTCAGTAGTCACTTCGTGTTCTTCCCCGGATTGTTGAGTGCCACCCGCAAGTGGGGCCACCTTGTAGCATGACCGGGCGTGCCTGGTAAACTGCAGCGACCCCGGCTGCCGCCTTGGGTGGCCTGAAAGTCATTGGACAGACCGACTCCGAGAGACGAAAATAGAGATGTAAGGACTGGGAAAGGAGGGCGCCATGAATCCGATGTTCTCCATGAAATGGGCGCATGCACACCACTCGGCCGCACGGCTGCACGACCGGCAACGGCAGGAGATGCACGAGGACTTCTTACGGACCCTTGGGCTGCTGATCCTGGCGGGGACCGTGCTGATCATGGTCCTGGCGGCGTTGACCCTGTACCCGGACATGAAACTCGGCACGGGGTACATCATCAACCACTTGAACATCTCACCTACGTGGATGCCTTGGGGTACCACGTCCAACTGACGCGGCACCCATCACCGACCACGGTCGCGTCCTGGGCAGATCAGGCCCAGTTCCGAGGCACATGTATCAAGCCGTGAGAATGTGACACCGGTGAGTCACCGAAGAAGGGCCGGGCCATGCCCCATTTTCGCACCGTGGACGTGCCATTGTCAGGATTCCGGCAGGCCGGTGTGAAGTGTTTGTCAAAGCCACCGCCCCGTGCAGTAGCGGCATGAGCCCTGCTCAATACAGATCGTGACCTGAGGCTGGCTGGAACAGGAATCGCGCTTATGGGCGCATACAGGATTCGAACGGCTGGCCGACTGGGGTGCCGGAGGAGGCAATTCCTCAAGATGCAACCGCGGCTTCGGCCGCGGTTTCTTTTTTGCCGCTCTGCATAGCCCCTCTGCCGTCTTGTCCGCGTCCGTGGCTTCAACCCCGGGACACGCGCGCGGGAGAAGCGGGAAGAAAACCATGGGAATATCGAGCCAACGCTGTATCGTGTTTCACCGATGAAGGTGTCGAACGGATGGAGAAGCGCAGTCACGGGGGCATCAGTGAATCAGGTCTTGATGGAGGACGAGGCGTGGGCAAGCCATCCGCCATGACTACCGACTGGGTCCCGCAATTCGTGAAAAGCTTCCAGAAGGCCGTGCGTGCCGAGATGGCGGCGATGCGGGAGCAGTCGGGCCCGTTCGAGGTAGAGGTCAGCGCGCCCGGCGAGGTCGAGGCGCCCGCGGACAACCGGTATCAGTTCTACGAGGTCACTGCGGAGACCTCATCGGACAAACTGGTCCTGAATGGCGAATGCACGCTGGTCTATGACGGCGGCGAGACGCTGGTCACCATCACGGCCATCGACAGGGACCGGCTGACCCTGAAGTGCGAGGTCGAGCTTCCCGCGAAATCCGCATCCTGGACCTTGGTGATCTACCCGTGGTTCCTCTACGAGCGGCTGCTGCTGACCTTGGAATCGCTGCCGGCGTCACCCGCCTTTCACGCGACAAGCGCGTTGACCCTGTTCGGCAAACTGCCCCCTGTGCTGCACAAGACTTCGGATGAGGTCATGGCACCGGAGCTCAATGCCAGTCAGCGGCGAGCTGTGCAGCTATGCATCGATTCCAATGTCGCCTTCGTGTGGGGCCCGCCGGGCACGGGGAAAACGCGGACGATCAGTCATATCGTGAGTCACCTTGTGGCACAGGGTCATCGCGTCCTGCTCACGTCAACGACCAATGCCGCCATCGATCAGGCCCTGGCCGTATTGGCGACTCATCCCGCGGCAGAAGAACGCATGCGGGCCGGGCAGATCGTGCGGGTCGGCCAGACGAGCGCGGAGACGTTTGGCGCCAGCCTGGGCGAGATCGTCAAGCGGCAGAATACGGTGCTGCGCGAGCAGCTCGACCACCTGAGGAAACGAAGCAAGACGCTCTCGGGTCAGGTCCAAAGCTGCGAGGCGGCGTTACGGAAGCTCAAGGTCGTGTCAGGCGGGCAACAGCTGGACATGTTTGACCGCACGCCGGATGACGCCCTGAACAGAGGCGATCTCTCGGGGATCTTCAGATACCGCCTGGCGAACCGTATCCTGGGCTTGGGGCCGGAACGAAAACGGGCACTCATCGATCGACGCCGCCACAGACTGGTGCGGATGAATGCCGTTTGCCAGGCACGCATCGGGACATGCCTTGACGCACTGGCCGGCGAAGAAAAGACCGTGATGGCCAGCGCCCGCGTTGTCCTGGCGACCATGACGAACATGTACATCAGTAACTTGCTGAAGGCCGAACCGTTCGATGTGGTCATTGTTGAAGAAGCGGGCATGGCCGTCCTGCCGACCCTGTTCTACTGCGCAGGCCTGGCCGGCAAGAAGATCATTGCCGTGGGCGATCCCCGTCAACTTCCGCCGATCGTGCTGGCGCGGGACCCCTACGTCCAGCAGGCCATGGGACGCAATATCTTCGATGTGACCGTGCCGGATGTGGACAACAACCAGACGGTGGTCATGCTCGATACCCAGTACCGGATGCACCCCTCCATTGGCGCATTGGTCAGCGAACTGTTCTATGACGGCAGACTGGTGAGCGACCCCAGCACTGCGAGCCGGAGCGAGATCGCCGCCAGGAACCCCTACCCCGGCCAACCGTTGGTCGTCGTGGACACGGGGGGCGCCACGCAGTGCGCCAGGGCGGAAGGCAGCTTCTCGCGCTTCAACCCGCAGACGGCCGAGATTTGTGTCCGCCTGGCCGCCGAAGCCATTGCCGACGGCATCGAGTCCGTCGCCATCATCACGCCCTATGCGCAGCAATCGCGGTTGATCTCCCGCTTGCTGGCCGAATCGCAAATCCCCGACGGTTCAGTGGAATGCCGGACAGTGCACCGGTTCCAGGGGAACGAACGCGACCTCGTTATCCTGGATACAGTTGATACGGCGCCCGAAAGGCCGGGCGTTTTGCTGGCCAGCCGGGCGGGCACATCCTCCGCGCCCCATCTCCTGAACGTCAGCATCTCCCGCGCAAAGGGCAAGCTCGTGATCGTTTCGGACGTTGAGTACTTCCGATCCCAGGCGGCGGGTAGCGCCATCGACCAGGTTCTGGCGGCGGCTGAGCGGGCAGGCGCGCGGGTGGGCCTGCCGAACGCGCACTGAGTACAGGACAGTTCTTTCCGGAGATCCGCCATCTGTCGGTCCCAATTGTCCGTTCAAGGAATACGTGCGTACGCTGGGCTTGCGGGATCGGACGGCAGAAGCGGATAATGTGGACCGAAAAGGGGTAGCGCCGAATGCAACGACATATATTTATACCGGAAGGCGTCTGTACGACGGAGATCACCTTCGAAATTGAGGACGGCGTTCTCAAGCACGTCGAGTTCAGCGACGGCTGCTCAGGCAACCTCCAGGCCATCGCCAGGCTTGTTGAGGGGATGCGAGTCGAGGAGGTCGTGCGCAAACTCAAGGGGATTGATTGCGAGGAGAAAGGGACGTCCTGCACCGATCAACTGGCCAGGGCCTTGGAACAGGCCGTCCGCTCAAAAGAGACCAGGGTTTAGAGTCCGAGTCTACTGAATAGTGCCCTGCAACCCGCTCCGCAGGGCAAGCACCTCGGCCAGCGAGGGCCGGTCGATACCGATCAGCAGGTTGTGCCCGGCGGCCATCTCGCGATAGACCTGCGGCAGTTCGCGGCTGTAGGACTGCACGATGGGGTTCCACCAGATGCCGTCACGCAGCGTCGGCGCCTCGAGCGCGTCATCGTAACAGTAGCTGAAGATGACGAAAATCTTCCGCCCCAGGTGCTTCCTGATCTCCGGGAGCGGCAGCCGCTTGTCGAACGAGCATCCGACCAGTCCATCCATGCGGAGCGCCGCGCGAAGCACGTCGAGATCGGCGCTCAGGAGCGCGAACGTAAGCCCGCCACACTCCTTCGCGATCCGTTCGTAGCACGGCAGCACGAGACCGCCGACATGGGCGGGCGAGAGCAGCGGCAACTGCAGGTCGCTGATGTAGACGCCCGGGAACCCATAGGGGGAGACGAGCCGCGTCCCAAGCCCTCGGATCCGCCGATGGGCGTCGACGAGGAGCGTCACGATGAAGTCGAGCAGACCCGCGGCCGCTTCGGGCTCGTCATGCAGCATCAGGCAGAAGGGCTCTGGCCCGCACACGTTGCAGGCGATGTCGAACGGGCTCAGGCCCATGAACGCCACCGGTAGCCGTTGGTCCGCCGGTGTATGGGCAAGGTAGTCGCTGATGGCCTTTTCGTAGGCCTGCCACAGCGGGGAGGCGCCCAGATCGACCCGCAGGCCGGAGACTTGTGCCGCGCTGCTGATCCAGGGCTGACACCAGGTTTGGAAGAAATCCCCGTCGTGACCCGCGGGGCTGACCACCTTGGCACCGAGGATCCGCTCAAAAAAAAAGAGATACGTCCGGAGCGCATCAACAGCAGGAATCTGCGCCAACGGATAGTTGTCGAACCCGAGGGCTTGGAACCGTTGCAGACGGGCTTCCGTCGGGCCGCTCATAGGGCAACACGCATGCCAGAAATGCGCCTGGCTTCGGCCCTCCAGGCAGGATCGAATCCTGGCATCGTGCGCCCGGACCATGCCGGGCAGTGTGGTGCTATCGGTCATACCTGGCCCTCATGATGCCCCAGTTCCCGGCAGATCGTTTCGACCACCGGCAGAGTGAAGCGGCTCACGCCACCGGAATCGGTACGCAGGAAATTGTTCAGTTCGTAAAGAATGAGGCCGGCAAAGCGGCCATCGCGGGCGACCCGCTGCGCCTCCTCAAGGTACCCGGGTTCGTTGGTGTAGACATGGTGGTTAAAACTGATCGGGACACCTACCGACCGGCAGGCCGCCGCCATGGCGCCACCAACGGGGTCGGTCAGCATCGCGCTGCGGTAGTGAAAAGACCGCAGTACCGCCTCGTCGAGGAGCCCCTCGGCCAGCCAGCGTTTCCAGTCAAAATGCAGGTTCGCCGGATAGGCCAGTGCCCGGGACGGCGGCGGGTCCGGCCGGAAATGGTCCATGTTCAGGTGATAACGCAGCCGCGCGCCGTTTGCCGCGAGGAGCGCCCGGGCCTTGCGCAGGAACCCGGTATAGGCTTCCCCCCGAATCCGGGCCACTTCGGAGGCGAGATCCTCGCCCGTCCGGCACTGCTGGAGCACGATCGGGTTGAACCCATAGGCTTCCGGCTCATCCGTATGGGTACAGTGGTTCTCCTCGCGGAAATCCACGCCATCGACGCCCGCGGCGATCATCTCCCGGAGGCAGTCGAGCCAGAACTCCTGCACCCGGGGCTCGGTCTCGCACAGCGCGGCAGGCAGAGTCGCATTCTTGCCCCGGGTAAAGGCGATGATCCCGCTTCGTCCGTCCGCGTTCGAAACGTCGAGTGCAGTCACGGCTTTACCCCAGCCGAAATCGAATACGAGCCCGTAGCGGCGGAAATCCACCCGGCTGGACAGCCAGCATGCGGCGCCGGTGGCGAACACGCCCGGGATTTCCCTGCCGTCGGCATCCAACGCCGCCAGCAGTTCCGTGCCGGCATTGGTGAAATCCGCCGGCCCCTCGCTGAAGCTCGTCGTCACCAGCAGGTACGCGTCCGTGAGGTTGAGTCCTGAAAGCGTCAGCACGCGCCTGGGATCCCCGCGCCGCGTCACGAGCGTGCCGTACTGGTCGCGCACATCCCGGGCGGCGGGCTCGACGGTTTCGGTTACCGTGAAAGGCACTGACGCCCGCTGGTAGCCGAAATTGCAGGGACTGGTCCAGATCTGGAGTTGCTCGGCAGTGACCCGCGTCGGGGCCACATCGCGCTTGACCAGCCGGATCGCGCGCACCGCGGCGCCGGGGTCCGCGCAAACGGGCAGATCGTCCGTGCGCCGCTGAATGCGCAGGTGCGGATGCTCCACCACGAACGGATCCAGCAGCCCCAGACTGCCGCCCCGGTGCGGCAGCAGCCCGAACGTCCCGGCGTCCGGCGAGCCGCCCGGGATCAGCAGTGCCGTGCCGGTCTCATAGGGTTTGTAGTAGGCGTAGACTTCGAGCCCGTGGCTATGCCCGGCCGCGACAGCCACACGAAGCGGATCGCGGAGTTCGCGGTAGGTGGCCAGGCAGTTTTCCCAGTTGCTGCGCCCGTCGAGGATGCCGGCCGGCATCCGCAGGCCGCCGCGGCCATCCGCATAGTACGCCCAGCCAACCCGCCGCACACCGGCCCCGGCCAGGAACCGCATCACACCATCGATGTCGCGTTCCGTGAGCGGATGATCCGCGCAGAGGGCATCATCCAGGAAGTCCACGAGGACTTCCAGTGCGAAGGAGGGTTGAACCGGCATGGGGCGAATCCCGATACCTCCGCGAATCGGTCTACAGCCCGATATGGATCAACGGTTCCGGGTGCTCATCCTCGGACGGCGGCACTGTGGAACCCATGTTTCGATATTCCCATGGCGGGATCGGCTGCTTGCCAGCCCAAAGGCCCAGGCGCTTCTGACGGGCCGCTCGCTCCGCCGCCCCCAGCCCTGTCCCCGTCGAATGCTTCCGGAAATGCCAGGCCGCGCCCTCGGCCACCATCTCCTGGTTGATCCAGCGGCTGTCCAAGTAGACGTCGCACTCCGCCCGGCCGATGTCGTCAGCGCCCACGACCGTCACCCGGACCATTTTGCCCCGGACCTTGTTCACCAGGGCCTGTTTGGAGGTCGCACCGTAGGGTTGCGTCAGGACGGGGGCGGCAATCTCGGCCAGCTTTACCCTGACCTGCCGGTTGCTGCCGACCAGCATGACCAGGCTATCGCCGGCATGAACACTGACGACCCGGCCGGTAAACACCTCGGGCAGATCCGCGGCGTCGGGCACCGTGGCGCACCCACTCCCGAACAAGAGCGCCACGGCGGACAGGATCGCGAACAGGAAGCTAACAGGCTTGCGATTCATTGCGAAGCACCTCCAGTCCCGTTGGTTGCAGGGATGACCGCACTGTAGCACCGATGCGAACACGTCAGCAACACGATCGTCTTGTCACCGGGCTCGCCCAGCCTTCGGCTCGGTCGGGCGACCACCAAAGCTCGTCCCCCACCCCGTCGTTCCGGGCAGGAAGTAGACCGTGACGCTGGGGTCGTCGGTGAACACGTCCCACCCGACACGGGGAGCGTTGCCTTCAAAATAGATACCACTGAGACTGGTGCATCGGCGAAACGCCTCGTCCCCGACATCGGTGACGCTCTTGGGGATCGTGACGCCAGGCAAACTGGTGCAGCCCTGGAAAGCCTGTGCCCCGATGATGGTGACGCTGGTTCCCATGGTGACGTTGGCCAAGTTGTAACAGGCCTCGAACGCATGGGGCCCGATGCTGGTGACGCCGTTGCCAATCGTGGCACTGGCCAGGCTGAAGCAGTAACCGAACGCCAATTCCCCGATGTTAGTCACACTGCTGGGGATCGTGACGCCGCTCAGGCCGGGGCAGCGGTGAAACGCCATCCTTCCGATACTGGTGACCGGCAACCCGTTGATCCGGTTGGTGATGTTCACTGCGCCGCCGTCGCCCATGCATCCCGTGACGGTGATGCAACCGTTGTTGGTCGTGTAGAGGAGATCATCCGCACGCCCCACCCCGGCGGTTACCAACAGGCAGAAGACAGCCATGCCGATGAGCCTTGCACCCATATCACCAGGTCCTTGTCGTGGTATTGCTGCTCATGCGGTAACCACCCTAGACGGTCCCGGTCGGTCTGCCCATAGAGGTTTCCCCAGAGAACGCCGGCATAAAATCCTTAGGCCCCTTTTCGCGGCCGGGCGGGACGGCCTGGCTGCCCGGTGCACTACGGCTGGACGACCTCAACCCTGATCGCAGGCAGCACGCCGAGCGCGATCTTTTGCGGGGGCTGCGGCTCGAGAAGGACTGGCGCAGGTTGGGGCTTCGGCGCGGCCTTCATGCTCTTGGCCTGCGCCCGCGCGTCACCCTCGGCCGACATCCGGTCGAGATCCGGATCAGGCTGCGCCGAGTTCAGCGATAGACTATCGGGCAGCGGCGGCGCCTCCTTAATCATCGCGGCCCGGACGGGTTGGTGCTTTGTAGCGACCGGGGCCCGGGGCGGCGGCGTGACCGTGACGGAGGCAACGGCGATCAAGTTCGCCCTGAAGCCGGGCTTGAGCTTCTTCGAGTCGCAGGCGATCACCATCCGCGCGATGTCTCCCACAGGCTCGGCGGATTGGACGGAGATGCCTTCCGGGGGATCGACGAGTTCGAACTGGACCGGTCCGTCGGCCGCAATGCCCTGCGTGTCGACGTCGACGAGGACGTTCGTCGAGGAGCCCGCGGGAATCGCCACGGGTAGTTCGCTCACGAGCTTGATCGGTCGTCCGGACGCGGTCCAGGAGGACACATTAGCACTCAGGTCCAGCGCGGGCACCAGGTGGCGCCACAGGAATGCCTGCATCATGTCCTCGGCGGGCATGGCCTCACGGAGCACTTCGCGGCCGTCGATGGTTGCGCGGCCCTGCAGGCACAAGGCGATACGGCCGCGGGGCGCCACGCCTGGAACCACCAAGGTCACGAACGCGCTATCCTGCGATGCCCCCAGCCGCCCGCCGTTAAGGATCAGCCCTGCCGGCGCCGCCTTCAGGGAGAGATCGATGTCACCGGCGAAGCCGTCTTTTCGCACAGCATAAACAGCCACCGGGACGTTTTGGCCTGGGTTGAGGTTGATGGCCGAAGGCGCGACGCGCAGCTCGAAGTCCGGGCGCGGGGCACCGACACGGAGGCGGTAGGCATACTCGGGGCCTCCCTGCTGCTGGATGTCGCCCAGGTAAAGATAGAAAGTTCCCCCGGTGGCGATGTGGGCGCGGATGTAGGAGTCGGCGTGGTGGGTTTCCAGGCCGGCGTCCCGGTTGTCGCCGTAGTCGTCGTTGGCGGCCACCTGCTTGCCGCTGGCGTCCATCAACATGAGCACCGAGTCCAGGGGCGACCCCAGTCTCCGGGCGGTTACCTGCGCGACGACCTCCTCGCCGGCGCGGGCCTGGAAGCGGTAGACATCCCATTGCCCCGGCGCGTCGATGCGGCCGTTGATGACGACGGGCAGTGTCACCGCCTGGGCGTCGGCTTGCGAGCCATGCGATCGCGCTTCCAGGATCTCGCGGGTGTCCCCCACTTCGAAGGTGACGCGGTTGCAGACCTGGCTGCCCGGGAAAAGCGACAGCAGGTGCATACCCGGGGCAAGGGCCGTGGTCTCCTGGGTGATGCGGTCGGCCGGCAGGTTCCACCCCCTCACCTCGATCTTCGCCCGCGTTCCAGCCTTGCAGCCCAGCGGGAAGATGTCCGTGACGAAAGGCAGTTCCCCGAGGATCATCCGGTACACGAAATCTTCCCGCCCGCGATAGATCGAATCCCGCACTTCCACAAGGTATTCCCCGTCGTCGGGGATCTCAACGCACAGCACCGGGTCGGCGTGAAAGCGGTAGTGGTCGGCATATCCCAGCTCGCGGCCCTTGGTGTCGCGCACACTCACGGCCGCCTGGAACCAGCCGGGCACCCCGTCGGCGAGGTAGGGGATCAAGTCGCGAGCTTCAACGACGACGACGATCTTCTGGCCCCGACGAGCCCTGAAACGGTAGCGGCCCGTGCTGCCGGGAAGGATCTGGCCGTTGACGACGGCGGGCAGCTTCGTGAGGATGGGTCCCGAGTTCTGGGGCTCGGGAAGCGGAACCGGCTCCCCGGCGGCCCGCAGGACCTGAACGTCCAGGGGCACCTCCGGCATCGCGCCCTCGGTGACTTCCGGCAGACTGCCGATGCTGAACAGCAACGGGTTGCTCAGTCCCGACCGCGTCCCCAGCCTCAACTCGCGCGGTCCGGTGGCCGCGTCGCGGGCCACCGCTACTTCGACGACCACGGTGTCCGCCAGGGCGGGGCTGGACGGCGTCTGGGTCGCGAGCTGCCGGCGGATCTCCGAGATGGTGTCGACGATCTCGATGGACGGCCTGGCCCGCTCGAGGGTCGCCAGGGATTTCATCAGCGATGCGCGCTGCCTCCAGTTGAGCGTATTGACGACCTCGATGGACTTGACGGTGACACCTGCTCCGCTGACAGTGGCGTCGGTGACCTCACGGAGTTGCTGCCCACCGACGGCAATCTTGAAAGTGGCGCCCCGCTGCCCCCCGGCCGGGTAGACATACCCGATGTGCGGCGCCTGCGACTGGGCCGTTGCCGCCGATACGGCCCCAAGGAGGACCGCTGCAGCCCAGCTCGCACGGTGTCGCGGTGATCCCGGCAGGTGATGCATGTCTACATGATCTCCGTCAGTCGTCCCCCAACCTGCGCACCGTCTTGCGCCGATGGCGTCAGGGGGACCGCGTACCCTTCCGGATGAGAAAGACTGGCCGCCGGGTCGATGCCCAACAACTCATAGATGCTGGCGAGAAGGTCGCAGGGGTACACCGGGCGTTCCTTGACTTCCTCGCCCCTGGCGTCCGATGCCCCGACCACACGGCCGCCCTTGAACCCGCCGCCGGCGACCAGCGCCGAAAATACCTTGCCGTAGTGCCCGCGGCCGCCGTTCCAAGGGGGGGCGACGTCCACCCTGGGGGTTCGCCCGAATTCGCCGCCACACCAGACAACGGTGCTGTCCAGCAGCCCGAGCTGCGAGAGATCCTCAAGCAGCGACGCCAGGCCCATGTCCAACTGCGGCAGCATTCTGCGCATCGCCTGGAAATTCTCCTTGTGCGTATCCCAGCCGCCGGAGTTGATCGTGATGTAGGGGACCCCGCGCTCCACCAGGCGACGCGCCACCAGGCAGGAGGCGCCGAACGTGCTGCGTCCGTAGCGAGTGCGCACCTCGTCCGACTCCTGCGCAAGATCGAACGCCTTGCCGGCGTCTCCCAAGATCAGGTCGTAGGCCTCCTTCTCGGCCTTGACGGAAGCCGCCGCCTCGGCGTCGTTGCTCACGCTTCGCAGCGTATTGAGATTGCCGAGCAACGCCTGGCGGCTCTTCTGCCGCTCATCGGAAATCCCTGGCGCGACGATGCCTTCGACCGCGAAACGCCGCGCAGCCGGGTCTCCGCCGGTGGCGAAGGGTTTGTAGCGCGACGGGAGGAACCCGGCCTCGGAGAACCGCCCCTGCGGCTGGGTGAGGACGACATACGGCGGGATCAGCCCTTTGTACCCGGCATCGTAGCCCTTGAACAGCGAGACCACCGCACCGAGTGTGGGGTGAACGACACGCCCTCCCGAAGGCCACCCGGTCTGGACCATGTAGGCGGCGGTCTCGTGCCCGTTGTTGCCGTGGGTCATGCTGCGGATCAGGGAGTACTTGTCGGCCTGCTTCGCGAGCAGCGGCAGCAGTTCGCAGATCCGGATGCCGTCCACATTGGTGGCAATGGGGTGCTTGAACGGACCGCTATACGCCTCGCCCGCGTCGGGCTTGGGATCGAATGTGTCCAGGTGCGGCGGCCCGCCCCACAGCCAGACCTGGATCACGGCTCTGGCCTTGGCCGGACGGACGGCCGGTCCATTGGCGGTGCCCGCCAGTACACGGGGAAGCAGACGGTCGCACAGCAACAATCCGGCGGCGCCGAACAGGCCTGCCTTGAGCACCTGGCGGCGCGTGATCATCCGGGCGGTCCAGCGTTCAAGATCGGTGTTCTTGGTCATGGCTTGCTCGCTCATTCGGGCCTGCACTAGTGCCGGTAAAGAAACTCGTCGCTGTTGATCAGGGCCCACGCCAGATCCACGGCCGCCTCGCGCCCGCTGGCCGCACCCGACTGGGCGTACGCATCCATGGTCTTGAGCTCACCCGCCGTTGGATAGCGCGAGAGTATCGCCAAGTAGAGTTCCGACGCCACGTCCGCGGGACGTTGCCTGGCCTTCAGGAGGGACT
Source organism: uncultured bacterium (assembly GCA_903895695.1). Taxonomy (GTDB): domain Bacteria; phylum Verrucomicrobiota; class Kiritimatiellia; order CAIKKV01; family CAITUY01; genus CAITUY01. The sequence goes on from CAITUY010000106.1 coordinate 21,691, forward strand.
GCAGCGCGGGGCCGTTCTCGATCTTGTACTGAATGTGCCCGGAGTTCAGCAGGTGCAGCCGCTGGGCGGCCGTGATGCTATTATTCCGCTCCGATTCCAGCCCCGTGTCGCGCGCCGGCCGCCCGAACAGGTCCAAAAAGGAACTGGTGATGCTCCCGTCCGGAAGCGCGACCGAGCGGTGTTCGGGCGGGATGTAGGTGAACGGTTCCGGGATGGGACTGACATACGACTCCGTCGTCCCGGTCACCTGGCACAGCGCGTCGATCAGGACCTCGGCATCCAACCTGCGCCGCGGGTAGTAGGCGAATCCGGCCGCATCGGGTGGCGCGTTCGAACCGGGAATCGATGACAACTGGTACGTCCGGGAGTTCAGTATCAGCCGGAAGATGTGCTTCTGATTGTAGCCGGAGGCCACGAACTCCCGTTCCAGGTAAGCCAGCAGCGCGGGGTTGCTGGGCGGATTGTCCGGACGGATATCGTCGGGCTCATGGATGATGCCCCGACCCAGGAACCAGGACCATGTCCGGTTGACGATGTTGCGCGCGAACCACGGGTTGTCGGCCTTCACCAGCCAATCGGCGAAGACCTGACGACCGTCGCGGCCCGGATCGGCCTTCACGGGCGAACCGTCGGGGAATGTCGCCGGCCAGTTCGTCGCGGCCGGCTGGGTGCGGGCGCGAATCACGTCGAAGAAGACGATTTCCTCTTTCCATTCGGAGGTGGCCTTGAAGCCCACGAGGGAGAAAAACTTGGACATTTCGGCCTGCCGATCCGCAGGCCATTTTTCCAGACGCGCCCCCATGAAAGTCAGCGCGACGGTTCGGGCAATGCCCTCAGGCGCGCGCGACGGCATCGCCCGGTAGAAGTTGACCGGCGCTACCCGGAAGTTGCTGCCGCTGGACGTGAGCAACTCGCGCACGAACGTGTCATAGGGCTTGTTCAGGCGGATCGATTCGCGGATCCAATGGTGATAGGCCTGGGCCGCGTTGGGCCACAGCTTGATCGGAAACTCCGCCTTGACCCGCAGCAGGTCGCACCACTTCATGACCCAGTAGTCCGCGAACTCCTCGCGCTCCAGGAGGGCGTCGATCAGCGCCGCGCGTTTGCCGGGACGTGCGTCCCCCAGGAACGCACGCAGCTCCGCAGGCCCGGGCAGCGTGCCGATGACATCGAGATAGACCCGCCTCGCAAACACCGCATCGGAGCAGGGATGGGCGGGTTCGATGCCCCGTGCTTTCAGTGCAGCGAGTACGTGAGTGTCGATGAGCGTGGGTGCAACCGGCCACGATTCGCGCTCAAAGGGCGGCACGATCGCCTGTTCCGCTGGCGATACGCTCAGGGTCGCCAGCAGTGCCAAGGCCGCGTATAGGCACCGTCTCATGTGAACCGTCGCAACGGACTGATGCGTTCCTTTATCATGTCAGGATTCAGGCGGCAATACAGAGTATGGCTCGCCTTCATGCTCACTACGAGTGAGAGTTCAATTCCCCTTGGTCATTCGCGTCAGCAGTGAGCGCCACGCAGCGCAGGTCCAGAACGGCTTGGCTTGGTCCGTGCCTTCGCCGAGGACCGTGCCGGCAAAGAGATAGACCCGACCTTTCCCCACCTGCTTCACGGCGGCTATGGGTTCTTGCCCCGCATAGGCGAGCGCATCGGCACCCGGCGCCAGCGGCAGGCTATGCCGCCAGAAGATTGCCGATCGCTCCGACGCCGCTGTCCCGGCCTTTTCACCCAGCAACAGCGGCGGGTCGCAGCACAGCACTTCCCCGGGTCCACCAAAAGTGAATGGGGACATCGCCGCCAGGTAGGTGTCCTTCATGCCGCCTTCGCCGAAGGTGCGATTCCCCCCCAACAGCAGCAGACGTCCGCCGTCTTCCACAAAGTCCTTGAGCAGCCGGCGGGTGGCAAAGGTGGAAAAGCGCAGATCAACGTTGGCGAGCACGATCACGTCGTAGGCGTAGAGATCCTCATATTTTTCCGGAAGGGCATAGACGGCATCACAGGGCATGCTCTTCTCGACGCCATAGAGGCCGGCAAACAATCCCTTCACCAGCAGGCCCTTCGCCGGGGTTGCCCCGTTCGGTGCCCGCAGATCCGCCGGCTTCTCGCCCTTATTCCACTCCGCCAATTGTGAATCGGTATAACGCCCGAGGCAGCGCGCGATGATCTTCTCCGCGTAGAGCGCGTTCTCGCCCACCGCTCGTGTGGTCGCGATGCCTTCGAAGGAGATGAAATCCGTCTTCTTGAGATCGACGACGCCCACCTCATAATCGCGATAGCTGCCGCGCTCACCCAAATTGATCGCGCCTTCCGGCGCATCAGGATAACCCGGCGTCACGAAGACCACCGGCTTGGCGGTGAGCAGCGCCCCTTTATCGACTTTCACATCCGTCATCACCTTCACGCTCAAACTCTGCGGCGTCGGCACGGCATTGGTATCCGTCCATTTCAGCCGCATGAACAAGCGATACTTGCCCGGCGCGTACGGGCCGGCCCAATACTTACCCATCCGTCCGCTGGGCTTCTCCTTATTCCGCCACTGCACCATGCCCTGCGGAGACTGGGGGTCTTCGGTGGTCACTTTTCCGATATTCACTCCCCCCGTGGTCAGCGCGATGATGACATCATCCGGGTTGTCGCCTCCCGCGGTCTCCCCCTTATTGGGGTCGGGACGGGTGACGAGCGGCGCATCCGGCGTCCACTTCAGCTTGGCTGGATCGGGTGGCTCCGTAAAGGCCGGGGCCGTTGCCGGAACCTGGAAGTGACCGTCCACCTCCCAGAGCAGCATGGCCCAGTAATTCACGCCGGGCACCGTCACGCGATAGCTATTGCTGGTCACCAGGGGCTTCATCTCGGAATCGAACGGGAGGCTATCGGGACGTACCAGCCGCACGCCCACCACGCGTTCGCCTGCCGGCGGGGTATAGGACACGTTGACCGCGCCGAGCGGAGCCGGAAAATCCGTTTTCGCGATTTCGTCGGCGGGCGGGGGATTCACCAGGTGCAGTACGACCACCTTACGCGTCGGGGTATCCACCCGTTCCTGCACGAAGCCCTTCCATTGCACGGCGGGGCTATCCACGACAAAATGGGCTCTTTCGTCTTCGGCCAGCCGCAGATTGAAGTGCCAGAACGCGGCAGACCAGCGCGTCATGAAGGCGCCCCACAACGGGCAACCCGGCGTGCTCGCATAGATGCCGTCATCGGCGGGATGTCCCCCGGCGACCAACCCGTAAATGAGTTTGTAGCAGGCCTGCGCGGGCTTGAGCCGATCATCAGACCACATGCAATGGTAGGCGCCGCCCATCCCCTGGATTAGCTTGGCAATGCGCAGCTCATTGGTGGCGTAAAGACTCCATCCCGCGTATTGATCGCCGGTATAGCGCCAGTTGCGAATGCCTTCCTGCATGTACTCCCCGCCGCCGGCCATGGCTTCGCGCAACTCATGGTTGCCACAGCCGCCGGACCATTCCGGCGCGCGCCCCATATTGAACGTCAATTTGAAGTCGGGCAGTTGCTTCCAGACGCGTTCCTTTAGCTCGCGCATATTCCGCGTGGACAGTTCATCGTTGCCGACGATGGTGTAGTGGCCGTCAAAGCGCACGGCATCCCACCCGTACTTCTTCACGCTGTCGATGATGCGGTCGATACCATAATCGAGCGCATCCAATCGGCGTAAGTCGACCGGAATGACGAACCAGCCGGTCTTCTGATCCTTGTTCTTCTGGGCACCTGACTGGGCCTTGCGCCATTCCGGGTTATTCCAGTTGTCCAGAGCCTCCACGTTAAACGAGCTCTCAGCCCCGAATCCGCCGCCGCCGAACCACTCCGGATGCCGGCGGGCGGTCTCCCAGCCAAACGGTCCGGCAGGATTGCGACTGGCATACATCGCCACCTTGATCCCCTGTGCGTGCGACATCTTCAGCAGGTCGAGCAGGTGCTCTTCATTTTCGGGATAACTCCCCTGACCGCTCCACCAGAGCGTCTGCGGTGCCACGTGCAGCGCCCAGTCGCAGGGCGACCAGAAGAACAACTCGAAGTAGTTTGAGTAGAGCTTGCGGGCCTGTTCGGGCACTGTCAGGTAGCCATCATTCGCGGTGTGCACGCCGCTGCCCCAACTGGAACCGATGCCCACCTTGACAAAATTATCGGATACGGAGAAGAAATCGCGTTTCTCCGCCAGCACTTTATCCTGCCGGGCCACGCTCGCGCGCACTTCGCAGCCGTAGTCTTCTTTGTCAAAACGCAACGGGATAACAATGGTCTCCGTCGTTCGCGCCGGAATCGTCAAAGGTTGGCGCGAAATGAATCGCTCCGTTTGGACATCTGAAACCAGCGCCAGCGCCAGTTCCACCGGCTGAGCGTCGGCCGTCAGGTTCTTCACGCGAATGGTGGCTGTTCCTGTTTCCCGCGGGCTATAGAGCAGTTTGTCGGTGTGCAGTGCCGAGATGACAACCGGCGAACCGAGCGGCAACCCATGCAGGTAGATATCACCGATCTCATCGGCGTTCAGCACGCGATTGAAGACAGCCACCTCGCGAAAGTGGCCGGCACAGAATTGATTGAATCCCCCGCCCTTTTGCGGTCGCGCGCCGACAGTCAGTTCAGCGACGCGTTTGGTGCTGCAATCGACGTCATCGACGGAAGCAACTAGTTTCCCGTCTAAATAGGCCTTTAACCATCCGCCCTTGGTGTGCTTCCAGACGATCGTCAAGTACTGCCAGGCGCCAAAGTGAAAACCCGGAAAGGACAACCTGATTGATGCCTTTTTGCCGGAGACGCCAGCATCGGGATACAATACAAACGCGGGTACGCCACCCTCGCCGATCACGCCCCACGCTCCCGGTGCCCCGCCGAACCTATGGTCAAGGATACTGCCGGCGGCGCCGGGCTCGAGTCTCACCCACAGGCTGAGCGTCAACTCCCCTTCGCCGAAATCCCAATCCGGGTTGCTGGGGAGGCTCACTGCCGTTGAGGTACCGTCGAACGCAAGGCTCGGCCCGCGCGCCGTCGTCACCCAGTTCGTCTGCCCGAACACCTGCCCTGCGCCACCCATCCCCGCTCCAGAGCATTCATCGACGATGGCACCTGCGCCGTCGTCCATCGGCCAGTAGCCGACCAACCCAGGCCCCGCCAACGCCGGCCAAGCAAAAGACAGGAAGAGGGGGAGTAACGCGTTTCGTGAAGATCGAAGCATTGTCATCTCCTTACTCGTGATCCGACGAGAATTGATCCGATATTGCCCATATGGATTCCTGCCCCGCAATTGCCCGGACGTCTTACCGCATCGCCCACATCCTATCACGCTTGCCCAGGAAAGGTCTGTGAAAACTGAGCTGGGCGCCATCCGGGCCCCAACCAGAGTGCTGCTGGTCTGTCTCGACGTTTCGATGACATTGGCTCCCCCACCCGTGCGGACTCGCCAACAAGGGCAACTGCGATGTGTCCCATACGCGCCGTCAACCCCCGATCATGTATCTACTGCTGGCCTGAGCGACCCAACTACTGACGAACATCCGAGCCGGTGCCAAATTGATCATCTGAAGGTCATGTACGACAAGTAGTATTCATTGAAAGACCCGGCTCGCGAGGACGCGCCCCCACTAAGTCTTCAGAACTCTTTGTTCCTTTGGAGGGCGAGTGTCCTCGCGAGCCGAAAGACGGGTCGGCACGGGGTTGCGCGCATTGGGAACGCATTGGAGTCACCCTTCACAATACGCTTCGTGTGTCTTCCTTGGCATCAACGCCGGAAATTCGAGCCGGAGACGGGCTTCTTCGTTTTGCCATTTCAAGGCGTTCCTCGGTCTGCCTGACCAGACTGCGGAGCCGGCGATCTGCGGCAAGTTTGACGCCAAGTCGCGTGAGTTGATTGCAGACGGCCGCGCCGCTGCCGATCGCGAGACGATCGGCGACATCGCGCTGACCCTGCCCGGCGTAGCGGATCAAGAAGCGTGCCGCAACGGCCCGTAGGGGCGAATCGTGTCGGCGGCGGCTGAACTCGCCGATGTCGACCTGAAACATCTCCGCCACGGTCGCCAGCACGACGGCAAC
>CAITUY010000107.1 GCA_903895695.1 uncultured bacterium
CCAAGATCGCCCGACTCGGCGGCTACCTCGCGCGTAAATGCGACCCGCCGCCCGGCAACATCGTCATGTGGCGAGGTCTCGCCCGCCTGACTGACCTGATGCTGGGACTACAGGTGGCCGAAGTTGTGGGTAATTGAAAGGTTCGCCGGACGCTTACGAGGGGGTTGATGGGTGGGAACGGGGCGAGGCGTTGGACGCCGTGCATGGGAGCGGCGCAACGCGGGCAGCAAGTGGGTGGCTTGACGCGGGGCGTCGTGAGCGAGGCCGACGGTGGCGGTTCACGGCGTGCGTGCCAGTAAAGCGAGAGGCGCAGGAGGGCGAGGACACCGCGTTTGGAAGGATGGTGGAGGCCGAAGGAACGGGCCTTGACGAAGCCCTTGGGCAAGACGTGCTGAAGGAAGCGGCGCAGGAACTCCTGGGGTGCGAGCGTACAGGTGCGCGGGCGGTGGTCGTCGCTATCGCGGTAACGGAAGCGGACGGTGTGATCGTCGGCGTTGAGGATGGCGGAGTTGGCGATGGCCACGCGGTAGAGGTAGCGGCTGAGGTAGCGCAGAGCCTGTTCGCCGGAACCGACGGGTTCTGAATGGACGACCCAGGCGGCGGACCAGGTTTTGTGGGGCAGTGCCGCGAAGAGGTGCGGGAAGCGATCCTGAAGTTCGTCACGGAACCGGGCGCGGAAGACCTTGGAGAGCGCGTGGACCGGGACGAGGAACTTGGGGGCGGACCCACGCCAGGAACCGTCAGGGGCCAACCCACCGCCGGTGACGAGGAAGTGGACATGGGGATGGTACTCCAGTTGGCGGGTCCAAGTGTGGAGGACGGCGGTGACGCCGGGCGTGGCCCCGAGCCAGCGCGGGTTGGCGCACAGATCCAGCAGGGTCGTGGAAGCGGTGCGGAACAACAGGGGCAGCAACTCACGCGGGTGGGACCGGATCGGCCGGCGTAACGTGTCGGGCACGGTGAAGGTGGCCAGGTGGTAAGGGACCGGCAGCAGGAGGGCCTGCTGCCGGTCGCGCCAGGCGTGAGCATCGTCGGCGCCACAAGCGGGGCAATGGCGGTTGCCGCAGGAGTGAAAAGCCAGCCGCTGCTGGCCACACTGCGGGCAACACCAACGCTGGCCGCCCAGGACGGGCGTGCGGCAAACGGCAATATCGCGCAGGGCGCGGAGTTGATCCGCGCTCATGCGCTCACCGAACTGCTGCCGGTACGCCGGGCCGTGGCGGCGGACGATGTCCGCCAGTTCGGGCACCTACAGGTCCGCCATCATCCGACCGACCTGTTGGGCGGCGGCGTTGCTGCCCTGTTCGGTCATGTGGGTATAGACCGAGGTGGTGGCCGGCGAGCGGTGTCCCAACCATTCCTGGATCATGCGCAGGTTGATGTTGGCTTCCAAGAGGTGCGTGGCCCAACTGTGTCGCAGGGTATGGACGTGGGCGGCCTTGGCAATGCCGGCGTCCTTACGGGCGAGTTGGAAGGCCTTCTGGATGGCGCTGAGCGGGATGTGGCGTTCAGAAGGCGAGCCCCGGCGGTGGCCGCAGCTTTCGGCCGGGAATAGCCAGCGCCGGTTGCGATGGGTCTTCCAAAACTCCCGCAGGAGCGTGACCGTGGCCGGCGGAATCGGCACCTGGCGGTCGGTGGCGCCCTTGGCGTTAGGGATCAGGACCACACCGCGGGCGCTGTCGATGTCCGTGGGCATGAGCCGGCAGGCCTCGCCCAGTCGCAGACCGCACGCGTAGATCAGCTTCAGGCAGGCCTGGAAACGCAGCTTGCGCACTTTCCCGAGAATGGAACGCACCTCGCCGGTGGACAGCACCACGGGCATCTTCTTCTGCCGCTTGGGGACGGGCACGCCGGTGAGCGAGAAGTCACGCTTGAGTGTGGTCTCGTAGAAGAACTTGATGCCGCACAACGCAATCGTGACCGTCTGGCGGGCCAACTTGCGTTCAACCTTCAGGTGGACGAAATAGCGCCGAATCTCCTCGTCGCTCAACTTGTCCGGCGCCCGACCGATGTAGCGGGACAGCGCGCTGACCGACCGCACATAGGACATCTGCGTCTTGACCGAGAACCCGCGCAGGTCCATGTCCTCCAGCATCCGCTGCCGTAATGGCGATACCGGCCGCCAGACCTTCCCGAACGTGACCTCGAATAGGAACCGTAGGCCCGCCGTGTGGTTCCCAACGGTCGAGGCGCTCACCTTGCGCTGCTTCAACACGCGCAGGTAACTCTGCGCCTCGGCCACCGAAATCTGCTCCAGACTGTGGCCCGCGTAGTGGCGGGCCAGATGCCGAACCGCCCTCGCATAAAATGCCTGCGTGAGTGGACTGTACCCGCGGGCGGCCATGTCGGCCCGCATCCTCAGCTCGATCGGCGAAATCTTCCTCTGGTACCCTCGCTTCTCTGTGCTACCCTTCCCTCGCATGTGTGCCTCCTCTTGGCGAGGTCCGTCGACGAACACCATGTCCGTCCCGGCCTCGCCTTGAGGGGCACCTTTACAAAGCACGCAGCAAATGGAAAATACTGCCGGCCCCCCGGCCGGCTTAGTTCAACATCCGCCTGCAAACTAGCGTCGCTACGCTCCGCAGTTTGAGGCGGGGCGTTGGCAACGACATGGAAAAGGTCATGAACACCGTTATCTTGGGTGCGTTCGTGGGCACTGCGGTGGCCGCAGACGTGACCTACAACATGATGGTGAACAGGCTTCGGCGACGCTGCCCAGCAGTCCGATCGGTGGACATTGCTTGGACCAGCCCAGTCGGACCGAACTTCAGGTTGTTTCGTGAGCTGTTTAAAGGAGACCGAAGAGCCATGCGCCTCTGGCGCGCTGCAAAGATCCTGCGGTGGATGCTCCTGGCGTTGCTCCCCTTTGCGATCATGGCATACTGCATGGTGAATCGATGAGAAACAGGGAGTTACCAACAACGGCACCCACCATACGCCGCTAACGCGTCGCTGACGGCGAGAACAACCGACCGAGGACCGCGCACTCGCCGCCACGGTTGAACGCCTCCGGGGAAAACTCTGACTGCCATGATCTTCCATTTCCGCGGTCTGGCCTTTCGTGCACCCGAGCCGGTTGCGCTGTGAGAGAGCTTGGTGAGTGCGTGGGCGGGAACTGTCGCCGCGGAACGGAGCGGAATAGCTACGGTGCGGCTGGCGGAGAGCGGGGCGAGGTGAAAGAGGGCATTTGCAGGGGATGGCGGGCAGA
>CAITUY010000108.1 GCA_903895695.1 uncultured bacterium
CCAAGATCGCCCGACTCGGCGGCTACCTCGCGCGTAAATGCGACCCGCCGCCCGGCAACATCGTCATGTGGCGAGGTCTCGCCCGCCTGACTGACCTGATGCTGGGACTACAGGTGGCCGAAGTTGTGGGTAATTGAAAGGCCATTGATCCAGATGTCGGTCGCCGTTACCGCGGCGTTCCACCCCTCGAACACGAGCGTGGCGCCGGCGTTCACCGTCAGGGATCCCATGGCCGCGGACACGTCCACCGTGACCGTGCCGCTGACCACCGCCCGTTGCCCCGCGGCCGGGGCCATCTCGTCGGACCAGTTGGCGCGATTGGTCCAGTTGCCGGATCCGGTCCACGTATTCGTCGCCGCGGGCGGAGAGTCCGCGATCGTCACGGTGGCGTTGGACGGACTGCCGATCGCGTACGGCCCCGGCGCCACCGTCAGGATCGCGGTTTCGCCGTCGTCCTGGACAGCGTCCATGAGCGGTGCGATCGTCACCGTGCCCGACGTCGAGCCGCTGGCGATCGTGAGGACGCCGGAGAGCGTGTCGTAGTCGAGGCTGTTGCTCGCCGTGCCGGAAATGGCGTAGAGCACCGTCAGGGGCCAGTTCGTCACGGCCGGCGCATCGGTCCTGTAGAACGTGATGGCGCCCGCCTTGTTCGCGCCTTTTTCCTGGGCATTGGACTTGGTGGCCACGGCCCAGACGGGCGCGCACTGGAATCGGACCGACGGCGCGGCGAACATCACGCCGCCGGCATTCGAGGCCGCATAGGTGTAGAAGTACGTCACGTTCGACGCCGACAGGCCGACGTTCGCGGTCAGCGCGCCGGGCGCACAGAAGCCCGCAAGGACATTCGTATTCGCCCACGCAGCGGCGTTCGTCCCGCCATCGACGGGTCCCCAGTAGACCGAGGCGACGGTCGGGGCGGTGCCTGTGGACGACAGCACGCCGTTGAGGCAGGCGGAGGTCAGGGTGATATTCGTGGCGCCCTGCGCCGAATTCGCGACGACCGGCAGGCCGGGCGGCGTCGCGAACGGCATCGTGGATTCGGCCCACGACTCGCCGGCGTCGTTGGTGGCGTAGAAGCGATAGAAGTAGGGCGTCTGCGCGCTGAGGCCGCCGATGTTCGTCGTCAGGAGCGTGCCGTCGGTCGGCGTCCCGTCAAAGGCGTTGGTCTGCCCCCACGCCGACCGGTTCGTCCCGCCATCGGTCAGGCCCCAGAACACGCTGACGGCGCAGGGCGCCGTGCCGGTCGAGATGACCGTTCCATTGAGGCAGGCCGAGTAGACCGTGACGCCGGTCGCCCCGCCGGCGTTGTCCACGAGCGGCACGCCCGGCAGCAGGCCCCACACGATCGTTCCGTTGGTGCCCAGGGCGGGGGGGGGGCCACTGTAAACCAAGTTCGTGCAGCCGGCGGCGGTGATGCTGTACCCGCCGTTCGTCTGATCGAACGTCCGCCAGATGGCCACGCGCCCGCCGCCCCCGCCGCCCCCGCCGCTGCCGGAGTTCTGCATGGCCGCGCCCCCGTCTGACGAGATCCACGCCGTATTCGTGGTCGCCAGGGTCCGGCAGCGGATGTAGACCGCGCCACCCGCGCCGCCGCCCGCGCGCCACTGGGTCGCGTTGCCGCCGTTCACTTTGATGCGTCCGCTGAGCATGGCCGTGCGGCTCACCTCGAGCCGGACCACGCCGCCGCCCGCGCCGTTGCGGGGGGTCCCCCCGGTATTCGAGCCGGCGCCGCCGCCGCCGGATTCGACCGGCGCGTTGGAGGAGCCGAAGGTGCCACCGCCCGCCGAAGTAAGGGCGGTTCCGCCGTAACCGCCGTAACCGCCACCGCCGCCATAGTTGCCGGAGAACTTGCCGCCGCCCGGCCCCCAGCCGTTCTCATAGTTCGTGCCGCCCTGGTAGCCGAGGCCGGTCGCGTCGAACCCGCTGTTGTTCGTCGTCGTGAACATGAGCCCGCGGACCCGGAACAGCGGTGCTCCTCCGTACAGCGGGTCCGAATTGGGATACACCCATGAGCCGGCGCCGGCGCCGCCCCCGATCACCAGATTACTCGCGACGCTGATCAACGCGCCCCAGGCGCCCGCAGCACCGTTGGTCGGCGCGGCATAGACGTAGAAACGCGCATCGTTTGTGACGACCAGGTCCCCACCCACCTGCAGGACCGGGGCGCTGGTCCCCGATGGCAGGAGATAGAACTGCGATTGCTCGACCGACATAATCCCATTCACCTGGAAGACGGAATCCGTGCCGGCATAGAACCGCGAACGCGCCAGGGTATAGTAGGCGTTCCAGTACAAAACGGTGTCGCGGATCGTCAGGTTCCTGCCCACGGTCAGGCAGCCGTTCGACAGTTCCAGCCCGCCGAGGCCCCCGACGTTCAGATCGTTCGCCACGCTCAGGTGGAAGCCGGCGGGAAAGACGGCGAGCCCGTTTGACACCGTCAGCGAGTTCGGCGCCCACGCCGTGAAGTTGGGTATCACCAACTGCCCGCCCTGAAGAACCGCCCCCGGAAAGACGGAGGTGTCCGGCAGGGAGATGGTGCCCGGGCGGCCCCAGACCTGCGCGCAACCGTCGTTGGCCGAGATCTGGAGAGTCGGCGGCGCGGTCAGTACCAGGTTGCTCTCGGCCGCGGTGTCGTAGAGGATGGAGACGCGCCCGCCGCCCCCGCCGCCGGAAATGTCGGTCTTGTTGCCGTTGCCGTTTCCCGCGTCGGCGGAGATCAGTCCATTCGTGGCGGCAATGGTCTGGCACGTGATCAGGATTCCACCGCCGGAGCCGGCGGCGGCGCGCCAATTCGCCGCGCTGTTGCCGTTGGCCCGGATCGTGCCGTTGACGAGCAGTTGCCCGGCCACGTCGAGCCGGATGTACCCACCGCCGTTGGCGCCCGCACCCACGTCGGAGCCGCCGCCGCCGCTGCCGGGGTCAACCGGCGATGTCGCCGAGCCGTACGTGACGCCGCCTGGGGCCGCCGCCGCGTACGTCCCGCCCACGCCGCCGTAACCGCCGCCGCCCGCGCCATTCCCGTTATTGCCGCCGCCCCCGCCGGGGCCGGAACCGGCATTCTTGGTGATGCCGCCCGCATAGCCCTTGCCGTTGGCATCGATCACGCTGCCGGCCGCCACGGTCAGGTTCGAGCATTGAATCCAGAGCCAGTTGTCGGGTGTCCAACTGGAGTACACCCCGGGCGTGCCGTTGGTCTGGGTTTCGGGATCGTGCGTGACGGTGCCGAAAAGCGTGACGTTCGTCGCCAGGAGGATGGTATTGGTGCCGCTGAAGGTCAGCGTCTTGCTCGCGTTGACCGTGACGGAGCCGCAGATCGGCGTGCTGTTGGTCAGGCGGATGTTGTGGGCCACCACCACAGTGTCCCCCACGTCCGGCGCGCCGGCGTTCCAGATCACGTCATTCCAGTTACCCGTGTTGATCGTCGAGGTCGTCTTGGCCCCCAGGGCGATGGCGGCCGTGCCGGCCAGCAGAGCGATCGACAGACGAAACACACCCAGTTCACGCGCCAGTGTTTTCTTCATGCACCCTCCTGCTTATGGTTGGGAATGTAACGAATCGGCGAGGAGGCGTCACGCCTGTTGTGGCAGGGCAGACGCATCTAGAATAGTGCGGATTTTACCACCCGCTGCGCTGGAGGCACGGAGGGGCGAAGGCCGGAGCAAGAATGCTTGACCGTTCCACAGGTGCGCGCCAAGGTGGCGAGAGGAGGAACTCATGACAGAAGCAGTGAACATCGGCAGCCGCCGTGAGTTGTTTGTGGACCGGTATCTCATCGAACGTCTGCAGGAAGCCCGGCTGGCGTTGCACAAGCCGCACCCGCAGGAGGTGTCCATCACCTTTGACGCGCCGTGGGAGGACGGCGGGCCGGGCTATGCCACGGTCTTCTTCGACCAGGGACGGTACCGCCTCTACTATCGCACCTCAGCGGGCGCCACCAGCGACAGCGACCCGTGCCAATGCACCTGCTACGCAGAGAGCGACGACGGCCTTCATTGGCGCAAGCCGGATCTCGGACTCTTCGAGTTTGCCGGCTCGAAGATGAACAACATTGTCTGGCGCGGCGTCATGTCGCACAACTTCACTCCGTTCCGCGACGACAACCCCGCGTGTCCGCCAGGGCAACGCTACAAGGCCGTCGGCGGCGCCAAGCCTGAATGGGGTGGTGAAGGCCTGGTGGCCATGGTTTCGTCTGATGGCATTCATTGGCGCAGGCTTGGCGACGCCTGCCTGTCTTTGCTTGGCGACTTCGACTCGCAGAACCTGATTTTCTGGGATGCCGTCGGCGGTGTATACCGGGCGTATTGGCGCGTCTATCGCCCCGGGGATCTGAAGATCCCGGCAGGCCGCGATATCCGAACCGCCACCTCGCCGGATTTCGCGCACTGGAGCGAGGCGCGCTGGCTGGACTACGATCCCAACCGCAGCGGCTCGATGGAGCGGGATCAGACGGATGACCCCAGCGGGGACCATCATCAGTTCTACACCAACGGCGTCCAGCCCTATTCCCGTGCGCCGCACCTGCTGCTGGGTTTCCCGCAGCGCTACGTGGATCGCGGCTGGACGGTCTCGACAGATTCGCTGCCCGAGCGCGATGTGCGGCGCAAGTTGGCCGACAAGAACGTCGGGGGCGGTCAGCCGACGCGCGAAGGCACCGTCGTCACCGATGTGCTTTTCATGACCAGCCGCGACGGGGAGCATTTTTCCGTCTGGCCGGAGGCCTTCATCCGGCCGGGCATCCAGCGACCGGGCACCTGGTACTACGGCGGCGCCTGGTATACGTTGGGGCTGGTGGAAACCGCGTCGGCGCTGGGCGGCGCTCCCAACGAACTGTCCTGCTACATCCAGGAAGGCACGACCCGCAACGGTCCTGGCCGCCTGCGCCGCCACACCTTGCGGCTCGACGGCTTCAGCTCGGTCTATGCACCCCTGGGCGGCGGGACGATGGTCACCCGGCCGTTGACGTTCGCCGGCCAGCGGCTGGAGATCAATTTTTCGAGCTCCGCCGGCGGGCGGCTGCGCGTCGAGATCCAGGACCAAGCCGGCCGGCCCATCCCGGGCTTCGCGCTCGGCGACTGCCATTTGCAGTACGGCGATCAGCTCGACCGGGTCGTCTCGTGGCGGGGCGGCGACGATGTCGGTGCACTCGCCGGCAGACCCGTGCGTCTGCGGTTTGAGCTGAAGGACGCTGACTTGTTCGCATTGCGGTTCGCATGACGACAACGGCGAAGCAGGAGGATGGAGCCATGGTGAAGCCGAGAGAGTCTGACGCGAATTCCGGAACCGGAGCGGCCTGGAACGGGCTGGTGGCCGGGCTGATGCCGCAGGTTGCGGACAAGACGGCCGAAGATACGCTTGGCACGCTCGAACTGCGGGCGGCCTCGATCACGCTGGCGGTCCGCTCATGGCTGGTCTCGAAGCGGGTACCCAAACCGAAAGGAGGCCTCGCGGCTGCCCCCTGCCGCGGGTTGGATGCAAGACTCGGCTGGACCGTTTTGGAGGCCGCCGCCGATGACTTTCTCAGCGTGCACGAACGCCTGGGCGAAGCTGACGGCATGGTCTATTTCGCCAATCGCTTTCACGTGCCGGTGCCGCGAGTGTGGGGGCTGCGGCTCGGGTACGACGGCGGTGTGAAGGTTTTCGTGGATGGCGAAACGGTGCTGGTTGACCCCGAGACGCGCAATCCTGCTTTCCCGGGACGTATGCAAGTGGAGATGCCACTCGCCAGAGGTGACCACGAGGTCGTCATCGCCTTCGATACCGCCGCCGGCAAAGGGTGGGGTATCTTCTTCGCCTGGGTCCTGCCGCGGCTGGATATTCGACTGCCGGCACCTGGGGATGACAGGGGATGACAGGCGGATCCGCTGGGGCCTTGATGTCCGAGGCGGGTTGAAAGCCCTGTTGACGCTCTGGGGTTGATGGACAATACTTTCGGCAGCGTGGCGTTAACGACGAGGGTCTATGGTTCAAGACAGGATTCATCTCGACGTGAAGAAGTTGGTGCCGTTCTGCCGGCAACACCACATCAAGAAACTGTCTTGTTTCGGGTCCGTGCTTCGGGCTGATTTTCGGCCCGACAGCGATGTGGATGTCCTGGTGGAGTTCGAGCCGGATTGCGCGCCGGGATTGATCGGGTTTGCAGGCATTGAGATAGGCCTTGAGGAATTGGTGGGGCGCAAGGTTGACTTGAATACCCCCCGATTCTTCAGCGAGCCCTTGCGAAAACGGGTCGTCGCGGAGGCGGAGGTACTGTATGCCGCATCCTGACGATCCCACCCACATCCGGCACATGCTTGAGGCCGCGCGGAAGATCCAGACGTTCTCCACGGGGCGCATCAAAGCGGACCTGGAGGCAGACGAATTGCTTGCCCTCGGGTTGGTGCGCTTGCTGGAGATCATCGGGGAAGCCGCCACACGCGTTACGGATGACATGCGGCGGAATAACGCCGCAGTGCCCTGGGCGCAAGTGATCGGCATGAGAAACCGGCTGATTCATGGATACGATGTAATAGACCTCGACATACTGTGGCGGACGATCACCGACGACGTGCCGGCCTTGGTGCGCGCCTTGGCGAAGATTGACGTTTGAGTTGCTTCACCTGATGGACTAGCTTTCCCTCCACTGCCAACGATCGTCCTGCCGTTCGGCGAGGCACCGGCGGGCAAGGTGTTGTACGGCGAGACCGAGTCTTGGCAGAAGCTCATGGCCGACACGTTGAAGTGGCTGATCCGAAGATAAGGCACCAAGCGCATGAAGAATCACAGCCGGTCGTCTTCCTGGGGAATTGCGTTGACCCTTGCGCTGTCCCTCACTCAGGCGTACGCCTTGAATGCGGTGGATCCTGCGACGATCAAGCAGAACCCGCGCGTGAGCAACCGGCCTGAGGCCGGGGTCATGCTGGCCGAGACGCGGCCGGAGAAGTTGTTTTACCTCACCGGCCAGGCCGTCAACGGCGTGGTGACCCTGTCCAACCCGTTCCTGCAGGGTCGCACCGTGCAGGTGCGCGCCTGGCTGGAGCAGGAGCTGGACCGCAAGACTGGCGTGCAGACGCAGGACGTGACCGTGGCGGCCAACAGCGCGCAGACGCTCACGTTCACGTGGCCGGCCCGCGAGGTCGCGTCGTTCGGCCAGACGCTGGTCGCCGAAGTGGTCGCGGACGGCCAGGTGATCGCCACGGGGCGCGACGCCTTCGGCAGCGCGGATCGCGTGTGGGATGTGGCAATCGGGGCGCTGCCCAACGGGCCGGCCGCGAGTTCGTACGGCTACACCACGGAACAGATCACCGGCCAGATCCGCCAGTTTCGCGATAAGTACTGCAACGTCTGGGAGAAGTATTTCTGGGCGCCCGACGATTGGGGCCTGATGGTCACCGAGCCGGGCGCCACCTGGTACTCGGGGCAAGCCCGGCGTCACGAGACCACCGAGAACATCAAGCTGCAGGTGGAAACGTCGCACGCCCTGGGCATTGCGGTGGCAACCTATGGGAAGTGCATGGCCGGCGGCGCCCACGGCTGGGAACTGGCGCGGGCAAGGCCCCAGTGGTTCCTGACCGATGTCAACGGCCGCACCATGGGCCGGCCAGGGGACGTGTGGGATCTCGACCACTGGCAGGAAGGCGACAAGCACAAGTACGAGGAGTTCAAGTTCATCTGGACGTACCGCTGGGTCGACATGCGTCGGCTCGATGCGCTCGATTACGGCATCGACCAGTTGATCGCCTCCACGAAACAGTTCGGCTGGGACGGCGTACGCTTCGACTCCGGCGGCTTCCGCGCGCACTTCGTGGATGGCGTCTACGGCGGGAACGATGCCGTGAACACCCGCAACATGAAGCGCACCAAGGAGCGGCTCTGGGACGCGGTGCCCGGCTATCTTTTCGGGTTCAACACGGAGAACACAACCAGCCGCGACGGGCGGGCCTACCCGCTCACCATAGGCGAAATGTCGCACGAGATGCGCGAGATGCTCGCCGGCGGCGGGCTGTGGATGGGTGAGGGCATCAAGAATTTCGCCAACGGCGGCGTCACTTACACGAACTGGAGCCAGTACGCCCACGACGAGCGGCGCTGCGCGGCGGCGATCCGCGGGGCCGGCGGTCAGTTCTGCTACCTCTTTACGCACGGGGCGCCGGTGCGGAATGTCTACCAGTTCGTCATTGGGCTGATCATCGGCGCGCACCCGTACGGCGGCGAGCACATCAGCCTGGCCGGCTCGGCTGACTGGGGCGCCCTGATGACGCGTTGGAGCGGTCTGCTCTGGGACTCGCGGGTGCGGCCGCTGGACGCCGACGCGGCGTCGGTCACCGTGTCGGCGTCCCGCCCGCTCTGGTGGAAGGAATTCGTCAACGAACGCGTGGTCAGTGCCGACCGGCGGCAGGTGATCGTCCACCTGCTGAACCCGCCGGCGGATGACGAGATCGCCAAGGTGCTCAAGGAATTGCCGAAGGACGTCGTGGCGCTCGCGAAGTCCGCCGACCCGGCGGCCGCTCGAGCGAAGGACGACGACTCGCTCGGTGCCGTGCTAGCCGGTACCGCGCCTGCCGTGCCGTCGGAAGTACCGCAACTGGCCCCGGCCGTGCTGGCGGCAGCCCGCGCCCAGCAGTTCCCGCCGCCCGTCCGGCAGGGCGTTGTGACGGTGCGCGTGCCCGCCGGCCAGAAACCGCGCGTCGCCTGGGTCATCGCCCCGGGCACGCCGGACCGGGCCTCTGCCGCGGAATGGAAACTGGTGGACGGCAACATGGTCGTGACGGTACCGGAGTTCGCGCTCTGGGCCATAGTCGTCTGCGAATTCGAGGGCGCGTTCGTGCCATCGGCGCCGGCGCGCTTCTCCGAACCGCTGAGCCCGGCGGAGATGGCCGACCTGCAGCGGCAGGTGCCGACGCCCGCGAAGGAGATCCCCTCGTTTGACCTGCGGCCGCCCGCGCCCACGCCCAACGTGCCGGTGACGGATACCGTGCCGGAGTTCGTTGCGGCGCCGGGCGCAACACCGGCCAGGGAAGAGCCCGCCGCGGGGAACGTGCCGGCCGGCCTGGCGATCGGCGGCGTGGCGGGGCTCGACGTGCTCGTGGTCAACGGCATGTACCACAAGCCCTACGGGGTTCGCGCGGCATTGCAGGCCGTTGCGCCCCAGGCTCGGGTGTCGGACTGCACCACGCGCGACCTGCCCGTCACGCGGGAAGCGGTGTTCGCATACGACGTAATTGTCCTGGTCGACATGCCGGCCTCGGCGTGGTCGCCCGAGGGCCAGCGGCTGCTGGCCGAGTTTGTCCGCGCGGGCGGACGGCTGGCCGTGCTCGGCGGGCCGTTCACGCTGGGGCAGGGAGATTTCCGCACGTCGCCGCTCGCGGCCGTGCTGCCGGTGGAACTCCGGAGCGGCCGCGATGTCTATGCCCTGGCCAAACCGCTGCCCTTGGGCCCCGCCGCCCGGACGGCGTTTCCCGAGCAGTCCGTCGTGTACTACGCGCACGCGGCGAAGCCGCGTGCCGACGCAACGGTGCGCGCCTGGGCCGGGGACTGGCCGGTGTTTGTGGAGGGTAAGTTCGGCCGCGGGGCGACGCTCGTGTTCCTGGGCACCACGCTGGGCGAGCGCCAGGGCGCCGAGACGCCGTTTTGGGATGCGAAAGGGTGGCCGGTTACGCTGGGGCGTGCGCTGGTCGGCCCGTGACACTACTTAAGGAGAAATCGATGAGAAACACGATATGCTTGCTGATGACCCTGTCCCTATTGGCCGTGGCGGCGACCGCTGCGCCCGAGTCGCCAGGCAAGGCGATGAACCCTGTGCAGTTGAATGCCGGCGGCATCCCGCCCTGGGATTTCGCGACCGACCCCACCGAAAACTGGCGCTTCTTCCCGCTGGAGTGGCAGACGCAGTCGCTAAGCACGCAGTCACTTGCCGACTTCGAGCTGGCGGCGGATATCTGCATCGGTGAGTATGACTTCCGCGAGAGTCCGTACGACACCGGGGACTACTGCCGCTTCATGGAAATGGCCCAGTTCTACTTCCAGGGCGGGCTCGTGCTGCGCGACCAGGGGCCGCTGGCGCGGTACCGGCTGCAGTTTTCGGTCAAGGAGAAGTGCGTCGCCCTGTGGAAGACCCCGGGCAACTTCCTGGCCGTCGCCGACTGCGACATCGCCCGGGACAGGCCGTTTGCGGTGATGGTTCGCGCGACGGGCTCTCGCTTCGAGGTGAGCGTGAACGGCAAGCCCGTGATCGATGTCGTCGACCGGATCGAGCCGATCGCCGCCGGCGGCGTGCTGGCCGGGGCGAACCACGCCAAGTTGAGCGTAAGCGGGACGCAATTCCGGCCGCTGCCGCCCGAGGGGCCCGCAACGCCCGCCGTCGCGGCGCACGTGCCGCATTTCTCCAATCGCACCTGGTGCGGCTACCGCTGGCTCTTCGACGGCGCCGAGCCCATCGCCCGTCTGGCTGACGGCAAAAATGGCCAGGGCTGGCTCTGGCACCCGGTTGCCCTGAGCAGCGCCAAACTCCGCCCCGGCGCCCGCGCGGCCACCTCCATCGCGCTGCAGTTCATTGGCGCCGGCACCTGGCCCGAGCAGCCGATCGAAATCCTCGACTGCGCCGCGGACAAAGTGCGGCTGCGGGCTTTCACGTCCGACCGCGAAAAAGGCAAGGAGCCGACGGTCAAGACATCATGCGATGTGACGCTCACCTACGACGCCGCCCGCGACACGTACGTCTACACCCTCGACAACACCATGAAGTACCTCGCCGAGAGGCCAGCCATCGTGGAGATTTTCGACCCCTGGCCCTACAGCGTCGCCGGCCCGGCCCCCGGGGCCACGCGGTCCTGGGACGCCCGCTACACGGAGATCCTCTGGCGCGACGAGGACGGTCGCATTTATCGTTACCCCCTCAATCACATCCTGCTGCCGCCCGAGCCCAGGCTGAACCGCGAGGCCCCGATGATCTGTTTCGCCGGCGAGCAGGACGTGAATCCCACCTACGAAATCCTGCCGCCCTCAGCGGGCAAACCCTACAAGATCGGCCTCTGCACGGTGATGCTGGACCTGCACGTTCAGCGCTGCGATTTGCCGAAGACACTGCCCGCGGGCACGGAGCAGAAGGATCGCTGGTGCGTCACCAGCACCCACGGCGCGGCCATGGCGGCCGTCACGATGGCCGCCGCCCCGCACCCGATCTGGGGCACGCAGGTGAAAGCCCAGGCGGCGCTCTTCGATCCGACAGGCACGCATTTCTCCGGGCCGCAGGTGGTGCCGGTCATGACGCGGCAGCATGCCCAGGCCTTTTCGCCGTACCCCTGGTACGTCGTGGACCCCGACGTGGGGCATGAGTCCCGGGGCGCGCTGCGGCTGAGCCTCGAGAATGGCGCGGTCACGGTCAAGGTCGGTGAAGGGCTGAGCTTTTTCGGCCGTGACTTCAGCGGCCGCCCCTACCGGTTGCGGTTCTACGTCAAGACCGCGGATCTCGATGGCACCTTCCGGGCCAGCGTGGTGCTGCCCGGCAACCGGGTGACGACGTCGGAGCCGCTGACCGGCAGCACGGCGGACTGGAAGCTGGTCGAGCTGCGCGTCGAGCCCAAGCCCGGTGACTATGCGGCCATCATCAACCTCGAAATCGCGGGGGCTCGCGGCGCCAAGGGGCAGGCGTGGGTCGATGACATGTCGTTCGAGGAGGTGAAGCCGTGACGGTCAAGGCAACGGTGAGCTCGATGACCTCGCGGGAGCGCGTGCTGGCGGCGATGCGTCGCCAGCCTGTCGATCACCTGCCGCTCTGCGTGGAAACCCTGTGCCACGGGTTTGTGCGGTTTGTGACCGAGCGCCTGCCGTCGCCCTTCAAGCGGGCGAAGTACTTCACGGGGCTCGGCCTGGATGCGGGCATCAGCCTCGACGAGGCTGTCTGCCTGCCGGACGCGAATCCCGAGATCCGGGTGCGGTCGTGGAGAGAGCAGCCGGCGGGCGAACCCCATCCCCTGATGGGCAAGGAGTACCGGACGCCCAAGGGGAGTCTGCGGCAGGTCGTCGTGCGGACCGAGGATTACGAGAACGACTACTTTTCGCGGGGCCGGGAGACGCTGGACCTTTTCAGCGACTACCACGTGCCCGCGAACCGCTCGAGGCAGTACCTGGTCGAGAAGGAGGCGGATCTCGAGGCGCTGGCCTGCCTGCTGCGCCCGGTCACCGGGGCGGCCCTGGCGGAGTACTGGGAGAAGGCGCGCCGGGCGAGGGAGTTCTGCGATCAGCACCAGTTGACGCTGGCGGTGTATCAGCTCGGCGTGGGCGACCCGATCATCTGGATGTCCGGCGTTGAACGGACGCTGCAGATGGCGATGGAGGAGAAGGACCTGTTCCGGCGTTACGTGGAACTGGTGGCCAACTGGCAGCGGGAGGTGCTGGCGGTCGCGCTGGAAGCCGGCGCCCAGCACGTGGTCCGCCGCGGCATCTACGAGAGCACGGACTTCTGGTCGCCCGGGCTTTTCACGGAGTTCCTTTTCGAGCCCCTCAAGCGGGAAACGGCGATGGCCCATGCGGCCGGGGCTACGGTGGACTACGTGATGATGTCCGGCTATATGCCTTTGTTGGACTCCATCAAGAGTGCCGGGCTCGACATGCTCTCCAACCTCGACCCGCTGGCGCACGGGACGGACATCCGCGCGATCCGCGCCGCCATCGGCGACGCGGTGACGCTTTGCGGGGGCGTGAACAACTACCTGGCCCTGGAGAAGGGGACGGAGGCGGACGTGCGGCGGGCGGTCCGCGAAGCGATCGCCGCCTTCACGCCCGCGACGGGCTGCATCCTGGCGCCCTCGGACTGCGTCCTGTCCTACGACGACGAGTCCGTGGCCGAGCGCAACTTCCATGTGATGATCGATACATGGCACGAGAGCTGGTGACCGGGCGGTAGCCGCCGATTGGCGGCCATGCGAAAAGCCTAAGCGGTTGCATTTGCCGGGGCCAGGCCGGGCTGGTAGATTTCTCGACGGAACGGCGGCGGCACCCCGCCGCATAATCCACGGGGCGAGAGCGTAATCGCGGGCGGGGTGCCGGGCAGAGGCACGCGAACACGCCGCGGAACCAAGCGGCGTGGGGCAACCGCCGGACGCGGATAGCTCAATGAGCAACCACATGCCGGATGTCTTCATCTTCTACTTTGTGGGCGGGGCGATTTACCTGTTGGTCCATTATCTCTACATCCTCCCATTGTTTCGAAGGGCGATGAGGGACGACAATTGGGCCATGATGCCCTATGCCACGGGGTCTGGTCCGCTGTTTCTGCTGCTGTGGCCTGTCATCCTCTGCTTCGATACGGTCCAGTTGTCGCAGATGGCGAACCGACGGGGCAGTGTCAGTACTGCCCCTCTAGTTGCGGATGTCCCGGCAACCCTTCAACGGCTGGACAGCATCATTGTCCCACGAGTCGACCTGCGGGAGGCGGATCTCCATGCCATCGTGGAGTTTCTGAATCTTGCGAGCCGGCAATCGGCGAAGCAGGATGGGCGGCGCGGCGTCCAGGCGCTGGAGGACTGGAGCAAAGAGTCCGACGGTCCCGCCACTTGCCGTCAACGAGTTCGAGTTGTCTCCGTCACCTGTAGCAGGGAAAACATCTCGCTGCTGCAACTCATCAAGGAACTGAGTGCGCTCGCACAGGTGCCGTATGCGATCTACGGTGATGGGATTCTGGTGTTTGGGGCGGCGCCGAGCCCGGACAAGGCCTCGCCTGTAACTTCGGGGTCCGCGGCGGCCGGGGATTCCTCTGCCTATCAAGACTGATGTTGGGACGCGTGACGATGAGCAAACTGGTGCGAATATCCGGTAGCACTGTGAAGATTCGATGGATGCACATCATGTTGAGTGCTTTAATGCTGCTGGCGAGCCACGCTTGTGCGTTCCCAGATACGAATGATATCACCCGCTGCGAGTTCGCGTTCGGGGCAGCGCCGATTCCGTACGGTCACGAAGTAACAAACGACTGGATGACACTGGATCTTCAGGAAGCCAGAGCCTTCATAGGGATGTTCCCCTTGTTCGGGAATCTAAAACCATGGTCCGTGGGAATGCCGGTCAGCCCCGGGGGCCACATCGATCCAGCCCCCCTGTACTACCACCTCTTGCTCACAACGAAGAACGGGAAGCAGAGGTCAGTCGGCTTCTCACTTCACGCCGGGATTGTTGCGTACCACGTCTACGGCTTGAAGCAAGTGCCAAAGGAACTCCAACAGAGGGCCGAGACTATCCTTGAGCAGTGGCACACGGAGGTGACGAAAGTTCCCAGCCAAGCGGCGCAGACGGTCGATGTCCCCGCCGCGGCACCCGTAATGCAGGGATCAGTGCTGACCGAGGAGAAGGTCATCGAAATCGCCCGCAAGGCAGTCCAATCCAATGACGCATGGGCCGACAGAGCAGAGTTCGAAGCCAAGAAGAACGCCGCCGGCATGTGGTCGGTCGCCGTCTGGAGGATCGAGGGGTACGACAAAGACGGAAAACCTCAATTTGTTCCCTTACTGCTCGACAGCCGCACACGGCCATGATGTTCGCTAAAGGATGAATACTGATTTCATGCACGTGGCGTCGGGAAAGGGGCTTACTTCCGTCCTCGTAGGCGTCTGCCTTGCGTCGCTCGTCGGATGCACGGCCATTCAGCGGAAGTTCGTGTTCTACCCGAGCCACGAGAACCGCCACAGCAGCCTCGCCCCGTGGGAATTGAATGGAAGGATCATTGGTTACTCTCGGCAAGTGGCCGCTCCCGAAACGGTTTGGCTCATGCTGCACGGCAATGCGGGCCAGGCATCTGACCGGTCATATGCAATCCCATCCTTTTCGGAGCACGATTCGGTCTTCATTCTGGAGTATCCGGGTTACGGGCTTCGGGCGGGCAAACCATCGAAAGCCTCTCTGGATGCCGCGGCGGCGGAGGCGTATCTGCTTCTGCGAAAGACCTTCCCGGGCATTCCCATATGCGTCATGGCGGAATCCATTGGAAGTGGACCCGCTTGCTCGCTGGCAAGCCAGTCCCCGCCTCCCGACAAGATTGTGTTAGTCGTTCCGTTCGACAAGCTCACCCGTGTCGCGGCGGATCATGTTCCTTTTTTTCCAGTTGGTCTGATATGGGGAGCAAGCTGGGATAACATTCGCTCGCTCTCCAAGTACAAGGGGCCGGTGGAGATCTTCGGCGCCCTGCAGGACACCGTGATCCCCATCGAACACGCCAGAACGCTGGCGAGCAGCATCCCCTCGGCGAGGTTTCACGCTATTCAAGGGGGCCATAATGATTGGTCGAGAGAAGGGCGTGTTGCGATAAGGAACCCATGAGTCAGGCCATCCATGCTGCGCACCAGTCCCTTGCCGGGCCCGTCCTGGTCAGGGCGATGTACTTGGAGAAGAGGTTGCGGCCGACATGAGATCGCCATCCAGAATCAATGCGGCGACTGCCGTGGTTTTTGTCGCGGTCGCCGCAGTTGCCCTGCAGTCTGGTTGTGGGCCACAGCACCCAGTGCGTGATGCCGTTCTTACACTTCCAGACTGGCATCGTATCGAATCAGTCGCAAGGGAGGCTATCGCAACCAGGCTAACCGATGCCGAACGCCGCAACTTGAGCGTGGATCGCATCGAGTATCTCTGGCATCTGTCACCGGAAGGTGGAGCGCCTGACGAGGGCTATTTTGTGGAGTATCACGGGCGAGGAACCACGCGGACCAATGAAACACTTGGCGAGGTTGTTCATCGGTACGAACGAGCGGGCGTGGAGATCAGGCCGGACGGAATGGTCGAGAAGGGAGCCGTCAGTAAAGGCTGGTTTGAGCTACTCGCCTCGCCCGGACGGCCGCTCAGGCATGGGTGGACTGAGGGCGATCCTGTGTGGGGAAAGTCCTTCTACCCTCGTGGTCCACAGACGCTTCGGATCGAGCCGAAAGCGACGACGGTTGGCGAGTTGGCAGTGAAGGTGGCCGCTTCCGTATCCCACGTGTCACCCAAGGCACCTCAAGTCCAAGAGATCTCGTGCGTGCTCGTCTGTAACGGTGTTGACACAAGCCGGCATCCTGTGTTTGCAGTAGTATTACGACTATCGGACGTCAGGAGGCAGCAGGCACCCCGCATTCAGGTTTCAAGCGGCGAACTCATGGTAGAACTTGACGAGTTCGGAGAGTATGTAACGGGTAGTTTGCGGGCATCAGGTGCCCCTTCAACGGCCGAAGGTCTGCCCGCTGCGGGTGGGCCGTGAGGTCGGCGGAGACCATGAATAGAAAATGGATTGCTTTGTTGTTTCCCCTGGTTCTTGCGTCGTGCGCAACAACGTATTTGTGGGACCACACGGAATCCTATGTGGTAGTCCCGCAAAACCGTGTATGCGAAGCCGATTTGAGGGCCAGGCACATCAAGTACATTCGAAGCGACGTATCGGGCGTCTTCTTCGTGGAAAGAAGCGGTGTTGAGAAATGTGAAAACTACGCAATTCGCATACTTGCGGCACCAGTTACGATTGCCGTTGATGCAACAACTGGAATTCTCGTAGTCGGAGGTGGGTTCTATATTGCGACGCAGGCAAAAGATGGGGGAGATGGGGCCATCGATTATGTTACACATGTGCTCGACTCTATAACCGAGAAGATCGAACGCATGCAAACACAGCCGCCACCCGCCAAGAATGTTCCGTGAGCGTTGGACTTGCGCTGATGAAGATGAGAACGATGCTCGCAGTCGGGGTGGTTTGGCTGGCCGTGCTCGGCTCCGGGCTTGCCCAGACCAACGACCAATCGCAGGGCGAAGTTGCTGACTTCCGGCGTTTGCTCTCCACCGGTTCCAATGGAGAGATTGGGGATGCCATGCTGGCGTTCTTCAAGACCAATAACTCGGGAATCATGTACAGGAACATCCTGCCGCTCGCGGATGTGTCATCGTCCTTTTTGGCAGAATACTTCTTTCTTTTTCGATGTGCGACCCCAAGCGACGATGGGAACCATTGGGTGGAGGTACGCTTGGACCGGAAATCCTGGACGATCAACCGGGTTCAGATCGCTGGCGATGCTCAGATGCCATTCGTCGTGGACCGGCTGCGCCAGATTGAGTTTCCCATCGACGAATGGGAGCTTCTGGCCAGACTACAACTCCCGGTGGACTACTGTGAAGGCGAAGAAGAAACTATTCCTGATGGAGAATATTTCTGGACGGCCTTCTGCGACTCCCACCCCACGTTCGAGTTCAGGCTCAAGATGCGCATCAATGAGCCTCAGATCAGTCCAGCCAATCTGCCTATCTATGACATGAAGATTCTCAAGAAGACCTACTCGCCAACGGCCGAGAGGGTGGCGGTAACGGGGCGGGCAAAGGCGATCGCAACTGCCGGCGGGCAGATGAACCCCAGCAAGGCGAATGCAACGCTCACGGTGATGAACATGACAAACGGGAGCCAGGAGGTTTATTACGTGTCCGGTTGGGCCGGGGTCGCCCTTGCAAAGCACGGCGATGGTAAGAAGGTCATGGTTACCGGCACGCTCTCGGAAAGCAACGGCACGAAGACGATCACAGGCTCCGGTCGAAACGTGGGCTTTTGACCCGCGGCAGGTCGGTAGCGTTCGGTGGGTGCCTGGACGATGGGCGTCCGATTCCGCCCGAACGGGGTGGACTACCGCCGAGGGGCGGCGGTACAGTGAGGCGGATGGGCGGCGGTAGTCGGGATCGGCGTTAATAGTTGCTGGGTGAGGCGATGGAATGAACATGACCAAACGAGACATCGCCGACATCGTGCTTGTGTGGATGGCGATGTCGTTTGTGCTGGCATTGGTGACCGGCATTGTGACCCTGGGCGCATACATCGGGATGCCAGATGAGGCGAGCAAGTACACAGACAAATGGACCGCTGTCGGGTTCGAGGTGCTTTACATCTGGGTCTTGGCGTTCCTGTGCTACATCCTGCTCTTCAAGCGGTCGCCCATTCTTTCACTGATCGTTCCGGACGGGACGGCAAAAGAGCTTTCAATCCCAGCCAGTCTCGCTGTGTTGACATCCTACGCCTTCTGGGTCCGGTTGTTCGGCCTGTTCACGTTCTTATCCGCTGGCATTCGGTGCTTCAGTCGCCTGTCCATGGATGTTGCCCGCAATCCAGAGTTCGCTGGTCCGCGATCCTGGATGATAAGCTCGGGCGTCGAGGGGGTCTCGGCCATTCTGGGGATCGTCGTTATGTGGAAGGCTGACTGGATCGCCGGGCGCGTCGCAGGAATCGGATCGTCCAACAAGGCCCCGCAACCTGCTCGGGCCAGCGACTGTTCAGGGCAGGGTGGTTGATATCCGGGGTGACAGGGGGCCAGGGCTCGAGAGCCCCGCCGAGAGCCGGGGCTGCGCCACGCAGCGTGTTCGGTCCGTCGAACTCTGCTGCGTGGCGCGCCCACCGGGAGTCGAACCCGGCTCGCCAGGATGAAAAGTCGCGGCAAGCATAGGACAATTCTTTGTCGGCATAATGGCTTGCAGATAAAGGCGTTAGGAAAGTCTGACAATTCTTTGTCGGGAATCTCCCGGAAAAACGCCATTTATCTCCCGGAGTGTCCACACCTGCTTCCCGCTCAAGTAGTCGGCGTCCAATTTGCATCGGCAAGAGCGATCCTAGCGGAGGATGGAGAGGAAACGGTCAGGTCGTTTCCCATAATGTCCGGATGGGCACGGCATGAAGCCGGTCCCCGAAATGGACGCATTGTTCCCCATCGTACAGCACCACGCCACCCAGGAAACGCGAACCCGACACATCGCGAAGCTTTCGTAATCCAGAGAAGTCTTTGGCTGTGACAGTGGCTGAGGCTTTGACTTCGATTCCCGCGATTTCCTGTGCTCCACGTTCCAAGACGATATCCACTTCGACCCCGTCTTTGTCCCTGAAGTGATGGAAGGAAATGGGCTTATCCTGCCACTCTGCCTGTCGCCTCACTTCCTGGAAGACGAAAGTCTCCAATAACGGCCCGAGAACGGTCCGGTCTTTCGCTAGATCATGAGCATCCATGCCCATCAGGGCGCAGGCAACGCCGGTGTCCCCCATGTGGAGTTTCGGCGTCTTGATCAGGCGGCTGAGTCGGTTGCTGTGCCAGGGGGGCAGGATGTCCAACAAGAACACCCGCTCAAGAAGCGTCACATAATCGCGGATCGTAGGGCGGCTGAGCTGAAAAGGAGCCGCCAGATCGCACACGTTTAAGAGTTTCGCCGTTTGGCCGACCGCGAATGACAGCAGCCGGGGAAGGACATGAAGAGAACTGATTCGGGCCATTTCGCTCACATCGCGTTGGACCAACGCTTCGACGTAGTCGCGGTACCACGCGGCACAGCGGGCAGGCGTGGACCGTGCCAGAGCGGCAGGATAACCTCCCGTCACAATCCGTGCGGCCAATTCCGGGCCCAATCGTTCCACAGAACGAGCCTTGAACGAATTGGCGAACAGGCTGGCCAGAAAACAGGATTGTACCCTTGCCAATTCGCTTTGGGCGAGGGGATGCAGGCGCAGGATTTCCATCCGTCCGGCGAGGGAATCCGACAACTGGGGCACCAGGAACACATTGGCCGATCCAGTCAGGATGAATCGACCGGGAATGCGATGCTTGTCCACGGTCGCCTTGATCGCAACAAACAGACCTGGCGCTCGCTGGATCTCGTCGAGGATCACTCGTTCGGGCAGATCCAAGACAAAGCCTGTCGGATCGGCTTCGGCTGCCCTCAGAATCACCTCCTCGTCGAAACTGAAGTAGGCGTAACCAGCCTTGTCTCCCACCATGCGAGTCAATGTGGTTTTGCCGCATTGCCGGGGGCCATGCACCAGCACCACGGGGCTGTCTTTCAGCGCCTCCGTGAGACGGAACTGGGAATAGCGAGGGAACAGGGCAGGAGTCTTCATGCGGCTGACTGTAAGCCAAAGGAGCGGCCAATTGCAATGTTCTAAGGCGGCTATTTGAAGCACCCTGTCTTCATCATGGCAACCGTGCAACGGCTGGACGGCATCATCGTCCCGCGAGTCGACCTACGGGAGGCGGATCGCGATCGGTTGGGATGGCATGGTGACGCCGGCGGGCGACATGCGCACGGTATCCGGATGCGAGGTCAGAATTCTCAAAACCCCAGAGGCGATTGAGTTGTTCAACACGACCAAAGGCAGGCGGATGCGAGGGAGTGGGCGAAAGGCATTCATCCCGGTTGCATGCTTACATTCAGGGCGGATGTGACGGGGTCGTTGCCAACGAACGCAAGCCTATGGATTTGCGTGCTCCAAGACACGCTGCAAGAATGGAAGACGCAAGCAGAATGGCCGCAGAAGCGATAAAGTCGCTCAACAAACTATCGCGAATCAACAGCGGCCCGCTCTCGTATGGCTCGCCCGCGGCGGCTTCGCAAACGGAGATGCTAGGCCAAATCGGCCCCGGTGACTGACCGGCAGGCCCGCCTTCGAAATGAAAGTAACATCATACATGGCGTGCGCCGGTATCGCTGCGCTCTTTCTCGGTGCGGCGGTGCAGGGATTGAGGAGTTATCTCATGGCAAGAGATGAAGCGCTGAAACGCGGCTACATCCTTTCGGAGGCGGAGAATCAAGAACGGCGTAGATTGGCTGAAGTCCGATTGAAACCAGGGGATGTCGTGTTCATCACGGTTATTGGTGAGCCCTCGTTGACCCACTCATATACAATCACCTCGTCTGGGGAGATTGACCTGGGATATGTTGGCCGCATTGCTGTAGCTGGCTTGACCCAACGGGAAGCCGCAATCCGGATCAGGGAACATCTTGAAGGCCGATTCATTGCTGAGGCCGATGTAGATGTGAAGTTGATGGCCCTGAAGTCGGCTCAAAAGACGGACCAGCCTGCGCTCGGCCGGTGAACGATTGCCAAGAGAATAGAGATGATGGCCCCAGTTCATAGCCTGGGGTTCGGCTTGCTGACAGCAGCGATCATCCAAGACGTGCACAACAGACGAAAAGGGGATCCCCGCGACGGAGTGCCCGCCAAGAATGGCCCTTGAACATTGTGTGGGAAGATGAAAACCGGGGAAGCCAGAGGCCGCGGATGGTGGTTGGCGTCGCTTTGTTTGCTGGTGGCGGCAACTGCGTTCGGGATGGGCACCTTTTGGGCTCGGGTGGTCACACAGGCACTCAACCCGCCGGTGCCGGCCTTGTACGACGACCCGTTCATGTCGGCGATCAACCTGCCAGTTCTTTGGAGCTGCTGCTACATAGCCCCCGTCGCCTTGCTGTTGGTCGTCGGCCTCAGGACAAAATTCCTGATGCTGCCGCCGAGGTTCCAACTGGCAATCGCCTGCCTTCTGCTACTGGGGGACGCATACTGCGTCACAACCTACGGTCTGAACGTCGCGAGACTGGCAAGCGGCATGGAGCATGCGGAGCGACTTGATGAGCCGATTGTCACGCTACACGTGGTCGATGGTTTTGGTCGGCCGATTTCAACGGCGTTTGCCACTCCGGACGTGAACGTGTTTGGCCAAGGTTATTCCGCTGATAAGAATGGGGTCATCCGTCTTACCGCCGTCACGGGGCGAGACATCTTGGTTTTTGCCCTTCACTTTGACGAGCAAAGGATCCTCTCATCGGTGTGGGAGACGAACCGATTTCCTGTCGTCAAACTAGCATGGCAGCAGGCAGACGCAGCAACGAATCCCGTGCCAGTTCACGCTGGCGGCGGGAGTACCCACGCCAGGTGAGCGGCGGTGCTCGTTCTGCGAAGGGAGAATAATGACTAGGCAGACATTGCTTTCGGTTCTGGTCGGCATAGCCGTGGGCGCCATCGGGACACTAATCCTGCAAAACGTTCCATGGCCAACCTCGTACGTCGTTGTGGATACGGTGGCGGAAGCTGGCCAGGTGCCGTCGGACCTTTCAACTGGCGCTGAGGTGCGATTGCATGGCACGCTTGCGGGCGAACTACAACAAATGGCACCGCTCGCCGGTCAGCGTGTGGCGTTGACTCTTCGCATCAGCAAGCAGTTTTCCCCCTTCATGCACAGGGACACCAGACTGGTCATAAGGAGAAAGTTCGAGATTGCGGGGGATCCATATCTTGAGATCACAGCCGGCACGGGTGGCCCGTTGATGCCGGGGGAGAC
Source organism: uncultured bacterium (assembly GCA_903895695.1). GTDB lineage: Bacteria > Verrucomicrobiota > Kiritimatiellia > CAIKKV01 > CAITUY01 > CAITUY01. The sequence continues at coordinate 22,059 of CAITUY010000108.1, forward strand.
TAACGTCCTGCAAGTGGTCCGAGATGAAGAGATCGATCAGCGTACCCGGCAAGTCGTTCACTCAATCGCCAGCGTGATTGCCGAGGCGACGGCGACCAATCGGGAAAGCCGAGGAGTGAAGCAGGGGGATTGAAGCGGACACAACAACCCACCCCAAGAGACGGGCAAGCCTGCGCTTGACCGGTGACATTCGAATATGACAGGAAAGCGACGCATCTTGTCCGTGATTGGCGCTGCCGGATTCCTGGTGGCAGTGATTGCGTTTTGCACGACGTTCGTGTTACTTCCCCGTCTCACTGAGAGGTCCGACATCGTCAAGCGGCATAATGCCCGCGGCGACATCTACAGCCTCGCCCTCGCGTGCCACTTGTTCAGGCTGGATTGCGGTCGGTGGCCAAGCGAACCAAAGGGCCTGAACGAGTTGCTCCAGAATCCGGGCACCACCAACTGGCGAGGCCCATACATGGAACGTCCTGCCCTTGACCCTTGGGAACGTCCCTATCGCTATTCGGTCAACCCGAATGCGGACAGCAACTCTTCCGCTGCGATTAGCATTGCTTCCGCCGGCCCGGATGGGCGGTTCGGGACTGAGGATGACGTAAGGAATTGAGGAGCGCCGAACCGGCGACCGGAGGGGGCCGCTGGCCGGGAAGAAAGCCTTTTAGTCGAAGGTACCCGAGGAAGGTCAGGCCGCGCCAGTCTTATTGACCAAACATGGTGCGACGCCGCAACCCGCTTGCGCTGTGCCTCCTGTGTGCTATGCTGTAGGTACAACTTTCTTACTGGAGACGAACATGACTACGTTGGAAATTACCAGTGTGTCCTCCAAGGGTCAGGTAGTGATCCCCGGGGCGATGCGGACCAGACTCGGAATCAAGGTTGGGGACAAGCTGGCCGTGATCACGGACGGCGAGAGCGTGCTGATGAAGCCGCTCGAAGCCCCCAAACTGTCGGCCTTCCGGCGGTTGATCGCCGATGCCCACGCCTACGCCGGCAGGACGGGGCTTAAGAAGGCCGACGTGCCCGCGGCGATCCGGAGAGTCCGCGATGCGAATCGTGCTCGACGCTAACGTCCTGGCCTCAGGCATCTTCTGGGCGGGCTACCCCTTCCGCGTGCTCGACCTATGGGCACACGATCGGATCGTGGTTCTCGCCTCTGAACTCATCCTGCGAGAGTACGCCGATCTCCTGCGGGATTTGGGCCGGGAGGAGGACAAGGAGCATCTGGCCGACTCGTGGGTCAGTTTCATTTTTCACCACGCCGTCCTTATCGATGTGCGCAGTCGAGTCGATGCCTGCCGAGATCCCGACGACAACAAGTACCTGGAATGTGCGATCGATGGCGGTGCCGACTTCGTCGTGTCGGGAGATGGCGATCTGCTGAGTTTGGGATCTTTCGGCGGCATCCCCATCGTGAAGCCCCGCCGGTTCGTGGAGATTGTCGGGTAGTTCGGCGAGATGACGGCCGAAAAGCATCCCAATCAGACTGCGAAGCGTGACTGTTCAGTCCGCAATGTCGCTCCCTTACCGATCCGATGAACGACGAGTTTGGACCCTCCACCAGCCGCTACTCGCCAAAGCGCATCTACATCCAAGTTGAGCCGGGTGACAAGTACGGGGACGGCGCGGATCCCGGTCATACCGGCGGTAAGGCGTGAAAGTCGGCGAATTTGTCTACCAGCCGGCACTCGTCTGGAGAGATACGCGATGGAATACCACCTCATGACAATCTGGGTCATACTGCTAGCCGAGCTCTCCGGAAATGAGAGTCACCCGTTCCTACCGGCGGATGATCTCGCCGTTCCACAGCATGGTGAGGAACTCGGTGGCGGGCAGCACAAGCACTTCATCAATCAGTGCCCGCCGCTCGCCAAGGTAGACGCCAAACGTGTGGACCGGCGCCGGCGAGAGCTCCTCGCGTAATCGACGCAGCCCGCCGGAGAACCTCTTCTGCCACTGCGTGGCCGCCTTCATCTCGATCGCGACGAATCCTTCCTGTGTTTCGCACAACAGGTCGACTTCCGCGCCATCATGGCTGCGCCAGAAATGGAGATTGTAGCGCAGTTTGGAGTAGCCCAGGAATGAGCGCATCTCGTGGAAGAGGTAGGTTTCCAGCAGGGGACCCGTCTCTTCCTGCGATGGCGGGTATGGCAAGCGGCCGGAAAGCGCGCGGGCGACTCCCGTGTCGAACAGGTAGAACTTGGGATGGGCGACCTGCTTCGTGGCTCGCTTGAGTTTCCACGGTTCGATCCAATAGCCGAGCAACGTGTCGGTGATGATGTCAAAGTAGTTTTGCACGGTCGAACGGGCAACGGCCGCATCGCGGGAAATGTTGCTCAGGTTGGTGACCTGCGCGTTCTGTCTGGCGGCGATCTCCAGGAATCGGGAAAATGACGCCACGTTGCGCGTCACGGCTTCGGCCCGGATTTCCTCATTCAAATAGGCATGGGCGTAGGTCGTCAGGAACCCGACGGGATCGGCGCCGGTCACGGCCAGCGGCATCGTGCCGGTTGCGATGGCCGTCTGTAAACTGAAGCTCCGGCCGAGTTCGGCGGACACGAGCGGGAACATGCGCGTCTCGATGGCCCGCCCGGCCAACAGGTTCACGCCGGAACGCTTGAGCTTCCGGGCGCTGGAGCCGCACAAGATGAACCGCAACCCGCAGGTCTCTATCAAGCGCTGCACTTCGTCCAGAAGCGTTGGCACTTTCTGCACTTCGTCGAGCACAACCCATTTGCCCGCGGGTACCGTTCTCAACTCAAGGAATAGCCTGCCGGGTTCGCGTTCAAGACGCAGTGCCTCCCTCGTGTCAAGCAGGTCGTAGCGCGTGACATCAGGAAAATGCTGTGCAATCCAGGTTGATTTTCCTGTTCCCCGCGGTCCGAGCAGGAGGATGGAGGTGTCCGGTGGCTTGAGTAATCTTGAATACATAGGTGTAAAAAATACGGCCATAATGACATCTAGGCAAGCAGAAATCGGCTGAAATACTCGTTGGGAAGTCGACTGAAAAGGGCTCGACGGAACCAGACGAAGATGCGGAGAATGAGCAGGAGTCGACGGGTGGCCGCCGGAAAGCAACCGGCAAGGTCGTGCGGGAAAAGATGAAGCCATTCTGGATACGCCTAGTTGCCTCGTTACCACTGACAGACACGGTGGTCCTCGTCCACAACGGAATGGTCATCGTCAAACGTGGCAAAATCCGCACGGCGTTGCTGTCCGAGTTGGCCGAACTGGTGCGGTGCAATCAGATTCAGACCGCGTGCATCATGGCACGAACAACCGCCAGCACGTTCCGGCTGTCGTTCCTGGGGGTTCCAGATGAGGCTCTCCGGCAGAGATTCCGAAACGTCTGGGGCGTGAACTGGCGATGATCGCGACAATCATCGTGGTCATGCTGCTCGGGGTGCCCCTCGGCTACCTGCTGAGTCGGCAATGCAAACGACTCCGTTCGCGTCGTGGTCAGGTGCCATGGAGGCTTCTTTTCATGGCTGCCGTGGCGGGTGGCGGCTTGGGCCTCCTGGTCAATCAGTGTCAGTTGCCACTGGGACATAGCCTCAGGGTGATGGGGTTCCCGGTTCCGGGCGTCTTCTTCCATCTCGAAGATGGGCAGTGGGTTGACTTCGTCGCTCCATTCCCATGGTTGAACATGGTCACCGATATCTGCCTTTTCTGTCTATCCGGCGCGGTTGCGGTGGCCTTAGCTTTGGGAAGGCGAAAAGTATCGCAGCAATTCCAGGCTATCGCCGGGAAGTCCGATTCAGGCTGACTTGCGCCGTTCGGTTCATAGGATGCGATGATGATCGGAAATCTCACAGGCAGAGTGGTCTTGGTGCTGGGCGTTCAGATTCCCCTCGTGATTGGCGTCACCGCCTGGATGGCCAAACGAAACGGCGTCCAGATAAACTGGCGCCGTGTCACTGCCATCAGCGTGGCGACATTCGCGGTTCTGGCGCTTTCGCTGCTCGTCGTTGTGCCATCCCGTTTCGGGAATCGAGACGGCATCACGGTGACTCTTTTCGGAACTACCTCCGTCTGTCTTGGACTGGCGTGGCTTCTGACGCGGGGCATGAAGAGAAACAGGCCGAATCGTCCTGCCGGTGACCAACGACAGCAAGAAGGAAGGTATTTGGAAACGGCGAGACGACGGACGGTGGTACCTGCCTCAGAAGACTGACAGATGAGGATGGCCAACTATCGGCTCCTTGGAGACACGCGGAAGGATGATCACCATTCGGAGCGGGAGCAACGGTCCCCTCTATACGGTCAAATCCAAGGACGGAACCGTTCTCGCCGTCGACCTTCCCGCCGGCGAAGTCGTGGCGAGATTCCCGGACCTGAAGACTGTCGTCGACCGCGGTGTCGCAGGGCATGTCTGGGCGGCTTTCTGACGAAGTAAACCAGAGCGCAACTACCGGTTGATCGAGGATGAAGGCAGTTCTCAAGCGTATCTTTGCGGTCATAGCCGCTTTGGTTTGTCTGGCAGTCATTGCATTTGTCGCATTGACTGTCGTTGTGCTAATGCCGCCGCTTCGCAGTTTCGCAAGGGCACACGAAAAGTACCAGCGGCGGCGTGAACATGTAGCTGGGGTGGCGGGATGAAGTTGCGAAGGCGGCGGGGCGGGTGATCCGCCCCGCCGCGTTTGTATTTCAGTCGGGTTTTCTTTCG
>CAITUY010000109.1 GCA_903895695.1 uncultured bacterium
CGGTAGCCCATGGTCCGCGACTTGCGCTACCGGCCGGGGACGGCCGGCTCCATGTCCGTCTCGGCCGGGCGTTCTGTTCCAGGCATGCCACTACCACGAGGTAATCAGCGCCTGCATGTCTTTCGGCAGGGGCGCGTGCAGGTCGAGGGGCTCGCGCGTGCTGGGGTGGCGGAAGACGAGCCTTTCCGCGTGAAGGGCCTGGTGCGGCAGGCGCAGGCGTCGGTGATCGTCCTCGGTCATGGCATCGGTGCAGAACCGGAGGAAGATGCCGGGATCGACGCCGTACAGTTTATCGCCGACCACGGGAAAGCCGAGGCCCAGCAGCGTCGCGCGAATCTGGTGCAGCCGCCCGGTTTCGAGGGTCACCGAGATCTCGCTGATCGGGCCGTGGATCGCGGCCAGCCTCAGGTGCGTTACGGACCATTCGCCACCCGGCGGATCAGCATCGTCCAGCTTGCCGGCCACGAAGCGCCGGCGCTTGCGTACCGGGCCGGCGTCATCCGGAACGAGCCAACCTTGTGCGGTTACGGATTCAGGGAAGACGCCTTCCACGAGGACGACGTAACGCTTATCGGCACGGCGGGAGGCAAACTCGGCGCGGCAGCGTTTGGCGGCGGCCGCGTTGCGCGCCAGCACCACGAGGCCCGACGTCTCGCGGTCGATGCGATTGACGAAGATGGGATCATCCAGGCCGGCCTCGCTTTTGGCCCAGGCCCACAGCGTGTGATCGAAATAGCGGCCGGCCGGATGACACGGCAGGTTGGGAGGCTTGTTCACGACCAGCAGGTCGGCATCATCGTAGACAACGTCCACGTCGAACCGGACGAACGGTTCGTCCCGGTCGGCGGTCAGGTATTCGATGCGGTCGCGGAACGCCAGGACGTAATCCGGCGGAGCGGGACGGTCGTTGACAGCGACCCGGCCGGCGATACAGCGCTCGAGCCAGCCTTCGCGGGTGTGATAGGGGAAATGGCTCGCCAGAAAATCGAGCAATCCGATTCCTGACCGGTCGCGCGGAACCTGAAAATGGAGGCGACGTTTCAAGAGAGGGGGATCGTACGCACCGGTTCAGGGCGCGTCGGGTCCTTGTAGCGTGATACGAGGGCCCGGTACATGACGGTGAGGGCAGACTTATCGCCGTCGGTCGGCATCGCCTTGATGCCGCGGTGATAGGCGGTCTCGGCTCGGGACAGATCGTGCAGGTCCACGGCGGCGATGTGGACCATCTTCACGTAGGCGTCGAGGTCGTGAGGAGTGGCCGCAGCGATCTCCTCGAGATAGGTCATGGCTCCCTCGTAGTCGCCTTTGGCACGGCGAGCGTCGACGATCCCATACATGGGCGCCGGATGCTCGGCATGTCCGGGCGGCATGTAAAGCGATCCTGTGGGCTCGGCCACGAGTTCGGCAATGGCCGGCGCCACAATGGAGGCCCCGGCGATGAAGAGGGCCATGGCAATCATAAGCGTCCCCGCTGCCGCCCAACCTCCGTCGGCCCGCTTGATGAGCACCCACCCCGCGATCCAGAAGGGGCAGGAGCACACGCAGCGCAGGACCAGTGAGCGCAGAATGGAGGTGTAGTTGGTCATGCCGGGTGAATCCTGCGCCCTGTGACAAGGTCGTGTCAACTTGAGCCTCTCGCTTGACTCCCACCCGTGGCATGGCAGAGTGTGCGCTCGCCACGACGAGGAATTCACCGATGCCAGACTGGAAAGAACTCAGCCGCCGAATCCTGAACGGCGCCGCGATTTCCCGTGAGGAGGCCTTGGCCGCCCTGGCCGCGCCCGACGAGGAACTGCTGGACGTGCTGGCCGCGTCCTTCGCCGTGCGGCGACATCACTTCGGTCTCGGCGTGACCCTGCACGTGATCCGCAATGCCCAGAGCGGCATCTGCACCGAAGACTGCGCCTATTGCAGCCAGTCCGCGGCCGCCACCGGCGATATCCCGCGTTACCCGTTGCAGACCGTGGACGACCTCGTGGCTGGCGCGCGCGAGGCCCGCGACCTGGGCGCCATCCGGTACTGCATGGTGATCAGCGCGCGCGGTCCGGTCGAGGCCGAACTCGACAAGATGTGCGAGGCCGTGGGCCGCATCAAGCGCGAGATGCCCATCCAGATTTGCACGTCGCTGGGCCTGCTGACGGCGCCCCAAGCGGCGCGACTGAAGGCGGCCGGCGTCGATCGTTATAACCACAACCTTGAGACGGCTGAGCGCGTGTATGGCCGGATCTGCTCCACGCACACCTACGCCGACCGCGTCTCCACGGCGCGCGTGGCCAAGCAGGCGGGGCTGGAACTCTGCAGCGGCGGAATCCTGGGGTTGGGCGAGACGCACGCCGATCGCGTCGACCTCGCCTTCGCGTTGCGCGAGCTGGGCGCCGACTCGATACCCGTGAACTTCCTCGACCCCCGGCCCGGCACGCGGCTGGAAGGGCTGAAGCGGATCCGTCCCGCCGAGGCGCTCAAGGCCCTGGCGATGTTCAGGTTCGTGAACCCCGAGCGGGAGATCCGGATCGCCGGGGGCCGCGAGGCTGTGCTCGGCGCCATGCAGGTCCTGGCGCTCTACCCGGCGAACTCGATGTTCACCCGCGGCTACCTCACGACCGGCGGTCAGGGTTGCGAAGCCGACCGCGCCATGCTTGAAGCCGCGGGGTTTACGATCACGGCCCTGCTCGACTAGTCCCGCTTCAGGTGTCCTTCGGAACCGCAGGCTTGGCTACCGGGACCTTCTCCAGCGTGATGCCTTCGGCCTCCATCTCCTTCACGATCTTGGCCGGGTCCTTCTTGATGGTCGCAATGCAACCGCCGCAGCAGACGTAGATGCGCTTGCCGTCGTAGTCCACGTATTGCTTCTTGTCGATGTCATTGTTCTTCATCACCGGGCATTTCGTCTGCATCTTGACGGCCTTGACTTCAGTGCCGGCTGGCGCCGCCGGTGCCGCCGTTCCATCCGCCCGAGCCGCCGCCACACCCACCAGAACCACACCCGCCATCACACCCAGCAGTCGTTTCATTCTATTGCTCCCTTACCATGTTTGTGTCTACGTCGATCGCATTACCTTACACTATTTGCTGCCAAAATTCCTGATGAACATGATCGCCGTTCATCGGGCCTCTACCGGCCGGGGACGGCCGGCTCCAAACGCCGCCATTCGCCTGGAGCCGGCGGTCCCCCGCCGGTAGAGGCCCCAGGCGCACGTGAGGTCTCGGCCATTCCTTGCCTACACGCCCTACCTTGCTTTCGACCCGCCGCCGGGCATGCTGCACGTCCCGCACAGGCATTCGGTGATCAGGGCATCGAACCGGCGGCACTGTTGCGGCGTGAGCACCCCGCGCACCCGGCGCAAGTGCGCGAGCGTCGTGCGTTCGCTGGCTTCATAGGCGCTGACCATTTCGGTTACGCGGGCCTCCGCCGCGGCGTCGCCGTTGGTGCCGGCGGCCAGGGCCTCGGGGAGACGGGCGCGGGCCGCGCAATGGCGGGCGCAGCAGTCCGTGAGCTGGGCGCCGAGTTCGGCTTGGAGCGCTTGCACTTGGCGTGTCTGGTCCGCAGTCAGGTTCAGTTCCTTCGCGAGATACGAGACATTCTGCCACGTATCGGCGCCCGGCGTGGCGCGGCGGCAGAGCACGCGCTGCGTCAGCGCGTAGGCGACGGCCGTCACAGCCACGAGCGTGAGGACGGGTATAAGCCAACGTGAATTCATAGGACACCGCCTGTGGTCATGGCCAGGTAGGATCCGGCCAGCGTGTCGCGTTGCAGCAGCCGTTCGGTCTGTATGCCGAAGGCGGCGGAACGGGGCGTGACCAGCGCCACACCGATGCCGATCCCGACGCCGATCACTGCCGCGGCCGCGGCGGCCCAGGCTGGCTGCAGGAGGGTCAGCCGCAGGAACTCGATCACAGTCAATCGGGGCGGGGTGGCCACGGCTTCGCGCCGGATCCGGTCCCACACGCCCTGGTCAAATCCAGGCGACGGTTCAACCACATGCCAGCCCTTGAGAGCCGCACTCAGGCGGGCATCGTCGGCTCGTGTCGCATCGTCCGGTCGTTCTGTAACTTGCGTCATTTCCGGTTTCCCTATAGGCCTCTCTGCAAGGTGTAACGCCATGGATCGGGAAAACCCTTGCAGGGAGTTCGACGAACCGAGTGTGCGCTCGCAGTGATTGACATTTGTACTAACAGATAGCACATTGCAGGCATGCGACTCTCCAGCGTCAAAGTGAAGCAACGCTGCACTCAACGGCGACTAAGGCTCACCGATGTCCTGCGGCAGGCGGGCGTCAGCCGGACCGCCTACTACTCGCTCGCCCGCAAGGAATCCGTGTTGCCCAAGTCTATCCTCCGCATCGCGCGCCAACTTGAGGTCGATCCCGCAGAGTTGCTGGAAAACGAGGCCGCGCAAATCGCGCACATTCGCCGCTTGCAGGCCGAGGCGGGAGCGCTCGCGAGGCGGCATCCAGACTGTGACCGCGATGTCATGTTCAGAACACTGCTGAACCTGGAACAACCGCCGATCGAGCGGTTGAGGAGGGCTTTGATCCGTGCACGCCGACCTGCCACTCACCGATAAAGAATTGGCGTTCTTGAAAGAACTCGTCCGTCAGAAAGTGGCGTTCATGGTCGTGGGCCTTTCGGCTGCCGCCCTGCAGGGCGCTCCGATGGTGACCCAGGATGTGGACCTGTGGTTCCGGGACACCGACGACCCCGGCATCCGAAAGGCGCTCAGGAAGGTGGGAGGCATGTGGGTGCCGTCCATCGACCTGAATCCGCCCATGTTTGCCGGCGAACACGTGCAGTGTTTTGACATCGTGCTAACCGTTCACGGGATCGGATCGTTTGAGGACGAACTGGCGAACACGGTGGACGTGCGCTTGGGGACATTCTCCGTCAAGGCTCTGCAACTGGACCGCATCATTGCCAGCAAGACGCACTTGAATCGGGAGAAGGACCGGATGGTCCTCCCGGCGCTTAGGTCAGCGGCCAAGGCACTGCAATCGCGCGGCGGGCGGGTGACCCATTGAAAGCGTCGTAGCCGCCGCCGTCAGGCGGTGGTCATGGCACAGGATGGGAATGAAGGAAGGATTTGTTCACGCGGAGACGCGGAGGACGCGGAGGAGAGAATCAAGAAATGCATTTTGCTCCGCGCCTCCGCGTGACTCTCCGAGGATTTGGGTCGCCAGTGAAACCTTGACGCGAGGCGGCAGGGCGGGCAGCATCCCCAACGACCCTCACGCAACTGCTCACAAATTGTGATCGGTTCGCAGGAACCCTATGCCCACACTTGACTGGATCGGGAAGCAGGCGGTGGTGAACCATCACCACACCGTGCCGTTTCATTTGCTGAAGGACGTGCCGGACCTGTCGGTCGGCGATCCCGGCGCCGGGAACCTGATCGTGCAGGGCGACAACCTGCTCGCGCTCAAAGCCCTGCTCCCGTACTACGCCGGCCAGGTGAAGTGCATCTACATCGATCCGCCCTACAACACCGGCAACGAGGGGTGGGTCTACAACGACAACGTCAACAGCCCTCTCATCCGCCAGTGGCTCGGCAAGACCGTGGGCAAGGAGGCCGACGACCTGTCCCGCCACGATAAGTGGCTGTGCATGATGTATCCGAAGTTGGCGCTGCTGCGCGAATTCCTGCTGGGCGCGGAACGCCTGCGCGCCGAGCGCATCACCTTCCGTCAGACGCCGTACGAGGTGAAGATAACATGACGTTTGACGTTTACTATCAAGAAGTTGCAGACTTGAAGTCACAATTTGTGACTTCAAGTTGAGGGCAAATGAGCATGAAGCAGATGACCGTCAAACCGAAGGCGGCGAAGGGAATGAGGGTGGCGCCGGTTGCTTATGCCAGGTTGTTGAAGGACGTTAAGGCGCGCATTCGTGCGGCGCAGGTTAGAGCCACGTTTTAAGCCAACCGCGAGTTAATCCTCCTTTACTGGGATATTGGTCGCACGATCGCGGCACGGCAGGAACAGGAAGGGTGGGGTGCCGCAGTGATCCCCCGCCTGGCACGCGACATCCGCAACGAGTTGCCGGAAGTGAAGGGGTATTCGGAACGTAATATCGGTTACATGATCCGGTTTGCTCACGAATACGGACCACCCCCAATTTTGCAACGACTCGTTGCAAAATTGACGGGCATTCAACAGTTGGTCGTGCATCTACCGTGGGGGCAGAACATCATCCTGATGGAGAAGGTCAAGGACCACGCTGTCCGGTATTGGTACATGCGGGCCTCGTTACAGCAAGGTTGGAGTCGTGATGTCCTGGCCCTGATGATCGAAGGCCAGGCGCACGAGCGGCAAGGCAACGCCGTGACCAACTTCGTGGAACGGTTACCGCCCCAGCAATCCGATATGGCGCAACAGGCACTCAAAGACCCCTATATTTTCGACTTTCTCACGTTGGATGAACCGTTCCACGAGCGTGAACTCGAAACCGCGCTCGTGCGGCATCTTGAAAAGTTCTTGATCGAACTCGGACAGGGGTTCGCCTTTGTCGGGCGTCAGGTTCATGTCGATGTGGGCGATGAAGACTTCTACACTCCAGCGATAATCCGAGCGTGGGGCTGATTCTGTGCCAGGAGGAAAAGCGTTTGGTTGCCGAATACGCGCTCAAAGGCATGCGCAAGGCGATCGGCGTTTCTCGGTATCAACTTACCCGCGCCTTGCCGAAGGAGTTCCAATCCAGTCTCCCAAGTGTCGCAGACATCGAGGAGGAGTTTTCCGAAGCACCGCGTCGAACCCCAACGAAGGCGACTCGTGCCCGGAGGCGCCCATGATCCAACTCAAAGATTATCAACACCGGGTTTTGGACTCGCTGCGGGAGTTCCTGTCCCAGTGCGCCCGCACGCACGATCCCGAGAAGGCTTTTGAGGCGCTCACGACCAAAGTCTATGGGCGCTCGCTGGACTACGTGCAGATGCGCGACCCGCGTTTTGCGCATATGCCCTACGTCTGCGTGCGCGTGCCGACCGGCGGCGGCAAGACCTTGCTGGCGCGATCTGGGAGGCGCGCAGCTCCGGTCGCCGCCTGTTCGTCATGCCTTCGGGGTTGGACTGGAGCGCCATTACAGCGAAGATACGAAGTGGACGAGTGATTCCTCCCTGAACACCGAACACTGAACACTCGGCCTCGCCTGAGGAGGGCCCTCACCCCAGCAGATGCGCCAAGCGTGCGCGCAGGAAATGGCGGGCGCGGTAGAGGCGGGCCTCAACGGCTTTCTCGGAGCACTCCTGAATGGCGGCAATCTCGGCATAACCCAAGTCCTCGTACTCCGCCAGAATGAGGGCGGCGCGTTGCTCTTCCGGCAGGAGTGCCACGGCCGCCGCGATTTGGGCGCCGGTTTCGTTCGCGGACACCGCGTCTCTTGCCGTGGCTTCCGGGCCGCCGATCAGATCCCCGTGTTCCTGGATCACATCGAGTGACTCTGCGGGATGGCGTTTGCGTCGGCGCAGGTCGTCGAGCGCGGCATTCCGGGCTACTTGGAACAACCACGTCGAGAAGGCCGCGCCGGTCCGGTGGAAGGCCGGCTTCTGAATTGCCCGGTAGGCCCGTACAAATGCGCCCTGGGCAATGTCCTCGGTGTCGGCCGCGCTCCCGAGCATGCGGTAGATGAAATCCAGCACGGGCCGCCGGTAGTGGGTCATCAGGATATCGAATGCGGAGTCGTCCCCCGCTTTCACGCGCTCAACCAAGTTCCAGTCTGCCGAACCGTCGGTCACGCGGGGCACTGTACCGCGATGGGACGGAAGTCACAAGGCTCAGGCCTTGGGCTTGGCGTCGGGCTGGGCCGGCGCCTTGGATTCGGCGGATACCCTGCCCAGGAACTGGGGCAGGTCGAGCCCGACTTGCTTGGCCAGTTCGTGCATGGGTGGGAGGGCGCCCATGATTTTCTTGCCGAGGTTGCTGAGGCCGCCGCCTTCGGAGCCGCCGCCGTCCCACACGATGATCTTCTCGATCGGCAGGTCCTGGATGGCCTTGGCCTGGATGTTCGCGATCTCGGTCAGTTTCTCGATGATAAGCAGCGCCGTGGCCACCTGCGGATCGCCGGCCGCCTGGACCAGGTTGCGATAGCCCGTCGCCTTGCCGTCGAGCACGGCCTGGGTGCCCTGACCCTCGGCGGTCATCTTCGCCAACGTGGCGGCGGCCGCGCCGTTGGCCAGCAGGACGGCCTGCTCGCGCTGGGCGTCGGCGGCGATGACAACGCGCTTCTTCTCCGCCTCGGCCGGCACGACGATCTCGGCGTTAAGGCGCGACTGTTCGCGCAGCGCACGGGCATCTTCAGCCAGTTTCTGGGCGATTTCCTTGGCCACGCGGATGGCGCCATCGGCCTGCTGGGCTGCGGTTTCGCCCTTGTTGCGGGCCTCTTCCTCGGCGACCTTCTGGTTGGCGTGGTAACTGGCCTTGGAGGCGTTGGCGTTGGTTTCCGACTGTACGGCGTCGGCATCCAGCTTGGCGACCTGCTGACGCTTGGACTTGTCGGCCGTGGCTTCACCCACCTGGGCATCGGCCATGGCGGCAGCGACAAGCTGGCGTTTTTTCTTCTGGGCATCGGCTTCGCCGATTTCGGCGTCGGCGGTGGCGGCGGCCACGGCGACACGCTGGTCGCGCTGGCGCTCGGCCACGCCCGTCTGGCCCCGCTTCTCCTGTTCGGCCACGTCGACGTTGGCCTGGTAGATCGCTTCGGCCGCGGCTTTCCGGCCGATGGCCTTGATGTAACCGGACTCATCTTCAATGTCGCGGATGTTGACGTTGATGAGGGCCAGGCCGATTTTCTCGAGCTCGACGGCCACCGCCTCGTTAACCTTGGACATGAATACTTGGCGGTCGCGGTTGATATCCTCGATTTTCATCGTCGCCAGCACGGCGCGCATCTGGCCGATGATGATGTCCTGCGCGATGGCCTGGATCTGCTGCGTGGTCAGGCCGAGCAGGCGGATGGCCGCGTTTTCGGTGATGCCCGGCTGGTTGGAAACGGCTGCGGTGACGGTCGTCGGCACGGTGACGCGGATGTTTTCCTGCGACAGGGCGTTGGAGAGGTCAATCGGAACCACGAACGGTTCCAGATCCAGGTAATCGTAGGCCTGGACCAGGGGCAGGACGAACGCCGCGCCGCCGTGCACGCATTTCGCCGCACCGCTGCGCGTCTTGCCATAGATCACCAGGATCTTGTTGGAGGGGCAACGCTTGTAACGGCGGATGAAGGTGACCAGCAGGACCAGCACGATCACCGCCAGCAGGACACCCAGGAATAACGACGCCAGACTGGCATTCGGGACCGCCGGCGTGGCTGTGTATTGGGCGAGGGTCAAAAACGGGATCGGATTCATGGGACGGGCTCCTTCTCGAAACAGTGACTAGGGGATGAGTTCGACTTCAAGACTGTTGGCGCCGGTGACCCGGACGATGCGCACCTTCGTGCCGGCTTTCGCCGCGGCGCTATTCGTCAGGCGGGCCTTGAAATGGGTCATGATGCCGCTGCAGAGCAGACGGACCTCGCCGTCGCCGCCCACCGGGATGTCCAGGTAGACCGTGCCGGTTTGGCCAACGCAGGTGGCGATCTGCATGTCGCCCGTCGCCGCCATTCGGCGGAGCAGATGGAACGTGAGCGACACGAGGACCATGGCCGCCAGTCCCCACACCAGCGCGTAGAGCACGGCGCGGCCGGCCGGTATGTGCTGGTTCAGGTAGAGCGCGCCGCCCCAGGAAAACAGGGTGAAGAATGCAATCACCGACCGGACGCTCAGCAACCGGAACGTGGCCACCGAGTCGGCCGCATCGTGAGTCGTCTGGTGCTCCCAACTGGGCTCGGCGCTGGAATCGACGTCATGCCCGCCACTCAGCCCGGCAATCGCCGCGATGAGCTGCCACAGGAAGAACACGCTGCATACGGCGGCCGCCACGTAGAACCATTGGTTCAGCGGCTGCAGTGTGCTCCACCAGGCTGTCATCGTGTCCATGTTGCCTCCTGTGCCCCGGCCCCCCGGGTGATGCACGCATTCGGGTAGTGATTATTAGTCCGTTCGCCGGGGTTTGGCGATAGGAATCGCGATGCGGGCGGCTATTGCGCCGCGGTGGGCAATGCGTTAACTTTACGGTTTCGGACGGTAGTGATCGCGGGATGTGCGGGTAAGGGGGGGGAGATCGCCATGAGCGAAAGCGTTGATGAGATGAGCGGCCTGAAAACGGCGCCGCCGTCTGAGCCCTCGCCCGGGGTTGCCGTCACGCCGGGCGATGAAGCGCAAGCGGATTCGCATGCGGCCTTCGTCAACCTCCTAGGCCGGGTCGTCGGCAACTGCCGGCTCTATGGGTTGCACCATCCCCTGACGATCGGGGCCATGGAAGAGGCCTATGCCCTGCTGGTGGAAAATATGCCGACCCTTAGCGAGGTGCACCTGGCCTTCGCGGAAGGCGCCTTGATTGTGAACGGCGCCACGTTCGAAGGCAGCGGGCCGCATGTCGTTGCCCTGGCCAAGGTGCTGCAGGAACAGGGCGTTGCGAGCCTGCGGCTTTTGCCGGGCCTCACTCCGGACGAGTTCATCAAGGTCGTCGGACTGCTGACCGCCAGCCCCAAGGATGTCGCGGAGAAGCCGTTTGCCGAACGGCTGACCGCCGCGGGATTGGAACATGTCGGCAGCCGGACCGCGACTTACGTCCACGTGTATGACGACCAGGTCGTCGTCGGGAAGAAAGAGCTCGAAACCTTGGCCAAGGGGCCGGGCGTCGAGCAGATTCTGGCTTTCTTGAAAGGTGATACGACGCCCGGGCCGCAGGCGGCTTTCCCGAGCGTGCAGGCCGCGGCCAACGATACGAAGACGCTTGCCGACCTGATCATGCGCGCCACGGAAGACCGGGTCGGGCCTGAGGGCTCGGGTGGCGGCGAGTCGTTGGGCGACCTGATGGTGGCGTGCCTGCGCCGGACGTTCGACGGCCTGCACAAGGACCCGGCCGTCAAGACGGTCAAGGGCAAGAAGAAGTTATCCAAGACGCTCGTCGTTCTTGAGGCGACGCTGCTTCAGAAACTGCGCGACATGGCCGGGCCGGATGCGGCCGCCGTGGCCGAGCGGATCACCACGTCCATGGAGGAGATGCGCGACGAGGTCGACATGAGCACGCTCGTGGCCGAATACGGGCGGCGCAAGAAGGCGGCCGAAGCGAGCGAGAAGCGGATCGTGCGGCTCATGGAGGCGGTGGGACCCGAGGGGATCGCGGAGGCCGAACTGTCGGATAAGATGGCGAAAGCCGGCGTCACCCCGGAGGGCTGGCAGACGCTGGTGGCCAAGAGCGCGAAGGTCGAACAACCGGCGGTCCAAGGGGACGATGAGGAGTTCGGCACCGAACTCCGGATGCTCAGCACGATGCTCACGGAGCTTTCCAAGGCCATGGAGGCCGCCACCAACGTCGACGAAGGCAATGCGGCCACGGCCGGCTTCCGGCATCTGCTGGAAAAGGCGAACGTCGAGATGCTGGCGGCGTCCGGGCGGGCCGAGCTTGCGCTCGACACGGGGCTCGCCCCGCGGCGCGGCGCGGCCAAAGAGGCGGACACGAATCCCGATCGCCGCCAGCTCCTGGCCCTGCTGGCCTCGGTGATGCAGGAATTGCGTCAGCCCCTGTCCGTGATGGCCTGTTGCCTGGACATGCTCGTGACCCGCCGGCTGGGCGAAGTCACCGCGAACCAGGAGCAGACCCTCAAACTTGCCGTGACCAGCCTGGATCGCGTGACCTCCGTGGTCGGCAAACTGGGCAAGCTGGCCAAGGTCCCCGCGGAGGCGGGCCGGGCAATTGAAGGGAGCATCACATGATCCGGGTGACTCAGAGCTGGGATGACGGCGTGCTGGACGATATCCGCCTGATGGAGATGCACAACATCGACCTGTTTCAGCCGCCGGCCACGCCCACCCGGTCGCAGTAGCGGCGGATGACGCACTCCGGGCACTTGGGCCCGCGCGGCAGGCACAGCGTCTGGCCGTAGGCCACCAGGTAGCGGTTCCACGTCTTCCAGTAGCGTTTCGGGAGAACCGCGCGCAGCTTCATTTCCGTTTCCAGCGGGGTCCGCGTGCGCAGCAGGCCCAGGCGGTTGCAGATGCGGTGGACGTGCACGTCCACGCAGATGCCGGGTTTGTCGAAGGCCTCGGTCACCACCAGGTTGGCGGTCTTGCGTCCCACGCCGGGCAGGCGGACGAGTTCCTCCACGGTGTCGGGGATCCGGCCTCCGAACAGGGCATCGGCCGTGTCGGGGAGTTGCTTCAGCATCCGCGCTTTAGTCCGGTAGAAACCGACCGGGTAAATCAGGCGCTCAAGCTTGGGCAGGGGCAGCCGCCGCAGGTCGGCCAGCGAGGTCACTTGTTTGAACAGGCGCTCGGAGACCAGCGTGGTCGTCTGGTCCTTGGTGCGGGCGCTGAGAATGGTGGCGACCAGGACCCGGAACGGATCGAACGTGCGAACGTCCATGAAATCCGCCACGGGCGTATGGCGGCTTTCGAAGTACGCCCGCAAGGCCCTGTGAACGGGCACGACATCGGCGATCTGCATCGGGATAAGATAGGCGGAAACGCGCCCGCCGTCGACCGTCATGTCGGGCATTACACAAAGAACGCCGTGGCCGGACAAGGTGTCGGCGCATCACGACATCTTGTCGGCTGATACCTGTCGTCTCCACCCGACTGCGGCCTTTTGGCGGCCGAATCGTGGCGAAATGGGGCCTGCCGATCACTGGTACAGTCTGTGCTAAAGCCTTGGTTGTCACCGAAAGGCGATCCGAGAACCCTCCTGCCACGAGGAGCGGAGCCGCTTCCGGCTCCGGCCCTTCGACGGCGCTCAGGGCAGACCGGCGCGGGAAGCCGCGCCGCTCCGGGAAGAGGCAGAAAGGTTCTCGGAAGGCTCTAAGAATCTGGAGGTATCAGTTCTGGGGCGGTGCGCCACCTGCTGGCCGAGCCGGAGGATCGGTCGGAGCACCGGAGCACCGCCCCGAGTCTTTCCAGGACTCCGGCGCGCCCGGCTGAGCCCCAACTCCCCCTTGTGCCGGGACAGGAGGAGTCGTGCAGTCTGGATTCACGATGCGCCAAGCTGGATCGAGGTTCGCGCGGTCTTCTTGTGCGGGGTACGGCAGTATGATACAGGTCGCGGCCTACGGAAACGGCGTGGTGGCGTTTCCGGCCTGGGCACGGCACTTTGGAGCGACCATGAACGAGAAAACGGACACCAAGCATCTGAACCTGACGGCCCCGATCGATCGGTGGGATGAGGCGATTCCGCTGGGCAACGGTTTGTCGGGCGGACTGCTCTGGGGCGAGGGGCGCACGGTGCGCCTGTCGCTCGACCGCGGCGACCTCTGGGATGAACGCGCCTCGCCGATCATTGGCGGCCTGGACTGGAACTGGGCGACGCTCCGTCGTCTGGTACGGGAGCGTAAGGGCGAAGAGATCTCGCGTACTTACGATACACCCTATGCGGAAGCGTACCCGACTAAACTGCCCGGGGGGCGCATCGAACTGGATCTGCCCAACGGACTGGCCTGCGCGGGCTTCGACCTCGATCTGAACACGGCCGTCGGCTCTGTGACGTTGGGGACAACCGGTCGGCTGGACGTGTTCTTCTGCGCAACCGAACCGGTGGCTCTGCTCCGGGCGACGGGGTGTGTGCCGAAGGTGCGACTGGTGGCGCCGGGCTTCGGGCAGGGCGGCAGCACTGGCGACAAGACGGATGTGAGCCAGGGTTCGCTCAGTCGGTTGGGGTATCCGCCGCCGCAAGTCGGCGGTGAAGGGGATGCCGTCTATTTCCGCCAGGAGTGCGCGCAGGGGTTTGCCTATGCGGTGTCGGCCCAGTGGCGGGCGACAGCCACGGGCTGGGAAATGGCGATCGCCATGACCACCAACCAGGGCGGAACCGATCCTGTCCGCCAGGGGCTGGAGCGGGTGTCCAACGCGCTGGCGCGGGGATTTGATGCCCTGCTGGCATCTCACGTGGGTTGGTGGCGAGACTTCTGGGCACGGTCGTCCGTGCGGTTGCCCGATGCGGATCTCGAACGCCATTACCGGCTGGTGCAGTACTTCTACGGAGCGGCCTCGCGGCGCGGCGCCCCGCCGATGCCGTTGCAGGGAGTGTGGACGGCGGACGAAGGCACGCTGCCGCCTTGGAAGGGCGACTACCACAACGACCTGAACACGCAGTTGACCTATTGGGCCTATCCCGCCGCCGGTCACCTCGAAGAAGGCCTGGCGTTCCTCGACTTCATGTGGTCGCTGCTTCCCCGCCACCGTCAGTTTGCGCGCGACTACTTTGGCGTCAAAGCCGGGGCGGCCGTGCCCGGGGTTATGTCGCTGGCAGGCCGCGAAATGGGTGGGTGGGTCCAGTATTCCCTGTCCCCTACCAGTGGTGCATGGATCGCCCAGCAGTTCTACCTGCATTGGCGGTATTCCATGGACCGCCAGTTTCTGGCGGAAAGGGCCTACCCGTACATGCTGGCCATGGCGGAATTCCTGGCGGAGATGCTGGAGCCGGATGCGCAGGGCAAGTTGAAACTAGCCTTGTCCAGTTCGCCGGAACTCCACGAGAACAGCCTGGAAGCCTTTGTGCAGCCGAACTCGAATTATGACCTGGCCTTGTTGCGCTGGCTTTTTGCGGCCGTGGCGGAATCGGCCGCTGAGCTGGGCGAGGCCGCGGCGGCGATCTTCTGGCGGCAGAAGCTGTCGCAGTTGGACGATCTGCAGGTTGTCGAGAAGCCGTTGGATTTTGCAATGCTGAGCGCCGACGTCAATTCCGCCCTGCTGGTGGCGCCGGGCGAGTCCCTGCGCGAATCGCACCGTCATTTTTCGACAGCCATGGCCATCTATCCGCTGGGGTTGCTGCATGTCGAAGGCTCCGAGAGCGAGCGGCGCATCGTGGCGCACACGCTCAACCAACTGGAGATGCTGGGCACGCAGTGGTGGGTCGGGTTCAGTTTCTCGTGGATGGCCTGTATGCAGGCGCGGTGCGGGCGGGGGAACGCGGCGATCGACTATCTGCAGCGCTATCTGAACGGATTTGTTTCGCGTAACGGGTTCAACCTGAACGGCGATTTCAAGAATCAGGGTTACTCCAGCTTCAAATACCGGCCTTTCACGCTCGAGGCCAATTTCGCCGCCGCGCAGGCGGTGCACGAGATGCTGCTGCAGGGCTGGGGCGGGAAGCTGCGGGTGTTTCCGGCGGTGCCGGATGGGTGGGCCGACGTCGAGTTCGATGAACTACGGGCCGAAGGCGCGTTCCGCGTCAGCGCCCGGCGCAAGCAAGGACGCACGGTCTTCGTCCGCCTTGTTGCCGAACGCGATGCGCTCGTTAAGCTGCAAGATCCTTTTGGAGGCCAGTCTGTAAAGTGGTCGGTGAACGGCCTACGTCGCGAGGGCGACCTGTATGTGGGCAAGCTGCGCGCCGGGCAGGTTGTCGAGGCGACGGCCGGGTAGGATTCTATATGAACGGTAACTCAACAGCGCTTACACGCGAGGAAGTGCGGTCGGTCGTCGAGGGCAGAGCCCGGACGCGCCGGGTGCCGATGTGCATCCATTTCTGGGTGCACCCGGACGAGTTCGGCGAGCGCAAGCAGGCGGTGCTCGACCTGCTGGACCGGTATCCGTGCGACCTGCAGTGGGGTTCATTCCATATGCCCGCGACCTATCGCGGCGACGATTCGGCCTGGCCTGAGTACGCCTGGCTGCCGTTCGCGAATCCCTACAAGGGTCGGCAGGTGGCAATCGATTCCGCCGTCGCCCTGGAGAACTGGGACCGGCTCGACGAGGTCATTGCGAAGTTCCCGCGCGCCGACTTTCCGGCGCTGCTGAAATGGATGCCGAAGCCCGACGGACGCTACCGCCTGGCGCACTGGTGGTTCTGTCTGTTCGAGCGGCATTGGTCCCTGCGCGGAATGACCCAGGCGTTGACGGACTACTACGAGTATCCGGAACAGACGCACCGGCTTTTCCAGGCACTGACCGATTTTTACTGCGGCATCATTGCGCGCTGTGCCAAGGAGTCGCCCTTTGACGGCCTGCTGACGTCCGACGATCTCGGAACGCAGAGCAGCGGGTTCTTTTCGCCGGCGATCTTCCGCGAGTTTTTCAAACCCTATTACCGGCAGATCTTCGACACCTGCCACCGCCACGGCGCCCAGACCTGGATGCACGCGTGCGGCTGCGTGCGGGAGTTCATCCCCGACTGGGTTGAAGTTGGTCTCGACGTGCTGCATCCCATCCAGAAGCACACGATGGACGAACAGGCCATCGCCCGGGAGTTCGGCGACCGGCTTACCGTCTTCACCGGCCTGGATGTGCAGCAGGTCATTCCCTGGGGCACGCCCGAGGATGTGCGCGCGGAGGTGCGGCATCTCCTGGACTGCTTCTGGCGCCCGGGCCAGGGGCGCTGCCTGATCACCGCCGGCAACGGCATCAACGGCGACTGTACCCTGGCCAGCCTTGAGGCTTTTCTGGACGAGAGTTACCGATACGGCGCCACAACGGCTGCTAAAGGAATCTAACCGACATGACATCACCCTCTATTCGCACGGTCCATGTGATCTTCAAGACGCACCTGGACCTTGGCTTCACCGATACTGCCGCGAACGTGAAGCACGCCTACATGACGCGGTTCATACCACAGGCGCTGGCTTTGGCGCGCGAGTTACGCACGGCGGGCGGGCCGGACCGCTTTGTGTGGACCACCGGTTCGTGGCTGGTCTACGAGTTCCTGGACCAGGCTTCCGGCGAGGCGCTGCGCCAGATGGAAGAAGGCATCGCGGCCGGGGACATCGTCTGGCACGCCCTGCCGTTCACGGCGCACAGCGAGATGATGGACGCGGGGGTGTTCCGCTTTGGTCTAAGCCTGGCGCGCGAGCTCGACCGGCGCTTCGGTCGGGTGACCATTGCCGCGAAGATGACCGACATTCCGGGCCACACGCGCGCCATCGTGCCGCTGCTTGCCGAGGCGGGGGTGCGCTTTCTGCACATCGGGGTGAACCCGGCCTGCAAGGCGCCGGATGTCCCGGAGGCGTTCATCTGGCAGACGCCCGGCGGCGAAAGCATCCTCGTTAATTACTCCAAGTCCGGCTACGGCGACGCGCTGTCCGTGCCGGGGCTCGATGAAGCCTTGGTATTCGCGCATACCGGCGACAACAACGGCCCGCCCCCGGCGGAGGCGGTTCACCACACCTTCGCGGAGTTGCGCGCCAAGTATCCCGGCGCCGAGGTGCGCGCGTCGACCATGGATGCCTTTGCGCGACGGCTCAACGATTTCTCGTCCGCTCTGCCGGTGGTCACCGACGAGATCGGCGACACCTGGATCCACGGCATGGCGACTGACCCGGCCAAGACGGCCGGCTTCCGCGCCTTGAGGCGCTGGCGGGCGGCGCGCGCGGAGCAGGCGTTCTCGCCCGATGAGGCGGCCCGGTTCAAGCAGTTTAGCCGGGCACTGCTCTGCATCCCCGAACACACGTGGGGCAAAGATTACAAAACGTGGCTCGGCGATTATGCGAACTATGACCGGCCGGGCTTCGAGGCAGCGCGGCAGGCGGATGTGGTCACCGCGCCGCCGCCGGCGGGGCTGGAATACACGTCCCGGTGGTCCGCGCAGATCCCGCGCCGTACCTATTCCGGTATGGAGGCCTCCTGGACTGAGCAGCGCGAGTATCTGCATGCAGCGGTCGCGGCGCTGGGCGCCGGGCAACTGGGGCAGGCCGCCGCGGCGGCTCTGGATGAACTGAAGCCGGCGCGGACGAACCACCATCTCTATCGCGCCGTCGCCGCCGGGGTTCCCTTGGTTTGCGGCGGTTTCGAGGTGGAGATTGACCCGGCGTCCGGCGCCTTGCGCCGGTTGCGTGAGCGGAGCGGGGGACACGACTGGGCCGATGCCACACACCTGCTCTGCGCGTTCTCCTACCAGACATTCTCTGAGGCGGACCATGACCGGTATCTCAAGGACTACACGGTGCGCATGGACGAGCCTTGGATCTGGCCATGGGCGCTCCAGGATCTGTCGAGGCCGGGGCTGGCCATTGCCGGCCCTCGGAGCGCGGTGCACGGGCCGGCGCGCGTGGAAGGCGTCTGGCATTTGCATGAAAGGGACGCGGACCGGCTGCTGGTGGAACTGGCCATGCCCCTGGCGGCGTGGGAGCAAGCCGGCGCGCCGCGAACGGTGACGATCGAATACCGTTTCCCGCACTCGGAACCGGTGATCGACGTGATGCTGCAATGGTTTGAGAAGCCGGCCAACCGGATGCCCGAGGCGCTATGGTTTGCCTTCCACCCGCGGGTTGCCGCGCCGGAGGCGTGGCAACTGGACAAGATGGGGCAGTGGATTTCGCCGCTCGAAGTCATCCGCAACGGCAACCGCAACCTGCACGCCATCGATCGCGGCATTCGTTACCGCGGCAGCGACGGGCAACTGATGATCGAGAGTCTCGATGCGCCGCTGGTGGCGCCCGGCGGGCCGCGCCTGCTGCACTTCGACAACCGCCAGCCGCCGCTCGAGCAGGGCATGCACTTCAACCTCTATAACAACATCTGGTCCACGAATTTTCCCATGTGGTACGAGGAGGATGGCCGCTGTCGGTTCCGCCTGCGCTTCGACGGTAACGCCTAGGCGCCCGGGCGACTCCGGACTTGGAGCTTTGACCGGGATTGACGGGCGTGGTGCGTGCGACTACCCTGATTGCCACATCAAGGAGAGGTCGTCTCATGAATAAAGATTCCGTCGATTTTCTGCGCGAACTGGTTGCCACGGCAAGTCCTTCCGGCTACGAGTGGGGTATTCAGGCCATTTTGCGCAAGCGCATGCAGCCGTATTGCGACGAAGTCCGCTCGGACGTTCACGGAAACACGATTGGCATTGTGAACGCCGGGGCGCCGTTGCGCGTCATGCTGTCCGGTCATTGCGACGAGATCGGGTTCATGATCATGCACATTGACGACAAGGGCTTTCTATACTTCTCGTCCGTGGGTGGTATCGACCCGGCCGTGATCGGCGGGCAGCGGGTGACGGTGCACGCGAAGGCGGGGCCGGTGTTCGGGGTCATCGGCCGCAAGCCGATCCACCTGCTCGAGCCCGACGAGCGCGGCAAGCCGCTCAAGATCCACGAATCGTTTATCGACATCGGCGTGCGGAAGAAGAAGGAAGCCGAGAAATTCGTGGAAGTCGGCGACTACGCGACCATCGACGTGGGGCTGCGCGAGATGCAGAACGACCTGGTGGCGGGTCGCGGCTTCGACGACCGGGCCGGCGCATTCGTGGTGGCTGAGACCCTGCGGCGGCTCGAGGGCAAGAAGCTCAAGGTCGCCGTTTACGGCGTCACCAGCGTTCAGGAAGAGATCGGCCTGCGCGGCGCCCACACGAGCGCCTACGGCATCGACCCGCACGTCGGGATTGCCATCGACGTCGGGTTCGCGTCCGACTTCCCCGGATGCGATCCGAAACGGACGGGCGAATGCTCCCTCGGGAAAGGGCCGACGCTTCATCGCGGGCCGAACATCAACCCGGTGCTGGGGCGCCTGATGGAAGAAAGCGCCAAGAAACGGAAGATTCCTTTCCAGATTACGGGCGAGCCGCGCGCGACCGGCACCGACGCGAACGCGATGCAGCTCACCCGCGCTGGCGTGGCCACCGCCCTGCTCAGCGTGCCGAACCGTTACATGCACACCCCGGTCGAGGTGATTTCGCTGGAAGATCTCGACAACAGTTCGCGGCTGCTCGCGGATTTCCTGGTCGAGTTGAAGCCCGACCAGACGTTCGTGCCCGGGACGTGAACGATGGGGTTCGGTCCTGCCTATAAAGTGGCGACGGTCTACGGGATTCCGATCCGTCTTCACATCAGCTTGGTGTTGCTCCTGCCCCTGCTGGTGTGGGCGTATGGTCCGGTGCGCGGCCTCATCTATGGGGTTTGCCTGCTGCTGAGCATCGTGCTGCACGAGTTGGGGCATTCGGTCGTGGCCATTCGCAAGGGCTGCCGCGTGCGGCAGATTCTGCTGTTGCCGATCGGGGGCGCCGCCCAGATGGAGAGCATCCCCAGGCGTCCTTGGGACGAACTGCAGATGGCGCTGGCCGGGCCGGCCGTGAGTGCGACGCTGTTCGCGCTGCTGTTCTACGGCGGCGCTCACCTGCCGCTCCGGCGCAGCGGACCCTTTCTCGGCACCTTGTTCAACGGCGTCCAGGAACTCGGCCTCGTCAACCTGGTGCTGGCGGTTTTCAACCTGCTGCCGGCGTTCCCCATGGACGGCGGTCGCGTGCTGCGCGCGTTGCTCGCGCGGCGGCTGGGACGGCTGAGGGCCACGAAGATTGCCGCGCGGATCGGCCGGGTGATTGCGGTGCTGATGCTCGTGTGGAGCGTCTACCTGTGGTATCTGGGCGTCGGGTTCAACATGCTCGGCGTGGTGGCCGTGTTCATTTTCTGGGCGGCCGGGGCCGAGTACCGGGCCGTGCGCTACCAGGAATGGCAGCGCCTGCAGGAGTGGGGCGACTGGTCGTGGAGCGAAGACGAATCGGTGGATAACACCGTCCGGATTTCCCCGCCCGCCTACCGGCAGGGCCCGCCCGACGAAGCGCCCTTGCATCCCAATTTTCGTCCGCGGCGTTTTCCGGGAGGCTGGTTCCGCTGGCGCCGGTAAGCGTCCCGCTCAGCCCTCGAGCGTGGTGAAGCCTTCCCGGATCGCGAATTTCGTGAGCGACGCCACGTTGTGGGCGCCGACCTTCCGCATGATATGCGTACGGTGCGTTTCCACCGTCTTCACGCTGACGTGCAAGTCCGTGGCGATATCCTTGGTGCTCTTGCCTTCCGCGATCAGTTGCAGGATTTCCTCCTCGCGGCTGGTCAACTCGATCTTCTGCGGTTTGCTGCGCGTGGGCTTGGTATGGCGGACGAACTCCTGCAGGACGCTGCCCGCGATACGAGGGCTGATATAGAGTCCGCCCGAGGCCACCGTCCGGATGGCGTTCGAAAGCTCGGAAAAGGCGCAGTCCTTGAGCAGGTAGCCGCTGGCGCCCGCCTCAAGCATGCCGGTGACGAAGCGGCGGTCCGAGTGCATGGACAGCGCCAGGATTTTGAGCCGGGGCTGGCTTTCGCGCAGGCGGCGGGCGGCCGCGATGCCGTTAAGGTCCGGCATGGCGACATCCATGACCATCACATCCGGCGAATGCTGGGTGGCCAAGCTGATGGCTTCGTTGCCGTTGGTGCCTTCGCCCACGACTTTCATGTCCGGCTGCTTCTCGAGCAGCGACCGCAGGCCTTCGCGGATGATCTGGTGATCGTCACACAGCACGATTCGGATGCTCATGGGGTGCCTCCTCTTCCTGCCTTGCCGCCGCTTTCACAGGGGCCGCGAGCGTGATGCGCGTGCCCTTGCCCGGTTGGCTCCAGATCGTCATTGCGCCGCCGATCAGTTGCAGACGTTCCTGGATGTTGAACAGTCCCAGACCCTTCCGGCCAAGCCCCCGTAACTGCGCGGGGTCAAAGCCGGCTCCATCGTCCTCGACGACGATTTCAAGATGCTCTCGCGTGAGGCGAATGTCAACGGCGATTGCAGTGGCCCGGGCGTGCTTGATCGTGTTGAGGAGTAATTCGCGGACCGATTGGAAGAGCGTCACGCGTTCGGCAATGTCGGCCAGCTCGGGGGCGTCCTTGGTGGTCACGCGGATCGTTACGCCATGCTGATCGCCCAGTTGTTCCGCGAGCCACTCGACCGCCGCCGACAGCCCGATCTCATGCAGGACGGGCGGGCTGAGCTGGAAGGTCAGGGACCGCGTGTCGCGGATGGCCTCTTCGATCAGGCGCACAACGGGTTGGAGTTGCCGTTTGACGGGAGACTCCGCGGCGGCTTTCACCCCTTCCAGCTTCATCTTGCAGAGGACAAGTGTTTGCCCCAGCCCATCGTGCAGGCTGACGGCAATCCGGCGGCGCTCCTGTTCGCCGGCCACCGCCATCTCGCCCGCGAGGTGCCGAAGCTGATGCTGGTAGTGGGCCATCTGCTCTTCGGCGGCCTTGCGCGCCGTGATGTCGTTAAAGATCGTGGCGATACGGCCTTTGCGCGGACTGAAGAACGACAGGAAGAGGTGTTTCTTCCCGAACGGGACGTAGGATTCGATCGAGGTCGGCGGCTGGCCGCGGTCCAGCGCCGTGTAGATGTCCAGGAACATCGGCCTGCCGTCAGGAACGAACTCGGATGCGCGTTTGCCGACGACCTCGGTGGCCTTCGCGCCGAAGATGGCCTCGGCGGCCGGATTCATGGCGGTCACCAGGGCATCGAAGGGTACCCCGCCTTGATCGTAGATCAGATCGTGGAGCACGCAACCCTCGCTCATGGACTCGAACAGTTGGCGGTACTTCTGTTCGCTTTCCTGCACGGCGGCCATCATGAGCCGGCGCTCCGTCACGTCCCGCGACAGGCCCATCACGGCCGTTACGTGACCCGCGGCATCCTTGATCGGGATGAGGCGGGTATCAATCCACACGGGGTGGTCAGAATCGAGCACGTCCGGAACTTCCGCGATAAACGACTGCCCTGTCTCCGCCACTTGCCGGATTGCCCGGGCATGGCGCTCGGCCACATCCGGTGTGAACAAGTCCTGTTGTCGCTTGCCGATCATCTGGTCGGGCGTCAGCTCAAACTGCCTGGCCGCGATCGCGTTGGCATAGAGCACGGTGCCGTCAGGCGTGACCAGGTACATCATGTCGGGAATCGAGTCGGCCAGCAGACGGTATCGCAACTCGGTCTGCCGGAGGTTCGCTTCGGCCCGGCGGTGATCGGTGAGGTCGTGAAAGGTTGCGAGCAGGTGCGGCGTGCCGTTGCGTATGAAACGCGTGAACGTGGCATCGAGCCACGTTTCGCGACCGAACGAACTGCGCCCGTGGACGACGTCGGCCCGGGGCTCACCCGTGACCAGGGTTTCCATGGCCAGCTTGAGCATGCCCGACTCGCGCCAGGAGGCCAGCCGGTGGATGTTCTGGCCGAGAATCTGGTCGACCCGGGCATTGACAATGTGGCCCATGGCGGGGTTGGCCGACACGCATTGTCCGGTGGCATCGTAGGTCGCGATCCCCACGGGTGCGGCCGCAATAATCGTCTCGTTCACGGCGGCCAGTTCGGTGATCCGGGCTTCGGCTTCGTGCTGTGCCGTTACATCCGTGAGCAGGCATTGCAGGTGGGTGGCGGGAGCGCCGGACGGTGAGGGGATGGCGACTACGTCGTCGTGCACCCAGCGCACGGCGCCGGCCTGCGTCACCAGTCGGTGCGTAATGGCGAACTGCCGGTGCCCCGCCTCGATGTGGTCCTGAATCTCGGCAAGCACCCGGGAGCGGTCCTCCGGCAGCATGATATCCTGCCAGCGTACCCGGCCGGCCGTCAGGTCCTCCGCCGAATACCCGAACTGCCGGACGCTATCCGAAACGTACTCGATCGTACTGCCCGACGGCGTCCACGCGATGATCGCGGCCACGACGGGGCTTCGATCCACGATGTCCTTGAGTTGGCGCAAGCCGGCCAGCGCACGGTCCATGGCTGTCTGCTGTTCGTGCGCGTCGGTGACGTCGCGGGCAATGCCGACGAAGCGTGTGACCGCGCCATCGGGGTCGCGGGTGAAGTCGCAGAATCCCTGCAATCGGCGTACCGAACCGCCGGGCCGGATGAACCGGTGGGTGTACTCGGCGGGCTGCAGGGTGGCGCGCACTTTCGCCATGGTGTTGGCGATGACGGTGCCGTCCTCCGGCGGCGTGCAAGCGGAGATATTCGCGTAGGTCAGGGGAAACGAGTCGCGCGAACGTCCGTAGATGCGGTACATCTCTTCAGACCACACGGCGGTCTCGGTGGCAGGATCGTACTCCCAGCTTCCAATGCCGGCGAGGCGTTGGGACTCCCTGAGATGGCGTTCGCTGATCTGCAAGCGTTGCTCGACGACCTGACGTTTCACGATCTCCTGCTGCAGGCGGTCGTTCAGGCTGGCGAGGTCGTCGGCGCGGTTGCGCCCGGGCTTTGTGGATTCTGGGTCCGAATGGGGCATGATCGACTCCGGTGTGACGAGAGCATGCCGCGGCGGAAAAGCCGTGTCAAGGGACCTTCACGTTTGATCCCGGTGCCGCGTTCTGTTACGGTCCGTTCCACATGCGGCCGTGAGCCGCGGGAGGTCTCCACATGAGTGTCAGAGCATTGAAGGCGGCGGTGCGCGACGTGCCCGACTTTCCCAAGCCCGGCATCCTGTTCAAGGATATCACGCCGATTCTCAAGGACCCCGCCCTCTTCCACGAGGCGATCGGGCTCTTTGCCCGACGGCACCGGGGGAAGGGAATCCGCAAGGTCGCCGTGATCGACGCGCGCGGATTTCTCTTCGGCTCGGCCCTGGCCTACACGCTCAAGGCCGGGTTGGTCCCGATTCGCAAGAAGGGGAAGCTGCCGTACCGGACGTTCGAGGCCACCTACGATCTTGAATACGGGTCCGCGACCCTTTCAATCCACACCGACGCGTTCGAGCCGGGCGAGCCGGTGTTGCTGTTGGATGATCTGCTGGCCACGGGCGGCACGGCCCTGGCGTCAGCGGAGTTGATTGAGCGCGCCGGCGGCCGCGTGGTTGAACTGGACTTCCTGATCGAGCTGTCGTTTCTCAAGGGTCGCGAGAAACTGGCCCGGTACCCGATATTCGCGCCGATCCGGTTTTGACCGGCCGTCAGTGCGCCTGCAGCAGCGCCAGCAGGCGCTGGTCCAGGGCGTGTCCGTGCCAGTCCTGGTACGCGACGTCCTTGCGGCCGGAATCCAACAGGCCGAAGGTCCCGCGAAAGTTCCAGAGCGCGAAGCCGATGCCGTGGCCGCCGAGGATTTCCAGCACGTCCCGGAACCAGGCCAAAAAAACGGTATGCGGCGTTTCGCTGTAACAGCCGCCTTCGCCGCAGTGAACGCCGATGCCCTGGGCGAACAGTTGCGCCCATGCGGCGTAGTGGGCCTCCAGGCGGGCACGGTCCCAGACTTGGCCAAAGTGGTCACCGCCCGGCCATTGCGGCGTCGGGAAGCGTTCGCCCCCGACCCACGGCGCCTTGTAATGGCTGATGCCCATCGGCAGGTAGGCCCGACAGCTTTGAGCGATGCCGAGATCCGCCAGCTCGGGAATCGGGTCGTTGCCCCAGCTCAGGCCGTCGGCGATGATCAGGCGAGTCGGGTCTGCTTCCCGGATGGCGCCGGTCAGCGCGCGAATGACGCGTTCGTGCTGGACGCGGGTCATGGCCTCGCAGGGCGCGAGCGGTTCGTTAAGCAGGTCGAAGCTGAGCCGCGTGGAAGGAATGGCGCGGTACCGTTGCGCGAAGGTGCGCCAGTGGTGGCAACAGGCCGCCAGCGCGTCGGCATCCTGCCAGAGACTGCGGGGCTCGGGCGGCGGATTCACGCAATAGCCCGGCGCTCGATGCAGATTCAGGCAGACATGGATGCCGTGGCGTCGCCCGAGTTCCACGGCGGCATCCACCTGCGCCAGGACCGGCTCGTCCATTTCCAACCATCGTTCGGGACCGGACCAGCAGTGGTAGGACATGGGCAGGCGTACAAAATCGAACCCCCAGTCGGCAATCCACTGGAAGTCGGTCTCGCGGAACGGCGGGTTGCCCCGTTTGCCTGCGGCGTTCTTGGCCGAGGTGTCGGCCGAGAACTTTTCCAGGAGGTTGAAACCGCGCCAGCGCGGCAGGACATTTTTCGGAGTCGTCGTCATGGTTGCCTCAACGTCGATAGGGCATCGGTTCGCACAACGCCCTGATGTTTGCTTCAGGAGTACCTGGAGGTATTTCGCAGCCGGCATTCACCATGAACGGGTTTCCCACGTCCTCGTACGTCCGGCGCACGGCGGCCTTGATGTCGGCAGGCGTGCCCCTCTGGACGACGGCGACCGGGTCCATGTTGCCCGCCAGGGTCACCCGGGCGCCTACGATCTTGCGCACAGTTGCCATTGAAACCAGGTGATCCACGTC
The DNA here is from genome assembly GCA_903895695.1 of uncultured bacterium. GTDB lineage: Bacteria > Verrucomicrobiota > Kiritimatiellia > CAIKKV01 > CAITUY01 > CAITUY01. The sequence goes on from CAITUY010000109.1 coordinate 25,951, forward strand.
GAGGATGTCCACGCCCAGATCCGCAATGCCGGGAAGCAGATGGGTGATGTTGCCGCAGATGTGCAGCCTCACCCGGGCGCCCATGGCCCGGATCGCGGCGATCAGGCGTTTTTCCCGGGGCTGGATCAGTGTCTCGTAGGTGCGGGGATCGATCTGGCTGGCAATGGCATCGCCGACGCCGACGGTATCCGCGCCCGCCGCCACCTGGGCGCGCGCGAACGCGATTCCGACTTCCACGCAGACGTCCATCAAGTCGGCCGCATAGCCCGGGTCATCCATCAGGTCCAGCAGGAAAGAGGTCACGTCGCGCAGGTCGGCGGCCTCCGCCGCAGGGCCCTCGATCCAGCCAAGGATCGAGTACTCGCCCCGGAACCCGGCCCGGTAGGCTTCGACGGCTTGGACGCGATCCCGCATGCGCTCCGACTGCCTGGGGTCCGGCTTCAGGAGGCGGGACAGATCCCGGTCGTGCTGGAGCGGGTGGGTGCTGTGGGGCGGGCCGTCCTTGACATATTCAACCGTGGACCCAAACCCCTGCGTTTCCCGATAGGAATCTGAAATCGTGCTCAGTTGATCGAAGCCGAAGCGCCGCGCGCACTCCACGTTGGCCCGGGCCAACACCCGGTAATCGGAGGCGAACGCGGCATAGTCCGAGCCGATGGCCTCGGCCGCATACTGCATCACGATCGGGATCCTCGGAACGTAATCCACGGGGCGTCCCTCGAGGACGCCCTTATAGCGTTCATATCCATTCATGGTGTCTTCTCTATTACTCGGATCTCCCCGGTTTCCGCAAGTCTGCCGTCGTCATCGTTCGCAACGATTCCCTGGCGAACGTAAATCGGGTGGAGGAGCGTACGCAGGGATGGAAGCTGCCGGGCAAACCCGATCGACCCGGCGATGCAGCAGGCCCCGCCGAGGATTGTCATCAGCGGGGCCCCGATGAACTGCGCCAGCACGCCCGCGAGAAGGCTGCCGAGCGGCACCATGCCCATGAAGGCCATGGAGTAGAAACTCATGACCCGCCCGCGCTTGTCGTCGTCAACGATCGTCTGGAGAATCGTGTTCGTCGAGGCTGTGTGCACCATTAACCCGATCCCGATCACGGGCATGATCGGGAGGGTCAGCCACAGACGTTTCGACAGCCCCAGCGCGATGAGGCCTATGCCGCATACGGCCGGGGCCCAGGCAATTACCCGGCCGAGCCCGCGCACGCTGTGCCGTCCGGCCAGGTAGAGCGCGCCCGCCAGCGCACCGGCCGCGGCGGCCGAAACGAGGAATCCTTGCGTGCGGGCGTCGCCGTGCAGGATCTGCTCGGCGAAGATCGGCAGGAGCTGCGCGTAGGACGCCCCGGCCAGGCTGACCAGCGCCAGCAGGAGCAACAGGGAGCGGATCGGCGCAAAGCCGAAGGCGTAGCGGAACCCCTCCTTGAGGTTCTCGAGGACCGCCGTCTGGCGCCCGACGCGCGGATTCGGCTGGACGCGCATCATCAGCAGGCCGGCCAGCACGGCGATATAGCTGAGCCCGTTGAGGAGGAAGCATAGGGCTTCACCGGTGCTTGCGATCAACAGGCCCGCGATCGCCGGCCCGATCAGCCGGGCGCCGTTGACCATCGAGGAATTCAGGGCAATGGCGTTGGTCAGGTCCTCGCGCCGGTCGATCATCTGGAGCAGGAACGACTGCCGGGCGGGCACGTCCACAGAGTTGACGGCTCCCAGCAGAACCGAAAGTGCGATGATCTGCCAGATCGCGAGCGTGCCGGAGTACATCAGGCCCGCGAGCATGAGCGCCTGGGCCATTGCCAGCAATTGCGTCAAGATGATGAGCCGGTGCCGGTCCACGCGGTCGACGAGCACGCCGGCAAAGGGCGCCATCACGAACGTCGGGATCCGCGCGGCGAACCCCGTGACGCCGAGCAGAAAGGCGCTGTGGCTCAGGCGCCACACGAGCCAGGCGACCGCGGTCATCTGCATCCAGGTGCCGATCAGCGAAAGACCCTGCCCCATGAAGAAGAGCCGGAAATTCCGGTGCCGGAGTGAGCGGAAGAGCAGGCGCGGGTTCACGGGTGTGTTCGACTGCGCCCTATCATGGCCGCGTTGCCGATGGCGCGCAAGACCCTTGGGCACCCGAAGCCCATCGCCCGACGCTTCTCTGATGTGGGGCGGATGTCCCCATCCGCCGCTGCATTTCCCAGGCGGCCAGAGACGGCCGCCCCACATTGCGCTTCGCTCCTTCGCGGACAACACGCCCGGCCTCGGAGATGCGCCACCCCACACGTTGCGCAAGGGTCGCACAACGGTTGAACAACCCGCCCGCTTCCGCTATCCTCTCGCCCCATGAACATTTTGGTCGTAGGCGGCGGAGGGCGGGAACATGCCCTGGTTTGGAAACTGGCGCAGGATAGCCGGAAGCCCCGGTTGTTTTGTGCGCCGGGTAATGCCGGGACCGCCGAGCTGGCCGTGAACCTGCCGATCGCGGCCGAGGATGTACCCGCGCTCGTGGCGTGGGCCAAGGCCAATCGCCCCGACTTAACCGTGGTCGGCCCCGAGGCGCCGCTTTGCGCCGGCCTGACGGATGCCTTGCAGCGAGAAGGACTGCGCGTGTTCGGCCCGTCGCAGGCTGCTGCGCAGATGGAAGGCAGCAAGGTTTTTGCCAAAGATGTGATGGTCGCCGCCGGCGTGCCCACGGCCCAGTCGCGCATCTTCACGGACGCTGCCGAGGCCGTGGCTTATGTGCGGCAGTTGGGTGCCCCGATCGTCATCAAGGCCGAAGGCCTGGCCGCAGGCAAGGGCGTGACCGTGTGCGCAACCGTGGCCCAGGCCGAGCAGGCCATTCGCGAGTCGCTCGTCGACCACGCGTTTGGCGCGGCCGGTGCCCGGGTCCTCGTCGAGGAATTCCTCGACGGCGAGGAAGCCTCCCTGCTCGCGTTGGTGGATGGCGAGCACGTGGTGCTGCTGTCCTCGGCCCAGGATCACAAGCGCGTGTTCGATAATGACCAGGGTCCGAACACAGGCGGCATGGGCGCGTATTCGCCCGCTCCCGTGGTAACGGCCGAAATGCTGCCCGTCATCGAGCGCGAGGTTTTCGGCCGGACCCTGGCGGAACTGCGCAAGCGCGGGATCGTTTACAAGGGCGTGCTCTATGCCGGGCTGATGATGACGAAGGCCGGGCCCAGGGTGCTGGAGTTTAATGCCCGGTTCGGCGACCCCGAGACGCAGGTGATTCTGCCGCGCCTCGAGGGCGACTTGATCCCGGCGCTGGAAGCCTGCATCGACGGGACGCTGGCACCCGGGCATGTGCGCTGGAAGCCGCAGGCATGCGTGTGCGTCGTGATGGCGGCTGGCGGCTATCCCGGCGCCTATGCCAAGGGCCACGAGATCCAGGGCCTCAAGCAAGCGGCGGCCGTCAAGGACGCCGTCGTGTTCCATGCCGGCACCAAGTTGCAGGATGGCAAGGTCGTCACAGCCGGCGGCCGCGTGCTCGGCGTCACGGCGCTTGGCGCAGCCCTGCCGGCGGCCGTGGCGCGCGCTTACGAGGCGGTGGGCAAGATCGCGTGGACCGGCGCGCAGTTTCGCAAGGATATCGCGGCGAGAGCATTGAAAAGGTGAAGAGGCAGGTTTCAGTGTTCGGTGTTCAGGAATTCATTTTCGCTGAACACTGAAGCCTGAACACTGAACACACTGACGCTGAGGAAATTCAGATGAGCAAAACAACTGCAGAAGTGGCCATCGTCATGGGCAGCGATTCCGACTGGCCGTTGCTGGAGGAAACCTACAAGACGTTGGTCAAGTTCGGGGTGGCCTGCGAAGTGCGGGTCATGTCCGCTCACCGCACGCCGGACCTGGCGACGGCCTTTGCCAAGAAGGCGGCGGCAACCGGGGTCAAGGTAATCATCGCGGCTGCCGGCGGAGCCGCGCACCTTGCCGGCGTCATGGCCGCGCAGACGACCCTTCCGGTGATCGGTATCCCCGTGACCAGCAGTTTTCTGGATGGGCTTGACTCGCTACTGTCAACCGTGCAGATGCCCGCGGGCATCCCGGTGGCGACCGTGGCCGTGGGCAAGGCGGGCGCGGTAAACGCGGCCCTGCTGGCCGTCCAGATCCTGGCGCTGGGGCAGCCGGCCCTGGCCCGCAAGTTGGTGGAGCACAAGCGGGCGCTGGTGGCCAAGGTCAAGGATGGTAACGCGCGGATTCAAGCGGATGTTGCCCGGAAGGCTGCGGCCCATGTGTAGACTCCACGATGCTTACGCATTTGAGGTAGGGCGTGGGCGTCCTCGCCCCGCCGACAAAGAGGTGCGGCAGGGATGCCGCTGCCATACCTTTCTGGCGCCGCTATCAGCCATCGTATTGCTGGCCGCTGCCAGCGCCAGCGCCTTTGAATCGGTCGAGGCCCTCACGGGATTTTTCGACACGAATGGCATTCCATATGACCGGACCAACGTGGTCGCGGCCGCCCTCGGCGGCGCGCTGCAGGCGGTTGATTCCGGCGCGCGTTTCGTGTCTGCGGAGGCCGCCCGGGCGCTCGTAGCCCGCGGCGAGCCGGTGCTCGGCCCGTCTGGCTTCACCAATTTGACGACGCTCGATGCGGTGGAGTTGTGGCCGGAAGGGCTTGCGTATCTCAAGGTCAACGCCCTCGGGGCGGGCAGCGGCGCGGAGGTCCTCGCGCACCTTCGATGCCTCAGTGACCGGACCGGTGTGATTCTCGATTTGCGCGGGGCGGATGGCGCGGACCTGGAGGCCGTGGCGGCGCTGGCGAGCCCGTTCCGGTGCCAGGGCGAGCCGCTGTTTACGGTAAGTGACCTGCGCGGCCGCGAACTGGCGGCCTACACGGCCACCTCGGCGGTGCCATGCGAAGTGCCCCTGATGGTGCTGACCGACCGGGGCACGCGCGGCAGCGCCGAGGCCCTGGCCTCCTGTTTCCGCGGCGTGCCGGGCGTGATGACGATCGGCATGCCGACGTGCGGCGAGACGCAACTGCGCGAGTTACTGCCGTTGCCCGACGCCTCCTTCCTATACATCGCGACCCGCCGGCTGGTTCCGGCCGGCCGGCCGGCTTACGACCGGACCGGCGTGCAGCCCGATGTCGAGGTGACTGTTTTCGATCCCGGGGCCTTTGCCAACGGCGATTCGCCGATCCGCGGCCGCACGGCCAGCGCCAAGACCGTGCGCGACCATGAACTCATGCTGCGGGTGGGCCACGATGTCGTGCTGCGCCGCGCCGCGGATATCCTCCTGGGCCTCAAGGCGCTGGACCATGTCGGACTCTGACCCCAGCCTGATGAGAGTCGACGGTCGCAAGCCGGGCCGGCAGGCCGTGGCGCAGGCCGCCCGCCTCTTGCGCCAGGGTTCCCTGGTGGTTCTCCCCACCGACACCGTCTACGGCGTGGCCGCCGATCCAACCGTGCCCGGCGCCCTGGAGCGTCTCTACGAGGCCAAAACCCGCGACCGCGGGAAACCCATTCCCTTTCTTGTCGCCGATATCGCCGAGGTGGCCCGGGCCGGCGCCGCGATGGGCTGGCGGGCCCGGCGCCTTGCCCGGCGCTACTGGCCCGGGCCGCTTACGCTGGTGTTGCGAACGGGAGAGGCGTACGAGGGTTTTCGCGTTCCCAACCACCCTGTGACCCTGGCCGTGCTGCGGGCGGTCGGCGGCATCCTGCGCGTCACGAGCGCCAACCGCAGCGGCGAGGCGGCGGCCTGCGATGCGCCGGCGGCGGCGGCCGCGCTCGCGGGCCGCGTCCGCTTGGTGCTCGATGCCGGGCCGGCGCCCCTGGGCGCGGAGAGCACGGTCGTGCAGGAGGATGGCGAAACCCTGCGCATCCTTCGCCAGGGCGCCCTGCCGGCGGAGGCCGTCCGGTCGAGGCCGCTCGTTGTCATGGTGTGTACCGGCAACATCTGCCGCAGTCCCATGGCCAAGTACCTGCTGCGCCAGTGGCTCGGGCCCGACAGCCCGTGGGAGGTCGAGTCGGCCGGCGTTGGGGCCGTGGGCGGCCAGCCGGCCAGCGAGGAAGCCGTGATCGCGCTGGCGGAAAAAGGGATCGATGGCTCGCGGCATCGAAGCCGGGCCCTGGATGAGGGGCTGGTTGACGCTGCGGACTTCATTGTGGTAATGACGGACGATCATCGGCGCATCGTCCAGCAGCGATTTCCCGGGGCGCGCGACAGGGTCTATCTGCTGAAGTCGTTCGGCCCCGCCGAATCTGACGAGGATATTGCGGACCCGATCGGCCAGTCGGTGGACGTTTATCGCGATTGCCGCGACGAGATGAATGCCGCCATGCCCGACTTGGTGTTGCACCTGCACGAGTGGTTGGCCGGTTGAAGCCGGCGAGGAAGGACCCAGGACTCATGAAGATTGCCATTGGCGCCGACCACGGCGGCTACGAGTTGAAAGAATCGGTCAAGCGCGCCTTCGAGCAGCGCGGCATCGCCATCGAGGATGTCGGCTGCCACGACGCCACATCCGTCGACTATCCCGACTATGCCCGCGCGGTGGCGGGCCTGGTGGCGGAAGGCACGGTCGAGCAGGGCGTGCTGATCTGCCGGACCGGCCTGGGCATGAGCATGGCGGCCAACAAATTTCCGCGTGTTCGCGCGGCACTGTGCATGACTCCCCGCATGGCGGTCGCGGCCCGTTCCCACAACAACGCCAACATCCTTGTGCTCGGGGGGGACATTGAGTCGCCAAGCCAGGCGGCCGAGATCGTGGGCGCCTGGCTGGAAACGCCGTTCGTGGGCGAAGCCCGTCACCAACGGCGCGTGGACAAGGTCGACGAGATGGGCGGCACGGCGGTCGAGATGGGGGCTGTCGCCGAGGTCGACCGCGAGATCTACGATGCGATCAAGCACGAGGAGCAGCGCGAGGGCTCGACGATCGACTTGATCGCTTCCGAGAATTATGCCAGCCGGGCCGTGCGCGAAGCGCAAGGCTCGCTGATGACCAACAAGTATGCCGAGGGCTATCCCGGCAAGCGTTACTACAACGGGTGCGAATTCGTGGACGTGGCGGAGCGGCTGGCGATCGAGCGGGCCAAGGCGATCTTCGGCGCCGAGCACGCCAACGTGCAGCCGCACTGCGGGTCGTCGGCCAACATGGCGGTGTATTTCGCCGTGCTGCAGCCGGGCGACACGATCGTGGCCATGAGCCTGGCCCACGGCGGACACCTCACGCACGGGCACAAGGTCAACTTCTCCGGCCGCTTTTTCAACATCGTGCCGTACGGCGTGAACAAGCAGACCGAGCGCATCGACTACGACGAGATCGCGGCGCTGGCGCGCCAGAACAAGCCAAAGTTGATTGTCGCCGGGGCGAGCGCCTATCCGCGTGTCATCGAATTCCAGCGGCTGCGCGCGATTGCCGACGAGACGGGCGCGATGCTGATGGTCGACATGGCCCACATCGCCGGGCTGATCGCCGCGGGCGTGCACCCCAGTCCGGTGCCGTATGCCGACTTCGTGACCACCACGACCCACAAGACCCTGCGCGGACCGCGCAGCGGGTTGATCCTGTGCCGGGCGAAGTATGCCAAGGATATCGACCGCACCGTATTCCCGGGGCTGCAGGGCGGGCCGCTCATGCACACCATCGCGGCCAAAGCGGTGTGCTTCAAGGAAGCCATGGAACCCGGCTTCAAGGCCTATCAGCAGCAGGTCGTCAAGAACGCCCAGACGCTGGCGGCGTTTCTGGCCTCGCACGGCATGCGCATCGTGTCCGGCGGCACGGACAATCACCTGATGCTGGTTGATCTCACGCCGCTCAAGACGACGGGCAAGGATGCCGCCACGGCGCTGGAGAAGGCGGGCATTATCGTCAACAAGAACGCCATTCCGTTTGACGCGCAGCCCCCGGCCGTGACGTCGGGCATTCGCATCGGCACGCCGGCGGCGACCACGCGCGGCATGGCCGAAGCCGAGATGCAGCAGATTGGGACGTGGATCGTCGATGCGGTCAAGCACCAGGCCGATGACGCCCACTTGGCGGGCATCCGTGCCCAAGTTGTTGCGTTCGCCGCGAAGTTTCCGATCCCCTGACGCGAACCGTTCCCCACAAAAAGGAAACCGCGGCTTCGGAGCCGCGGTTTCCTTTACAGGGTATTGCCTCCTGAGGGGCACCCCAGTCGGCCAGTGGGCGTGGGAACCGTTGATTGCACTCTTTGGTGCCGTCCCGACTTGCCTACCGACCTCAGGTCGCCTTCTTGTTTGAGCAGGGCATGTGCCGTGGACACGCCTCCGGTCATGTTTGACAGTATATTGGCGTATCCTTTGCCGGCACCGGACAAGTGGCGCCAACCAGCCCCCGCGTGGTCCGTTGCGCGGTGTTCTCCGCTATGCGTGAACGTGTCTCATGTCTCGGTGTCCTGATACATGTCCGGCGGGGAAGTGTTCGGAGTGCGTGGTTCTTAGTGCGTGGTTCCTGGTTGTGGGAGTTGGAGAGTAGGACGAACCGTGAGCGAGACTGCGAACCAAGAACAAAGAACCACGAACCAAGAACACCGTAGTTCGTTCCCCGCTTGGGGGCGCCTGACCCCCAAAAAGAAGTAACCGCGGTCTCATTCCGCGGCTACCCTTCACAGGAAGCGTCCTGTCGGCGTGCCATTCAGCCAGTAGTCGTGGCCCTTTTCCGTCGCACCTTTGGCGCGTTTCCACGAAGTCTACCAACGTCAGGTCTGCCTTAAGTAATGAGCACTGCGCGTGCCCCGGACCGGTTGCGCGGCTGGTTTGACCGTAAATTGGCAGTCGCTTGGCGGTCTGCGGACATTGCATGAGGAAAGGTGGAAGGTGGGTGGTGGAGGGCCGGATTTGCGGGCAACCCGAAAGGGTGGGACTGGCCACACGTGTTCCACACCGAGTAGCCTTGCGCCGAGCCCGGCGAGGCCACCGCCCGGCGATTGCACATCGCGGAGCGGTCTGGTATGGTCCGGCGTTCAATGGTGGCGCAACAGAGCGCCGGAACCGGTTGATGGAGCGAGCGACAATGAATTTGATGGGCATCGACATTGGCGGCACCAAGACGGCCGCCTGCATCGGCAATGATCGTGGGGAGATCCTGGCGTCCAAGCGCATGCCTTCGGCCAGCGATACGATCGAGCACTATCGCAAGCAGATGCTCGAGCTTTGTTACGAGACGATTGCCAAGGCGGGATTGAAGCCGGAGCAGATCGACGCCATCGGCATCTCGGCGCCGGGTCCGCTCGACTGCAAGCGCGGGGTGTTGATTGCACCGCCGAACAACGTGGGTTGGCGCGACGTCCCGATCGTGGACATGGTGCAGAAGTCGTTCAAGGCCCCGGTGTTCTGCAACAACGACGCCAATGCCTGCGCCCTGGCGGAGATGCTGTTCGGCGAGTATCGCGGGGTGAAGAACTTGGTGTACCTGACGTTCAGCACGGGCATGGGAGGCGGCATCATCGCCAACGGCGAACTGATCCAGGGCGCCACCGACACGGGCGGCGAGGTGGGGCACCACACGTTGGACCCCAACGGACCCCTGTGCGGATGCGGCCAGCGCGGCTGCTGGGAAGCCTATGTGGGCGGCCGCAACGTGGCTGAGCAACTCAAGGCCAAGATTCGCGACGGCAACGTCACGACCACGATGGTTGAAAAGGCGGGCGGGATCGACAAGATCGACGTGCGGGCCTTCGAGCAGGCGGCGCGCGAGGGCGACCGCTTTGCGATGGCGGAGTGGGACATGTTTACGGACCGCGTTGCGCAGGGTATCGGCAATCTGATCATGATCCTCAACCCCGACGTCATCGTGCTCGGCACCATTGCCATCCACACCGGCGATTTCGTCATGGGCCCCATTCGCGACAAACTGCCCAAGTACACTTGGGAGTGGCCGCTCAAAGTCTGCAAGGTAGTGCCCAGTTCGCTGGGCGGCAAGATCGGCGACCTGGCGGCGCTCGCCGTGGCCGTCACTGGCCTCAAACACGCAGGTCAGTAGCGGCGGAGGAAGTGGAGGGCGCCGCTCTGGCGGCGCCGTGACTGGAGCGTGCCCCTCCTCCGTCGCGAGTTTGGAATGGATTAGGCGTGTGCCGCTGGGATAGAATTCCACCGTGATCAAGCCATGCGTCCATATCGCCAAGTCCTTTCGCGACGCTGATGAATGGGACATAAGGCAGGCGATTTCCATGCCGCTGGCCAGACGGTTAGCACTGGCGGAGGAGTTAAAGCGCCGAGCCTACCCTGGCGTTTGAAAAGGACCACGGGAATGCCGCCGAGGGAAACCGGTGCGTCGCGTTTCGCCAGCGACATAAGGCAGTTTCTGGAATGCCTGACGACGCAAGGTGTTCGCGATATTTGAACCGTGGATTCTAGTTTCTAGGTTTGACCCTTGGGGCCGCACATGGCGGTTCCTCCTGATTGGTGTGCTGACTGACCAATCATTCGGCGGCGAGGAAGGGGTGTCCTGCCGGGCGGACCCGCATGCCGTGGTGGTGCAGCAGCCGGGGCTACGCCGTACCGTTCAGCGTGGGGTTGGGGGCATTCTCTGTTGTTCGATTTGGGTGCACACATCAAACAGCCATTCGACTCCCGTGTCGACAACCTTCAAGTCATTTGGCCGGATTTCCAATTCTGATGGCGACTTGGGGTGGGTTATCCGGTCCCTTATCTGGTATGCCTGAAGCAATGCGCACCAGCCTTTCTCCTTCTTGTTGACTCGGTACGTCGAGCACAGCGCTTTCGCAATGCCGTTGAGTGCAGTCTCAATGCTGTCCTTGGTCGACTGTCTGCTGAGCAACTGCCCCGCGTCACCGGCTGCCGCCTGATAATGAAGAGCATACAAGAATGCTTCTACGTAAGCAAACTGGGCGCGGATGAGGCAGCGCCGCTGAACCTGGCCATCTGGCGCGGCATTGGCGGCTTCAACGCAGTATGCGACATCCGTGGAGTTCAAGAGTCGTGCGGCTGTGAGCGCTGTGTTGTTGTACTTCATCTGTCTGTCTCCTCCATTCTGTTTCTGTCACCGAACTATACTATAAGACAACACGACCTTTCGGGGACTAGTTGCCTACGCGAGCAGCCTCTTGCCGCCCGAGCAATACCCGAGACCTCACGAGATTCTGGCCCAAGCCACTATCGGCGTCAGTCGGGGCTAACCTAATCAGTCACTTACTGCTGCTGTTCCCATGCTTGTTTGTTTCATCGGTGCTGGCTTGCGGAGGAATGGATGATGACGCTCTGCCGCGGTCGTCTGTGAAAGGTGATGTCATTGGCAGGCCAGAGAGGGCGGCTAACATTGCGTCACGGGTGTCACTCAATCCAGCAAGGTCGTCGTACCACTTCTGCTGTTGGGCCGACCGTGCCATAAACGCTTTAAACAGGTCTGACTCTTGTGCGAAGCGCCGAGCAAGTGCCTGATAGTTGGCATCGGTCTCCAGAATCTTATCAGTGACCCGTTCGATCTGTTCGGCACCATAGAGAAGCGGAAAACCCACTGCGTAGACCTTCTTGACCTCATCAATCGTCTTCTTCGCCACCTTGGCATTCAGATGTTCTTTCGCATAGCTGATGAAGAGCTCTGACGAGTACATTTGGAGCGAGGTGTTTGCCGTTTGGCGCAGTTCCTCTCTCAATTCCGGGCGACATCCGATAGTCTTGCCACGGACTTTCCACCACCAGTCATCTTTCCCGTCATTCGTTACAAAGATGATCCCCTTCTTGTCACCCGCTGCCTTTTGGAGTATTTCCGTCCATACCACCAAATCGCCGTAGACTTGGTTGCCTTCCTTCTTGTTGGGACCCTTTGTGTCACAGTAACCCGGCGGAATATCATTGCCGTATCGCTCTTTGCCATCGACATAGAGTTTCTTCAAGTCCTGAGCGGAGAGACCGGCTCCTACCTTGCCAGACAGGATTGCTTCGATTTGCGGTAGAATACCGTCTGCTTTGAGGTGATCGGGATGTGACTCCATCTGCTTCTTGATGTCTTCGTCAATCTGATCCAGCGTATCGGTGAGCCTCTTCTCTATCGCCTTTTGGTCGAGAATTGGGTGGGTACGAAAGGTGAACAGCCTCCTGAGTTCATCATCCGCATGCTTACGAAGCACCGCAACCATCTTGCGAGCTTGATCAAGCAAAGTCACCTGGTCTGATATGACCGACGGCCGATTCCGGAAGAACTCCAGTGCGACTTGGCGTGGAATCCACAACTGGCCTCTGACCTTACGAATGACCTCCAGGCATTCCCCTCGTGTCTTCTCTGTGTAGCGGTAGAGATCAAGCAAGACATTCGTATCGAGCACAATAATACCGTCTTCCCAGAGTTTTGCGATTTCGGCTTCTGGCAAGGGCGTGTAGCTTTCAAATTCTTTCACGGTTTTGGCACCTCAACACCAACGGCTATTAGTGGGGCAAGATAGTCTTCGACGTGAACGGAATCAATGGTGCATTTCACCATTTACGCCATTAGCGGCTACGAGGTATGGTGAGGCTGTGCCCTCAGAAGGGGGAGAGGGGATTGGCCGAGGCCGATGGACTGAAGGCGGTTGGAATCGTGGCGACCGGGACCCGTGGCCGGATGGACAACCAGGCGGGTCAGAAAGGGCAACGAATGCAAAATACACCAGAAGAAGAACTCCTCGCTTGCCATGACAACGTCAGCCCAACCCTCAACAACGTTGTCGCCACCATCCGATCAACGACCGTTCCAATCGATGCCCCCTATGATGTCGCTCAAGCTGCCGTTACCGCCGCCCTAGCAACTCCGCTCCGATCAACCACTGTCCCAATCGATGCCCTTTATGCCGCCGCCCAAGCGGCCCTTACCGCCGCCCTGGCCGCTCCAAGAGCTTCCTTAGCCAGTGCTTACGCCGCGTTCGCCGCCCTAGAAGTCGACCACGCCGTCCGTGACGTTGTCAACGAAGCCAAAGCTACCGCCGCAAAGTGCGCCGACGCAGAATGCGCCGACGCCAAAGCGGAGGCCCGCGCCGAGGCCCGCGACGCAGCCTATGAGGCCGTTGCCGACTTCTACGACCCGAGCGACCCAACCTACGCCGCAACCCTCGCCGAACTGGACGATCGTTACGACCCGGGCAACGCCGCAGAATATGCCGACCAAGTCGCGAGAGACGAGTACTTGAACCGATCCCCCGCCGCAGCAACGAACGCGGAACGTCGTCTTCATCGCCGTACCAGCGCCGCCAGTGCCACCCACGCTGCTGCCGAAGAAACCTATGCTGCCGTCCAAACTTCCATTTCCGCTGCCCGCACCGCCCTAAGCGCGGCCCGCGCCGCCCGCGCCACCGAAAGTGTCGCCCGCGCCGCAGCCCACATTGCCGCAAGTGCAGCCAGTGATGCCCCAGCCGCCCACCGCGCCCACCAAGCCAGCTTTTATGACGACCAAGACGCCAGATACGATGTCAACTATAGTACTGCCCGCGCCGCCGTGGTCGCCGCCCGTGCTGCCGTCCAAACCGCCACCGGTGCAGGCAGTGACGCCGCAACCATTGCCGCCCTTAATGTAACCGTCAGCGCCGCCGCCGCCGTCTCTTACGCCGCCTACAGAACCGCCTACAAAGCCGCGGAGACCAACTCCCGTGCCGAACGAACAGCCCGCGCCGCCTACGCCGTCGTTGCCGCCGCCGCCAGTGCCGCCCTAGACTCTGTCGCCGATACTGCCTGCGCCACCGCCGAATGCGCTCTCGTTGCCGCCGCACAGGCCGTGAAGGTCGCCTCCACAGAAACCGCCGTCGCCGTCGCCTGTACCCGCCGCGTCTCCTGTGCCACCCGAGACGCAGCCTGTGAGGACTGTATGTACTGCACTGCCGGCGAAACCGCGAACTCGCCGGCCGTTGTTGCAGACCGTGCCGTCTCCGAAGCCGCTAGTTCCGCCGCCCTAGTTGTCGCTTGTGACGCCACCAGTGCCGCCTACGCCGAGTACCACGCCGCCTGTACCGACCTACGATCCGCTTGTGCCAACCCAATGACCGCCTTAACAACGAATGACGACATCACAAATCCAAACATCCGCGCCGACTACCGCGCCGACTATACAGGAGCCAGTGCCGCCTTCGAATACGCCAACGGATTCGTCGCCGCCACCCACATCATCGCAAATGAAAATTGTGATGCCGTCCAAACCGCCCTGCTTGCCGCCCAAGCCAACCTAAACGCCGAGTGCGTCGCCACCAATGCCGCCCACCACAGATGCAGTGACGCCGCTGCCGATGTCCGTGCCGCCTACGCCGCCGCCGAAACAGCGCTTTCCGTCGCCGCCCAAGCCGTCAAGGTCGCCACAGCCGAAATCGATTTCGCCTTTGCCTGCCCCACCGACAACGGTGTCGCCGCCGATCGCGCTGTCTGTACCGACGCCCATGCCACCTTCGAAGCGGCTGACGCTACACTTGCCAGCGCTATTGCCGATGCCCATGCCGCTCAAGACGCAACCAAGGAAGCCAATGCCGCTCAAGACGCAAGGAAAAGGGCCGCGCTCGCTTCACCGGATATCACTTGCGACAGTGAGGATGGGCTTCCCTTCTGACACCCTAGCAGAACCTGTTGACGGAACGACTCCCACGGCTCTTCGATAAGTTGAGTGCGATGACACGCATTTACGAGCATTGGCGACAACTGCGAGGCGACAAACGCCTCTCGCCTTGGCGACGGGCGCGACTGGCGGCCGCGATGGAAACCTTTAAGACGGTTCCTGACCTTCTGCGTTTGGCGCGATTCTGGCGGGATTCGGGCTCCAGCCAAGCGGAAGAGAAAGTGCGGCTGTGCCTGAAGATGGCCGAGACGATGGCAACGACGAGGGACGACTGGGGCGAGATTGCCGTGCAATACAGCAAGCACCTTTGGATTTTCGGACGGCATCTCGGAAATGAGGCACTGCGGTGCATGCGCAGAGCGGAGGCGGTTGCGGAGACCTCCGTAGATTGGGCGGGGTTCGCCATCGATTGGTATCGCCTTTCGGGCACGGACACACGGCGGCAACTACTCCGGTGTCTTGGAACGGCCTTGGCAAAG
>CAITUY010000110.1 GCA_903895695.1 uncultured bacterium
AAGACGGCATACGAGATCGAGTAATGTGACTGGAGTTCAGACGTGTGCTCTTCCGATCTCTGCTTGGCTGAACCGCCGGCGCTGTCACCTTCGACCAGATAAAGCTCGCACAGGGCCGGGTCGCGCTCGGAGCAGTCGGCCAGCTTGCCGGGCAGGGCCGCCGAGTCCAGGGCGCCCTTGCGGCGCGTCAGGTCGCGGGCCTTGCGGGCTGCCTCGCGGGCGCGGGCCGACAGCAAAGCCTTGTCCACGATCTTGCGCGCAACCGGCGGATGCTCTTCGAGATAGGTCCCGAGCTCTTCATTGACGATTTGCGCCACGATGCCTTCGACTTCGCTGTTGCCCAGCTTGGTCTTGGTCTGGCCCTCGAACTGCGGCCGCGGCAGTTTCACGCTGATCACGGCCGTCAGCCCCTCGCGGATGTCGTCGCCTGAGAGCGTTTCCTTGTCGTCCTTGATCAGCTTGTTCGCCTTGGCGTAAGCGTTGATCGTGCGCGTCAGGGCCGACCGGAACCCGCTCAGGTGCGTGCCGCCTTCGATCGTATTGATGTTGTTGGCAAAGCACAGCACGGTTTCCGAGTAAGAGTCCGTGTACTGGAGCGCGATCTCGGCGACCATGCCGTCCTTTTCCTTGCCGAAGGCGACTACCTTGGGATGCAGGGCGCTCTTGTTCAGGTTCAGGTGCTCCACGAACTCGACGATGCCGCCCTTGAACTTGAACAGTTCCTCGCGCAGCGGCTCTTCCTGGGCGAAGTTGATTTCGATACCGCCGTTGAGGAAGGCCAGTTCGCGCAGACGATTGGCCAGGATATCCCACTCGAACTTACTGGTGTTGAAGATCGTATTGTCAGGCAGGAATGTGATCTTGGTTCCGGTGCCGCGCGTCTTGCCGATGGTTTCGAGCTTGGAGGCTGTCTTGCCGCGCTCGTAGCGCTGGTGATACACGTTGCCGTCACGCCGGACCTCGACCTCCAGCCACTCGCTCAGTGCGTTCACGCACGAGACGCCGACGCCGTGCAGGCCGCCGGAGACCTTGTAGCTGTCGTTGTCGAACTTGCCGCCGGCGTGCAGCACGGTCAGCGCGACTTCCACGGCCGGCTTGTGCTGCGTCGGATGCATGTCGACCGGTATGCCGCGCCCGTTGTCGTTGACAGTGACAGAGCCGTCGGCGTTGACCCGCACCTGAATGCTCGTGCAGTACCCGGCCAGAGCCTCGTCGATGCTGTTATCCACCACCTCGTAGACCAGATGGTGCAATCCGCGCACCGAGGTATCGCCAATATACATGGCCGGCCGCTTGCGGACCGCCTCGATGCCTTCCAGGACCGTGATGTGTGTCGCGTCGTAATTTGCGCTTTTCTTAACTTGCTCTGCCATACCCGTCAGACCACTCCCGGCGGCTCCAGGCACCGCCCACCCACCCCCGCGTGGACCCCCCATCTTCAGGGTCTGAACAGTCTTCACCTTAGGGGGGTGATTATGGAAAAGGACCTTACCGGAATACCCGCCGCGACGCAAGGAATTAAAGGGGGAAATGACAGGACGAACACAAGGCGCAACGCGTTGGTATATAGCATCTTATATACAAGTCAAACACATGCCGGAACCATCGGCACTGTGATAGCGATCGTTGCCCCTTGTCTGGGCGTGCTCGCCACCTCAAGCGTGCCCCCAATACAGGCCAAACGTTCACGCATGTGAAACAGTCCCAAGCCACTCGGAGATCCTGAAACGGCCGGGTCATTCCCGGGAAAACCCACCCCTTGATCGGCGACCACAATCCGGAGTGATTCCGTGTTAGCCATTGGCTCAACCCGGACCGTTGCCCGGGGCACGCCGGCGTGTTTCACGACATTGAACAGCAGTTCACGCACCGCTTGAAAGAGCACGATACGAAGCGACTCAGGGATCTCCAGCGACTCGTTCCCGGTCACCTCCACAATGAGGCTATGCTTGTCCTTCATCCAGTCCGCCAGCCAGCACAGCCCCGCAACAAGGCCCATCTCCCGCAGTACCGGCGGGTAAAGGTCGGTGGTGAGCGAACGCGACGCATCGAGGGCCTCGCCCAGCAGTTTGATGGTCTCCCGGACCTCCCTGGCGTGCATCTCTGCCGGCGCGTCGCGATCCAGCCCGCTGATTCTCAGCGTGGCAGCCACCAGGTATTGCTGGACATGATCATGCAGCACGGTGGCCAGCCGCTTGCGTTCACGCTCTTCCGTCTGCGTCAGTTCCATGGCAAGTTTGCGGAGCTGCGCCACACTGCGATCCAGGGCTGCGTTCGCCCTCTCCAGCTCCTGGGTACGTTCCGCCACGCGGCTTTCCAGCATTTCCGTGCTGCGGCGCAGGAAATCCTCCTCACGCTTGCGCTCCGTGATGTCCTCGAACATGACGAAGACCTTGCCGGACACCGGTACGCCGAAAATGATCATCGTCTTGCGGGTACCATCTTTGCAGGTCGTGCGATACTCCCTCCGTTCAATCTCCCGGTTCTGGGCGATCGCCTTCCCGACGAGCCCCATCCACTGGGCGACCACCTCGGCACGGTAGGCCGCATC
Source organism: uncultured bacterium (assembly GCA_903895695.1). Taxonomy (GTDB): domain Bacteria; phylum Verrucomicrobiota; class Kiritimatiellia; order CAIKKV01; family CAITUY01; genus CAITUY01. Next base: position 2,552 of record CAITUY010000110.1, read on the forward strand.
CGGATAAGCCTGCACCCACCAGCGATCCATGTTTGGAATATCCTCGGGGAGGTACCCGAACGTTTCGATGGCCCGGCGGTTGATATACTCGATGATTCCATCCATCGATACGATTGCCATCGAGATCGGGCTTTCCTCGATGATGCGCCGGAGCAGCGATTCACTCTCGCGCAGCGCCTGTTCCACGCGTTTGCGGTCCGTGATGTCCTGAACCGTGCCGATGAGCCTGAGAGGTCGGCGGTGCTCGTCGAATTCCAGTTCGCCGCGCCCGTGCACCCAGCGCTCCGCCCCATCGTCTTCCCGGATGATCCGGTATTCTTTGTCGAATTGCTGCCGTTTCGCCACCACGTCAACGGTGAAGTGGTCCCTGACCAGGGCCCGGTCGGCGGGATGGACCAGATCCAGCCACCGTTCCACGGAATGCTCCGAGTCCCTATCGACCCCAAAGATCGTGTCGAGCACGTCCGTGATTTCGATCTGGCCGGTGGCGACATCGATAACATAGGACCCCAAGCCGGCGATGGCCTGCGTTTCACGCAAGGTCGCCTCGGTGACCTGGAAGCCTTTGCTACTGCCCTGCATGATGGTTGCCCATATCCGCCCGTTCCTTGCGGGTCAGGCGGTACAACTCGAACACAGCGTCCGTCCCGGCGCTTCTATCTTCGGCATCCGCGGCCGCAATGAGTGCCTGACGGATCGTGTCCGGAACGTCGTTCCAGCGCGGGAGCCGGATGCGCCGCAGATACTGGGCCTGAAACCGGAGATAACCGCCTCGCATCTGGGTGGAGTAAATCGACACAAACAACTTGGCGATGCCCGATCGCAGCACCGTCTGCAGCGCCTTCAGATCCCATGTCTTGGACGTGATGTAGTAAAGGTTGTGGTGCGGGTAGAGTCTGCCGTTCTCGTACACGACATGGGCTTCGCCCTTGATATCCGGAATCAGTAGCTTTGGCTCGCGCCTGAGCGCCGGCGTGATGCGATCGATGGTCCGATACCAGCCGTGCGGGTTGTCTTTGGCACAATGGCGCTTCCGGATCACCTCGGCATGCCGATCCAGGTAGTGCTTCAGTTTGGGAAAATCGGCCAGATCGACCAGTCCTCCCGCGTCATTGAACGGATTGATGACCCCCCGTCCCCGCCAATGAACGGCGCCAAGTTTGATATCGCCCGTCTCCACCAGGGGCAACTTGCGGTCCGGTTCGACATCCATCTCCTTGAAGACGCCGATAAACACGTCATCCGCACCCGTGGCCACGCCTATCCCGACCTTGCAGCCCGCGGTTTCCAGCGTGGGGAACTCCGCCTCCAGCCGCCTCACCACGGCTAACTGGTCGAACGACTGGAGTATCCACGGCTCCTGATTTGAGGCGATTCCTGCCACTTCTCCGACACCGCTGCCTTCAGGGATCGTTCGGGCACGCATGGCACTCGCCAGTTTGGCAAGTGCGTCGGGATGGATGTCCGGTCGGCGTGCAATACGTGTCGCGCCCGGCTTCTCCCGCCTGATGATCGTGATGGCAGGGTAGGCAATGACATCGGAACTGAACGCCGGCGTATCGACCATGTCGACATAGGCGGCAAGATGGTACCCGGCGGCCACCATCCCGCGCAATGGCCCGCCGTACTTGTTCTTCATCCACCGGTCGGAACAGATGAACCCGAGCGTACCGCCCGGCGCCAGCGCGAGCAGGGACGCCTCGATAAACGGCACATACAAGTCAGCGCGGTCGTAGAGTGTCAGATATCGGGCACGGTACTCAGCCAGCAACCCCGCCGGTATCAACTCCTGTCGGACATAAGGCGGGTTGCCGACGACATGGGTAAAGGCCTGCGGCAGGTCCATCAGCAGGAAATCGCCTTCCGCCAGCCAGGCATCGAGAAGGGTGTGAGCAACGGCGGATGGCACTTTGTGCCTATGAAGCACAGTCATGAGCGATGCGCGAGTGCGTTTCTGACTGTCCGGATGAACCTCCACGCCCCGGATAGCCGGCCGCAGATCATCGACCATGCTTTCTTCTGCCCTCGGAGCCAGATTCACGGCTCGCGAGGACGCTCGCTCTCCCATGGAATCGGGGCTTTGTCGGACTTCTGGAGGGCGAGCGTCCTCGCGAGCCGACTTGGCGTATGACTGGAGCAATCGGTCCACGGCCGCCACCAGGAACTCCCCGTCGCCGAATGACGGCTCCAGCAGTCGGCAACGTTGCAGGGGGTGATCAACCGTGTAACCCGCAAGGTCCAAGATGAAGTCGACGACCTCCCGGCGCGTGAACACAGCCCCGCGCGACTCCGCGCTTTCATGAGGGAGTGACAACGCGACAGGCACCACCAATGGCAATGCAAGTTGTCGTCGTATGGATGTGGCTGCGATCATGGGCGCTGTTTGTCGTGAGTGCCCATAGATTACCGGCCGTTCAGACGATTTTCCACCACTCTTTATTCCGGCCACGGGCGGGCGACAACAGGGCCAGACAGGTGTTCAGAAAGAGGGTGGTTCTTGACTGCAACTCCCAATGAAGACGGGGGTCTTCAAGGTAAACCCAAAGTGTTCAGAGAAACAGTCGTTTGATTGAACAGATGCCCACTGTCACAGACAACGTGGCCCTCGGTGCCGTGCGATGCCGGCCCACCGCATCACGGTGAACGGAAGCGATAGAACCTGTATGGGTAGCTCGTCCACCAAGGATCGCTGAAATAGGACGAGCCGCCCGTCAGCGTGTTGGTTCCCAGCGTTGACCAGACCGAATTGGCGAGGTTGGTGCAGGCTTCCGTCACGATGACCAAGTTGGTGCTGCCCGTGATCGTGAACCCGAAGCGGTTCGTCCGCACGCCGAAGGTGGCGTCGTTCTGCGTATGGGGGTTCCAGAGGACGGTTGGCACACCGCCCCAAGGATTCGTCCAGTTCGTGGTTCCCGGCAAGTAATAGACGTTCGCATTATTGTCGCCGGAAAACACATTCGTGCCAAGCGTGGGTCTATTGCCCTGGAAATAGACCGTCGTCAGGCTCGTGCAGTTGGAGAATGCGCCATTCCCGAGGTTCGTGACGTTGCCTTGAAAATAAACCTCCATCAGGTTTGTGCACCGGGAGAACGCAAAGGTACCGACGTTCGTGAGGCAGTTGGGTGTCGCGATGCTGGACAGGGTGAAGCAGTTGGAAAACGCCCCGTTCCCGATCCGGGTGACTGGATAGCCGTCGATCGTGTTCGTGAGGGTCACTGCACCGCCGGGGCCCGTATATTTAGCGATGGTGATTTGGCCGCTATTGGTGTGCAGGTATACTGGGCTTGCATCACGGCAGGCCCCACCACCAGGAATACCCAGAGTAGCCCCAGTCGGACGATCATTTTCAGCGAAACCATACGGTCATCATACGCCGAATTGAGCCGGACGCAACCAAGGCGAACTGTTCAATCAAACGAACGTTTTTGTGGACGCCTCCGGCCAACATTGAAGCCCCGATTTCCTTGGGCAATTCGCATCCACCCTGAGCACCGTCTTCCTAAACACACGTATTGGGCCACCGGTTCCGTTAGCGGGGCGATAGCCGGCCTTGGGCGAGGATTTCGGGCGGCAAGACGGATTGACATCGGTGTCGCTGGCTAGTATTATGCTAGCAAATAGGAAGCAAAGGTGCCTATGCCTGCTCTGGTCATAAAGGATTTGCCGGCCGTTCTACACCGCCGGCTCAAAGACGACGCCATACAACACCATCGCTCGATGACGCAGCAGGCTATCGTCATTCTGGAGCAGGCCTTGCATCGGGTTCGTCCCATTGGCGAGTTTACGCCATATCGCGGAGCCTTTCCCCTGACGAACGACTTCATTAATAAGGCCAAGAACGAGGGCCGTCGGTGATTGTGGTAGATGCCAACGTGCTGGCGCTCTATCTGATTCAGGGAGAGCGCACGGCGGAAGCGCATACTCTGCGGCTCATGGACCCGGAGTGGTTGGTTCCGGCATTCTGGTCTGTCGAACTCCAGAGCATCCTAAGGAAGTATGTCCGCTTTATGGGAATGCCGCTGGAGGATGCGTTGCTCTTGCTCGACCAGGCGCTGGAAATCTTCTCGCCTAACGAAATCGTGCCGCCTCCCGATCTTGTCTTGCGCGATGCCCTGTCATGGGGACTCACCGTCTACGACGCACAGTACGTGTCCTTGGCACGGCAGTATGATGTAAAGTGCGTGACGGAGGACGGTGCGGTGCAGAGGAAGTGCCCGGGACTTGCCATTTCGTTGGATGCATTCCTTAAGGCGCAACCACCAGGCGGCATGGTGCGGGAAACGCGCGCGCCTTGTTGTACTCGGAAACGAAAGTAAGCGAACCTGCCACCTCGCACCGGGCGCCCGGCAGGGCCGGAGGCCCATGCCCTACCTGCGCTTCACTCTTCCCATCAACAACCCATCGTCAACCATTGCCCTCATCCCGCCCTGAACATTTGGCCGATGCGCTTGCCCAGCAGGGCCGTGGCCCAGAGCAGGCCGGCGCCGAGCAGCAGCATGGCCCAGACGCCCAGGGCCGAGGCGATGTTGACGCCGTTCTCGAGGCTGTCGATCAGCGCGTAGATGGCCTTGGTGATGGGATAGAACCGCTCCGACTGCGCCAGGATCAGGCTGTCGGAAACTTCCAGCATGGAAAACGAGAAGCACAGGATCGCGCCCGCCAGCAGGTTGGCGCTGATCAGCGGCAGCGTCACGCGCCACACCACGCGCAACGGCGAGGCGCCCAAGTTGGCCGCGGCTTCCTCGTAGGTCGTGCTCACCTGTTCCAGGCCGGCGTGGGCGGCCCGCACCATGTAGGGCAGCCGGCGAATTGAGTAACTGACCGCCAACAGGATCATCGGGTTGAAACGCGGGTCGAGCAACGTATTCGGGAACGCGCCGGAGAAGCAGCCCATGTAGCCGAACGCGATGACCAGCCCGGGCACGGCGAGCGGCAGCATGGAAAGCGCATCGAGCCAGTCGCCTCCGATAACCCGCTTGCGCACGCACAGCCAGGCGATCCCGAACCCCAGGACCAGATCGAGTACCGTGGCGCCGAGCGACAGACCGAGGCTGTTCACCACCGCCTCGCGCGTCAAGTCGGAGTTCAGCGCCCGCCCGAAGAACTCCAAGGTCCACCCCTGCGGCAGCACTGTGAGGAACCAGCGACGACTGATCGACAGCAGGATGACGCTCAGATGCGGCAACACGGCCAGCCCCAGCACCGCCAGCAGGAAACCCGTGGCGAGCCATGTGCCCGCGCGCGTCAGCGGGACCTCCTTACGCCCCACGCTGAGCCGGCCCAGCGTGGCCACCGACCGGTCACGCGCGATGAGCCGCTTGCTGATCCAGAACCCGAGCGCCGAGATGATCAGCACGAACGCCACCTGGGCGTACCCGGCCGGGTTGGTGCCGATCTCGGAAACGCTATCGTAGATCATGACCGGCAACACGCGCCGCAGGCCGAACACCAGGGGTGTTCCGAGTTCGGTGAAGGACCACACAAAGATCAATACCATGCCGGCAAACAGGCCTGGCAAGGCCAGCGGCAGCGTAACCCGCCGGAACACCCGCACCGGCGAGGCGCCCAAATTGAGGGCCGCCTCCTCCAACGACGGGTCAATGTTGCCCAACGCCGCCACGAGGTTGAGGTAAAGAATTGGGAACAGGTGCAGGCTCTCGAGCAACACGATGCCGGCCAGCGGAAAGCGGCCCAGCCAGTCCACCGGTCCGTTCGCCAGCCCGAGGTTCATCATCAGCGTGCTCAGGGCGCCGGCGCGGGAAAACAGGATCTTCATGCCGACCGCGCTGACAAACGGCGGCAGGATCATGGGCACGAGGAGCAGCCCCGACCATAGGACCTTGCCCGGAAAAGTCCTGCGGGCAAAAAGCCACGCCAGGGGCATAGCGATGGCCGTACACGTGACGGTCACGCAGGCCGCGATCAGGAAGCTCATCCCGACCGCTTCAATCTGGACGGGGTTCGTGAACAGGTTGCGCAAGTAGCCCAGCGTAAACCCGGTCTTGTCCCAACAGGCCCGCGTGAACACATGGGCCAGCGGCCACATCAGGAAGACGCCGAGAAAGGCGACGACCGCCAAAATCGGGAACCAGGTCGTGAGACGCAGGCGGCGCATGGCAGGCTACTGGGGCAACACCACCGTGTTCGCGGTCGCCACGCCCCACAGGCCCCGCTGTCCCTTATGAAGGGCCGCCCCTTGCTGGGTCAACAGCGTGGCCCGCAGCGCCAACCCGCCGGACTCCAGCGCCACCGTAACTGTCGGTCCATTCATGCGGATCCCTGTGATCGTGGCTTCGAACGCGTTGAAGCCATCAGCCGGCCCGGCCATCGGCTGGAGGTTCTCGGGACGGACGAGACAACGAGCCGCTGGGCCGGGCTCGACTGGAGTGGTCACCGTCCACACCCCCACTGCCGTGTCCACCTTCCACCGTCCACCTTCCACCCACCGAGCTGCTCCCTCCACGATGTTCGCCTCGCCTAGAAAGTCCGCGCAAAACGCATTCGGTGGGCGCAGGTAGAGGTCCAGCGGCGTTCCGATGGCGCTCACCTGGCCAGCATTCATCACGGCCATGCGGGTGGCAAGCGACAGCGCATCGGCTTGGTCGTGCGTCACGTAGATAAACGTAATCCGGCTCTGGGTATGAAGCTCCTCAATCTCGGCGCGCATCTCCACCCGCAGTTTGGCGTCGAGGTTGGAAAGCGGTTCGTCGAGTAGGACCACGGGCGGATTGAGCACTAACGCGCGGGCCAGGACCACACGCTGCTGCTGACCGCCGGATAGTTGGCCGGGCAGGCGCGTCCCGTATCCCTTGAGGCCCACGCGGTCCAGCGCATCGGCCACACGCGAACCGATCTCGGTCTTCGGTACCTTGCGCTCGACCAGGCCGAAGGCCACGTTGTCGCGCACATTCAGGTGCGGCCAGAGCGCGTAGTTCTGGAACACCATGGGCGCGCCGCGCTCGTGCGGCGGCAATTCGGCCACATCCTGCCCCTTGAACCGGATCGTACCCGCGTCCGGCGTCTCCAGTCCGGCCAGGATCCGCAGCAACGTGGTCTTGCCGCAGCCCGACGGCCCGAGCAGAAAGAAAAGCTCGCCGGGCTCGACGCTGAACGACACATCGTCCAGTGCCGTGACCGCGCCGAAACGCTTGGTGACGCCGCAGACTTCAATGGCGGGATGGATAGGCATCGGGGGAGACAGAAAAGTGTTCAGGTTTCAGTGTTCGGGGACAAAGAAAAAGACCGCAAAAAGGCACAACAAGCACAAAGAAGAATCGTTCTTTGAGCAGTCCGCGCCCCTTTGCGGCAACGGCAAAGACTGGTACCGGTTCAGGTCCGTTGTGCTCTTCCTGAACACCGAACACTGAACACTTCTTACCGGCCTTACTTCTTGTCGGTTTTTTCCTTGGCTGGCGCCTTGGTCGCATCAGCCTTGGCCGCCTTCACCTCAACGGTCGTGGCGGTCATGCTGTACTCGATGGTGACTTTTTCACCGACTTTCAGGTCGCCGGTCACCTTCGTATCGGGCGTGCGAGCGATTTCCCACTTCTCCTTGCCCTTCTCGACCACGATCTTGGAATCCGTGACTTCCAGCACCGGCCCCGTGACCTGGTAGGTCTTGACGGCAGGCGCCGCCCCCGCCACCACGACATAACCGAACGCCAACACTGCCGCTATCGCCACTGCATACCGTTTCATGATGAATCTCCTTTGGACCGACATCCTAGGCTCGCGGGGGTACGGTTTCAATGCGATTTGTGGTCAGCGGGCAGGCGCCCTACCGCCACTGATGCTTGGGGTACTTGCGCTGCAGTTCGCGCTTCACACGCGGGTAGCCTTCACGCCAGAACGTCTCCAAGTCGGATGTCACCTGCACGGGCCGGAAGTTCGGCGCCAGCACTTGGATGGTCACGGGCTGACGCCCCATGGCAATCGACAGGCTGCGCTCGACGCCGTAGAGATCCTGGATTCGAACCGCAATCGTGGGCGGGGCGCTCTCCGCGTACACGACCTTTGCCTGCCGGCCGTTGGGCAAATCCAACCGCTCCGGCGTGTGCTTCGCGACCAACGCCTGCTGGCGGTGATCCAGCCACGACTTCACCACGGGTAATACCGGCCGATCCTTGACGTCCTTGACACTGGTGGCGCCCACGCAGATCTGCCCGATCATAAGGTGCCGGTCGTCGTCCCCGATCGGGGGCACGCCAAGTTCCGGGCACCAGCGCGCCAGGCCGTTGACCCGGGCGATCCACTGGTCCACGGCATGGTCCCAGTGCTTCAGCGCGCACCGGCCCGCGATGACCTCGTCGGCCAGGATCCGCGCCGCCTCGGCCTCGCCCGGCGTGCCGCCCCGCTTCGTTTCGAGCACCAGGTCGTGGTAGCGCCGCACCGTGTCCGCGGTGACCCGTTTCGTGTCCGGGTCGAGCCGGACCCGGGGTTCCTCGACCATGGCGCCCGGGAAAAGTTCCTCCAGCCAGGTCGGCTCGATGGCAGTGACGTTCGACAGCAGGACGTCGAGGTCGCGCCCACCGCCCGACTCCACCTCGCGCACGTCGGCCGCCACGACCAGTTGGCTGGCGCGCACCACGCTCGCGCGCTCGATCACGCCGCGGCGGCCATGCACGAGGTCACACCGTAAGGTCCCGCCATCGAGCCGCCTGCCGACCTGGTCGGCAAAGCCGGCTAACAGGCAACGGCGCACCCCGTCATCGAAACGGGGCGCATCCTCCAAGGCCAGCCCCTGGCCGGCGGCGATCCGAACGAATGCGTCAAACGTGCGGCCAACCTGCCGGGCCGCCACCGCATGAATACCCAGGCTCCGGCAATGGTCGAGGTCATAGTCCCGGGCCTCTGCCTCCAGCCACGCGCGCATGAGCAGGAAGAGGTCCGAGGTCCGTTCCTCGCCAAGCGCACGCTCGCGGTGCTCCTCGGCATCGGTGCCGGGCCGCCGCACGAGCAGGCTGCGGTCCTGCGTCAGGGCCGCGATCAGCGCCGCCGTGCGTACGCACCCGTACGTTTCGGCAGCCAGCATCATGCGGGAATAACGGGGATGGACGGGGAAGGCCAGCATGCGCCGGCCGAGATCCGTGATGGCGCCTGTACGTTCGTCGACCGCACCCAGGTCCTGCAGCAACGTCAGGGCCCGGTGGAGCGATTTCGGATCCGGGGCATCGAACCACGGGAAAGCGGCGACATCGACGTGACCCGCGGCCTTAAGCATCAACGCCGTCTCGGCCAGGTCGACGCGGCGAATCTCGGGCACGTCGCGGGCGGCCTTTTCGGCTTGCTCGCGCTCGGTCCAGAGCCGGACGCAGACGCCGGGCGCGGTACGGCCGGCCCGTCCGGCGCGCTGCTCCGCGGACGCCTTGCTGATCCGCTCGATCAGCAGCGTATCGATCCCGCGATACGGGTCGAACCGCGCCACGCGCGCGAGCCCGGCATCGACGACCAACCGCACCCCTTCGATGGTCAGCGACGTCTCGGCGACGTTGGTAGCCACGATGATCTTGCGCCGGTCCGTCGGCGCCACCGCGGCGTCCTGGTCGCGCGGCGGAAGCTCGCCGTGCAAGGGCAGGATCGTACAACCGCGGATCTCGGGCCGGGCGTTCAGGGCCTGGATCGTGCGATGAATTTCGTAGGCCCCCGGCATGAACACGAGCACGTCGCCATCCGGCTCGTCGCGCACCAATCGCGCCGTGGCGTCGGCGGCCGTTTCCCATGGCGGCGTCCGGAGCGGATCGGGGGAGCGCGCCAGGTACTCGGTGCGCACGGGATACAGCCGTCCCTCGGTTTCGAGCACCGTGCAGGGACGCAGGTAGGTCTCCAGCGCCTGGCTGTCCAGGGTGGCCGACATGACAATAATCGTCAGATCGGGGCGGGTCGTGCGCTGGAGTTGGAGCGCCATGGCCAGGGTCACGTCACCGAACAGGTGCCGCTCGTGGAACTCGTCGAACACCAGGACGCCCACGCGGCGCAGTTCGGGGTCCGACAGCATCTGCCGCAGCAGCAGCCCTTCGGTCACATAGACGATGCGCGTGTCCGGCCGGGTGCGGTCTTCGAAACGGATCTGGTAACCGACCTCCTCGCCGAGCGGGGTCTGGCGTTCCTGAGCCACGCGGGCGGCCAGAAGGCGGGCGGCGAGACGGCGGGGTTCGAGAAGCGCGAGGCGGCGTCCATCGGGGACAATCCCGGCATCCAGCAGCATCTGCGGTACCTGGGTGGACTTCCCCGACCCAGTGGGGGCGCGCAGCACGAGACGCTGACCGCCGGCCTGAGCCACACGGACCAGGGAGTCGCGGATGGCATAGATTGGAAGCTGGAAACGGTCGTTCATGGACACAGAACGGGAACTGCGGGCCACTATACGGGCGGCACGTTTCGAAAAAAAGTATTGAATCGGAAAGAGCGCGTGTTACAGTTTCCCCCGATTTTTCAAGCGAGCGTAGCTCAGTTGGTAGAGCTCCACCTTGCCAAGGTGGTTGTCGAGGGTTCGAACCCCTTCGCTCGCTCCATTTTTTTGACGCGGGAGCGTAGCTCAGTTGGTTAGAGCAGCTGACTCTTAATCAGCGGGTCCAGGGTTCGAGTCCCTGCGCTCCTACCAGTCTTCGTTCGGAGCCTTTCGATTGCGGCGGCCGGGTTGACTTTCGATTTCAAACGGCGGAGAATGCCAGCATTTGTCCGCACTAGAGAGGAAGAGGACTCGCAGCGCATGCACCCTACGATTAATCATCTGATTCAGCTTCAGGAACTCACACTCATCCGCGCCGAACAGCGCGCCCACAAGCAGGAACACCGCCTCGACGAACTCGACGCCTCCATAACCAGCCTCACGACCCAGCTTCCCGCGGACATCCAGGTCCTCGTCAGCCGGATGCAGAAGCGCGATACGCTAATTATCGTGCCGATGTCCAACGGCACATGCACGGGCTGCGGCATGAAGCTGCCCACCAGCCACATCCAGCAAGTGCGTGTTTCGAACGACCTGCAGGTCTGCCCGATCTGTACGCGCATCCTGTACTACCAGGAGGGCCCGCCGCGCAACATCTCCCGGTCGCCCACGCGCACCGAACCGCGCAAGGCCGGAATCGCGCGGTTCTCGTCGCCCCAGCTCATGAACTCCCGCCTCAAGGCCGCGACGCGTGACGACGCTATACGCGAGATGGCGCTCCAGATGCAGGTAGCCGGGTTCATCGACGACGCGGAAAAGCTCGTCAACGCGGCCCTGCAGCGCGAAGCCATGGCCAGTACCGCGCTCGATCACGGCCTGGCGTTCCCGCACGTCCGCGGCGTCGAGGGCGGCGGTCTCACGCTCGGGCTGGGCATCAGTGCCAAGGGAATCAAGTTTGACGGGCGCGACAAGACGCTCACGCGCATCATCTTCTTCATCGTTATCCCGACGGCCGCCAGCGTATTCTACCTGAAGCTGCTGGCCGGGCTGGCGGAAACGTTCAGCGACGCCGAGGCGCGCAAGTTGCTGCTGGCGGAAGAAGAGCCCGAGAAGCTCTGGAAAGCGCTCTGCAAGCTGACGAAGAAGACGATCGCCTGATCTATCCCTTCCGCAGGCGCGCGACAAACCGCGCCATGCGAGTCACGGCTTCCTTGATGGCTTCCAAGTCGGTCGAGTACGAGCACCGCAGGAACCCTTCGCCGCTGGCGCCAAACGCGCTGCCGGGCACACAGGCCACGTTCTCTTCATCGAGCAGGCGCAGGGCAAAGTCCTTCGACGTCAGCCCGTAGTCCCCGACGTAGGGAAAGACATAGAACGCTCCCTTGGGTACGTGGCACGGGATGCCGGCCTCATTCAGCCCCGCGCAGATGAAGTTGCGCCGGTGCTCGTACGACGCGCGCATTTCGTCCGTGTCGACGTTGCTCTTCAATGCCTCGATCGCCGCCTTCTGGCTGAGGATCGGGGCGCACATCATGATGTACTGGTGGATCTTCATCATGGCTTCGCTGAGCTCCACCGGCGCGCAAGCGTAGCCGAGCCGGAACCCGGTCATGGCCCAGCTTTTCGAAAAGCCGTGCAGGAAGATCGTGCGTTCTTTCATGCCGGGGAGCGAGGCAATGCTCACCCGCTCGCCCTCATAGGTAAGCTCCGAATAGATCTCGTCGGTGATTACGAGGATATCGTGCGCTTGGGCGAAGGCCGCGATGCCTTCAACATCCTCGCGCGTCAAGGTGGCCCCCGTCGGGTTGGTCGGAAAGCTCAACAGCAGCGCCTTGGTGCGGGGCGAGACCTTCTCCTCCAACATTGGGCGCGTCAGCCGAAACCCGTTTTCGCGCCGCGTCACGACCGGCACGGGCACACCGTGCGCGAACCGGATCTCCGGGTTGTAAGACACGAAGCAGGGCTCGTGGTACATGACCTCGTCGCCCGGCTCAAGGATCGCGCGCATGGCCAGGTCCAACGCCTCGCTCACGCCCACCGTAATCAGGATCTCGTTCTCGGGGTCGTAGGCCACATCGAACGCCTGCCCCAAGTAGCGCGCAATCTGCCGTCGCAACTCGATCAGGCCGCGATTGGACGTGTACGTCGTCGCCCCTCGGTCCAGGGCCGTGATCGAGGCCTCCCGGATGCGCCACGGCGTCACGAAGTCGGGCTCGCCGATTCCCAGGCTGATGACGTCTTTACGGGCGCTGACAATATCGAAGAAGTCGCGGATGCCCGAACGCGGGATGTCGTTCAGGTACGATGCGACGAAACTGCGCCGGGGCGCCGTCGAGAGCCTGGGCCGCGACCCTTCAGCGGGCTCAGGGCGAGGCCCCTTGGAGGCTCTCGGGCGAGACCCTTTGGCGGGCTCAGGGCGAGACTTTGAGCCGTTCATCGGGCTGCTCCTCCACCATCAGGACTCCGTTGCTCTTGTAAGTCTTGAGCATGAAATGCGTGGCCGTCGACAGAATACCGTTTATCGTCGCGAGCTTCTCGCTCACAAAGAAAGCCACTTCCTTCAAATTACGACCCGTGACCACGGCCAGCAGGTCGTAGGTGCCGGACATCAGCCAGACCGACTCCACCTCGGCGAACTTGCTTACGCGCTCCGCCAGGCGGTTGAATCCGCCTTCGCGTTCGGGCGTGACCTTGATCTCGATCACGGCCCGCACCAGGTCTACGTCGAGCCGGTCGGTATTCACGACGGCCTGGTAGCCCCGGATGACACCGGTCCGCTCGTATTCGGCGATCTTGGCCTTGACGGCGCCCTCCGTCGAATTCAGCATCCGCGCCAGGTTCTTTGGCGATTCCAGCGCATTCGCGCGCAGCAGCTTGAGGAGTTCGTCCATACTTCGCTCCGATTCCCATCTCCGGTTGCAGTCTTGTTTCGCAGAATGATATAAACATCACTTCACACATGCAAGTCAACGTCCCGGACTAACCCATGTCGCTGTCCAACATCCGCATTGTCCTCGTCAACCCGCTTTACGGCGGCAACGTGGGATCGATCTGCCGGGCCATGGCCAACATGGGCCTGTCGGACTTGGTGCTGGTGGCGCCCGCGAACCTGGACATGGACGAAGCGCGCATGATGGCGGTGGCGGCCAAGGATATCCTCGAACGCCGCCGGGTCGTGGGCACACTGGGCGAGGCGCTGGCGGACTGCGGGCTGGCGATGGGCACCACGGTGAGGGCCGGCCTGTATCGCGCCCACGTACGCACGCCCCGCGAATGGACGCCGCGGATCCTGGAAGCGGCCCGAACCGGCAAGGTCGCACTGGTCTTCGGCCGGGAGAACTCGGGGCTGACGAACGAAGAACTCGCGCTCTGTACGAACCTGATCCAGGTGCCTTCGTCGCCGGATTATCCGTCTCTCAACCTGGCCCAGGCGGTCATGGTGTGCTGTTACGAGCTGTTCGTGGCCGAGGGTACGTTCGTGCCGCCCGAGGAACTGAGCCCGGAATGCGCCGGCGCCACCCGCGAGCACATGTTCACGATGTGGCGCGAGATGCTACTCGAGATCGGCTTCATGAATGAGCAAAAAGCCGATCACATGATGCTCGGCATCCGCCGCATTTTCGGCCGCAACCCGCTCACGGACGACGATGTCAGGATCATGATGGGCCTCGCCCGACAGGTGCTCTGGAAGGTGCGAGACGGGGCGCCCCCGCCTCCGGACAAGCCCGGGCCCGAGTCTCCTTAGCTTTTCCTTGCCGCTCGGCAGCCACTTTTCGTATAGTTACGCGCTGAAAACATTTGGCCGAAAGACACGACACGATCTAGGAGACCTGTTCATGGACTACGGACTGACCGAAACCCAAGTCATGATTCGCGACCTCTGCCGCCAGGTGGCCGAGGAGAAGATCAAGCCCATTCGCGAGCATTTCGACGAAGCCAACGAGTTCCCTCACGAAATCGTGAAGGTGTTCGCCGATGCCGACCTCTGCGGTGTTTACATCGAGGAGCAGTTCGGGGGTATGGGCGGCGGCATCATGGACCTGGTCGTGGCGGTTGAGGAATTGTCCAAGGTCTGCAGCGGCATCGCGCTTGCCCTGGCGGCCACCGCGCTCGGCACGTTCCCGATCATCCTGTTCGGCTCGGATGCCCAGAAGAAGAAGTACCTGCCCCGCATCGCTTCAGGGAAGTCCCTGGCGGCTTTCGGGTTGACCGAGGCCAACGCGGGCAGTGACGCCGGCGGTGTCCGCACCACGGCCGTGCTGGACGGCGATCACTACGTTCTCAATGGCACCAAGCAATGGATCACCAACGGCGGCGAAGCCGAGATCTACTGCGTGGTGGCCATCACCAACAAGGCCAAGGGGCCCCGCGGCGCCTCGACCTTCATCGTCGAGAAAGGCACGCCGGGTTTCACGTTCGGGAAGAAAGAGAACAAAATGGGAATCCGCGCGTCGGCGACGCGCGAACTCGTATTCCAGGACTGCCGCATTCCCAAGGAAAACCTGCTGGGCAAGGAAGGCATGGGCTTCATCGTCGCGATGAAGACGCTCGACAGTTCGCGGCCGGGCGTGGCCGCCCAGGCGCTGGGCATCGCGGCCGGCGCGCTGGACGAGGCCGTCCTGTACAGCCGCCAGCGCCGCCAGTTCGGCAAGCCGATCTGTTCGTTCCAAGGCGTCCAGTTCATGCTGGCCGACATGGCCACGCAGGTCGAGGCCGCCCGGGCCCTGGTCTACTCGGCCGCGCGTTACATCGACAGCGGAGCCAAGGACATCAGCAAGATCTCGGCGATGAGCAAGCTCTTCGCCTCCGATACCGCGATGAAGGTCACGACGGATGCCGTTCAGATTCTGGGCGGATACGGGTACATGAAGGAGTATCCCGTCGAGAAAATGATGCGCGACGCCAAGATTACCCAGATCTACGAGGGCACCAACCAGATCCAACGCGAGGTTATCGGGCTGGCCCTCATCAAGGAATCGGCGGCGAAGAAGTAAGTCCTGCCCGGGTCCGGCTCGGGTGCGTGCCGTCGCCACCCGGCCGCGCGGCCGGCGCCGGGGCCTCCGGGAGGGGGAAACGGGTGATTCAACGGCGATGAGCACGACGGAGAACATCCTCCAGCGCATCCGCATGTTCGTGACGGATGCGGATGGCACGCTCCTGGGGCACCGGCCCGAGTTCGAGCAATACCGCGCCTTCCGCCTGCGACTCGAGGATCTCCAGAAGCGACAGGACGCGTACTGGGTTGTCTGCACCGGCCGCAGCCTCAGGGGGTTCAACCGGGTCTTCCTGCCGATGCGGGCGTTCGGCATCGTCCCCGACTACGTCATCGCCCGCCACGCCTATATCTACGAAAAGGCCGCCATCGGCTATAAACCTCACTGGATGTGGAACATCCAGGTCCTGATGCTGCAATGGCAGGACGAATGGCGCGTCTCCCGCGCCATCCCGAGAATCCGCCGCGCCGTGCTGTCGCGTAACCCGTTTGCCCGCGTGGCTTCCCGAAGCCGCGGCGGCATCCGTTTCAAGTTCGATGACGATGGGTCCGCCAATTTCGGGGCCGAAATCCTGAGGCAGGAGGCACAGCCCTACAAAAACCTTCAAGTCTTCCATCACCTGCGCGAAGTCGATGTACGCAAGGTGCCTTTCACCAAGGGCCTGGCCGTCATGGAACTGGCCCGGCACTTGGGCGTCAGCCCGGCCCATATCCTCGTCGTGGGCGACGGGCACAACGACATCAGCATGATGGAAATGCACCCGGACATTCACACCGCCTGCCCGTCAAATGCGGCCCCCGAGGTCATCGAGACCGTGCACCGAACGCATGGGCACATCGCGGCGAACCGCAGCCTCGGCGGGGTCATGGATGCGCTCGCCGCCTATGAATCGGGCGAAGTCAACGATAAGCTGCCGGCCACGTGGCAGCCCAGCCACGAACTGGTCAACCCGATATCGCCGCGCCGCCCCCCGGACAAGCCACGCGGTAGTATTTTCGGGTTTGTGCTCTTCCTCGCCGTGCTGTACACAACGCTGGTCGCGCTGGCCAGTTTCGGCGTCATGCCGTTCGGCAAGCACATCCTCGCGCCTTATCAGGCGTTGGTCGGCTGGGTGGTGCGGGCGATCACGTGGTTCCGGCACTAGGCCGGCCACCGACGCCGGGAACACCGCCGTGTCGTAACTTCGGTAGCAACCAAGGAGATCACGTGATGTCGATCGGATTCGTGGGCGCCGGCAAGATGGCGGAAGCCATCATGGCCGGCCTGATCAGGCAACAGTTCGCGCAGCCGGGCCAGATCTTGGCCAGCGATGTCAGCGAGGAACGTCTGGCGGCGCTCCGCCAGCAATACAAGATCCAGGTCACACGGCAAAACGCTGAGGTTGTCGAGCAGGCAGAGTGCTGCGTGCTGGCCGTTAAGCCCCAGCAGCTCGAAGCCGTGTTGCGAGAAATTGCGCCGCTGGTGACGCCGGATCACCTCATCCTGTCGATTGCCGCCGGCAAACAGACTGCCTGGCTGGAGTCGCTCCTGCCGCAGGGCCGCGTGGTGCGCGTCATGCCCAATATCGCCTGCCTGGCGGGCGAAGGCATGAACGTCTACACCCGCGGGGCGCGCGCCACGGAGGAGGACGCGGCCGCCGCCAGCGAGCTGCTGGGGTGCTGCGGGCTGGCGCTGGAACTGCCCGAATCTCAGTTCGACGCCGTCACGGCCCTGAGCGGCTCCGGCCCCGCGTTCTTTGCCTGGGTGCTGGATCGCCTCGTCGATGGCGCCGTGCAGGAAGGCCTGTCGCGCGACCAGGCGCTGGTGCTGGCCGGCCAGACCATGCAGGGCACCGCACGCCTGCTCCTGGCCACCGGCATGGAGCCGGCCGACCTGGCTGCCTCGGTCACTTCCGCCAAGGGAACCACGGCCGAAGGCCGCGCTGTGCTGGAAAACGAGGCCACCGCCGACGTCCTGAAACGAACCGTTCAGGCGGCCGCCCGCCGCAGCCGCGAACTGGGACTGGCCTGAACCCAGCGGAGTGATTGAACCATGGCCCGTTCTGAGACCTCCCCCGCCACCGCGGAAAGCATGTCGCGCCAGCAGCGCGAGATTTCGGTGTCCGAGTTCTTCCTGAAGAACCGCCACCTGCTCGGATTCGACAACCCGCGCAAGGCCTTGCTCACCGCCGTCAAGGAGGCGGTTGACAACTCGCTCGACGCCTGCGAGGAAGCCGGGATCCTCCCGGAATTGAGCGTGGAGATTACCCAGGTCGCCGAGAAACGCTTCCGCGTGGAAGTGACCGACAACGGCCCCGGCATCATGCGCCAGCAGGTGCCGCGCATCTTTGCCAAGCTGCTCTACGGCTCCAAGTTCCACCGCTTGCGCATGTCGCGCGGCCAGCAAGGCATCGGCATCAGCGCCGCCGGCATGTACGGCCAACTGACCACGGGCACCGCCACGCGCATTCTCTCTAAAGTGCCCCGCGCCAAGCAGGCCCACCACATCGAGGTCCAGATCGACACCCGCAAGAACACGCCGACCATCCTCAAGGATGTCGAGACCGAATGGGCGCCGCAGTTCCCGCGGCAAAACGCCGACGGCTCCTGCGCCGCCCCGGCCGTTTATCCGCACGGCACCGCCGTCATGATCGAAATGGAGGCGCAGTATATCCGCGGCCGCCTGTCGGTGGACGAGTTCCTGCGCCAATGCCTGATCGCCAACCCGCACCTTCAGCTCCACTTCCGGGTCAATCTGCTGAATAAGGAGGTCGAGACCGAGGACGGTAAGGTCGCGCCGCTGGTCGAGGGCCAATGGGTCTCGTGGGTGCGGTTGGCCGATAAACTGCCCACTGCGCCACTGGAGATTAAGCCCCACCCGCACGGTGTCGAACTCGGCATGCTCATGCAGATGCTGCGCGATACCGAATCCCGCACCATTCGCTCGGCCCTGTCCGAGGATTTTTCGCGTGTCAGCAGCGCCACGGCCCTGCAGATTTGCGAGCGCGCCGGGGTGGATCCCAAGGCCAACCCGCGGCGTATCGCCAACCGCGAAATCGAGACGCTGTTCAAGGCGGTCGCCGAGACGAAGCTGATGCGGCCACCCACGGACTGCCTGTCGCCGATCGGCGAAGAACTGATCGCCGCCGGCCTGGCCAAGGAAGTGCAGGCGGATTTCGTCACGGCGGTTACGCGCGATCCGACCGTGTACCGCGGCAATCCTTTCCAGGTCGAGGTCGGCCTGGCCTACGCCAAGCCCGGCGACGACGAAACGCTCGGCGCCGAGGAACCGGTGCGCCTGGTTCGCTACGCGAACCGCGTGCCCCTGCTCTACATGGCCGGCGCCTGCGCCATCAACAAGGCCATTGCCGGCGTCAACTGGCGCAACTACGGCCTGACCCAACCCCGCGGCGCCCTGCCCGTGGGGCCGGTGGTCCTCCTCGTGCACATCGCCAGCGTCTGGGTCCCCTTCACGAGCGAAAGCAAGGAAGCCATCGCCCACTACCCGGAGATCATTCGCGAAATCGCGTTCTGCGTGCAGGAATGCGGCCGGCGGTTGTCGGTGCACCTCAGCCGCCGGCACCGGGATGCCGAGATCGAACGCAAGAAATCGTATATCGAGAAATACATCCCGCACCTGGCGCTCGGGCTCAAGGGAATCCTGGACTTCGGCGACAAGGAGGAGGGACGCGTGGTGACCAACCTGCGGACCATGCTCGAACGAACGCACCTGGAGACCTGAGGACCGATCATGCCCAAGAAACCCGCCAAACCCGCCCCCGCCAGCGACGCCCCGCTCGTCACCTCTCGCCAGGGCGTCTCGGACCGCATCCTGCGCGTCGGGAAGGACGTCTACGAGGACATCGTCAAGAAGTTGCGCAAGCCGTCGTTGCGCTTTCCCATCCGCTCGCTCGCCAACGTCAAGTATGACCCCAAGAACGGCTACTTTGAGATCCGCGGCAAGACGGCCACGCGCACCCTGAGCTATAACACCGTCAAGACGTTCGCCCAGTCCATGCGTCTGCTGGCCACCACCAAGAAGGACCTACTGGACAAGAACGACATCGCGGGCAAACGCGAGATTTACTACAACAGCAAGAGCTGGGGCGAATGCCGGTTCGACGAGCAACCCGAAAGCGACACGCTGCTGGACGACATGGAGGCCATGCTCGGCGTGAACCGCGAGCAGATCGGTTACATCCCCGAGGAACGCGGCGGCGACGTGGCCGGCCCGCTCACCGTCATCGACCAGAATCCGTCGAGCGGCGAGGAAGTCCGCATCAACTGCGCCCGCCTCGGGACCGGCGCCTGGAGCATTCCCTCGCGCGTCGAGCATCTCGGTTTCGAATGCAAGGCCAAATTCATCCTGGTCATCGAAACGTCATCGCTGTTCCAACGCCTCGTGCACCATCGTTACTACGAGACGGCCAACTGCGTGCTGATCTCGATGAGCGGCGTGCCGACGCGCGCTTGCCGGCGGTTCATCCGCCGCCTGGCCGACGACCGGAACCTGCCCGTGCTGGTGTTCACCGACGGCGATCCCTACGGCTACTGCAACATTTACCGCACGCTCAAAGTGGGGTCCGGTCAGGCCGCGCACATCAACAAGTTCTTCTGCGTGCCGCAGGCCCATTACCTGGGTGTCACGCCGCAGGATATCATCGACTATGACCTGGAAGACGCCACCCACCCGCTCGAAGAGGTGGATATCAAGCGCGCCCGGGACGCCATGAAGAACGACCCGTTCATCAAGCATCACAAGGAGTGGCAGGATGCGCTCAACCAGATGCTCAAGATGGGAGTTCGCATCGAGCAGCAGGCCTTCGCCAAGCACGGCCTGAACTACGTTCTCGACACCTACCTGCCGGCCAAGATCAAGAAGGGCAAATTCTTGCCGTAGGGGCTCGCTAGTCAATACCGGACGACATTGACGGCTCCAACGGCGCCTTGCTCGGCCTGAGACCGGTGCTGGAACGTCGCCGGGCCTCAACCGAAAGTCGATTCGTCCCACATGCGATGCGTGACGGCTAATGCATGCGCGCCGGCCCCCGACCGCCATGCAAAAATAGGTGGAAACCGCCAGGCTCTCGGTACATGATATTTACATGAACACGGTATTGGACATGGGCAGACTGACGCAAACGGAGAAACTCCGGGCCATGGAGGAATTGTGGGAGGATCTGACGCGGTCTGCGGATGACTATCCGTCGCCGGAGTGGCACGGCGCCGTGCTGCGGGATCGGGAAGAAGCCCTCAAGACAGGCAAGGATGAGTTTGTGCCGTGGGAAGACGCGAAGAGGATTCTCCGGGAGAAAACGAGGTGAGAATCGTCATCCTCCGGTCGGCCATGGATGACCTGATCCGAGGGCGCGAGTTCTACGAGAACCAAGGCGAAGGGCTCGGGGATTACTTCGATGAATCCCTGGCGGCAGACATAGATTCCCTCCACCTCTATGCCGGCATCCATGCCATGGCGCACGGCTACCACCGCTTACTCTCCGCCAAGTTCCCGTACGCGGTATACTACGAGATTGCGGCGGACCAGATTCGGGTACGCGCCATCCTTGACTGCCGGCGTGATCCGAAATGGGTCCGGACTCGACTGCGGGGTTGAACGGCCACGGGTTGGGTAGACCGAAGTCCGCAAGAAGCTGAAGATTTGACCGGTCGGCCTCACGAAACAAAGCCGCTGTCCTTATTCACAATCGGAACGCCGACGGGTTGTGGCCGTGGTGCGCGAGGAGTGCGATGGCGGCAGGGCACTGGTGAGGGTCCGCGCCCGTCCGCAGGTGCGCGAGTGCCGCGGAAGGCGAATGAAGAGCGATTTTGCCATTTGAGGGTTGGCCCCGAGCGGTCTGCGTGGCGCCGCTAACGCCCACGGTTCCTCAAGACTCGTAACCACGGGCCCTCGCTTCAGTCCCATTGCCCCTTCTTTCCCAACCGCCGGGGTCCACCCAGACCTCACTCGCTTATTCCGCCACCAACCGATTTTCGCTGGTTTTCTGTTGCCCGTAACCCCCGGAAGCCTACTTTCCCCATATGCAGGCTGCCGATGGCGTCCCACACGGAGGAGTGTTAACCCTGAAGACGCTCAATCGAGATCACCGCCCTGAGTGGGATGTGTGACTCCCGACATTGACGTCTACAGGACAGACGTTGGCCACAGAAGAAAAGCTACAACATGAAACTCGGCAACATCTTTCTCCCCAAGGAGGTTAACCCGAATCCTTAGCGAAGCGTGGCGGCAGTGCCGCCGCGCTTCGCCAAGGATGTATTTTTGGCGCATGACACAGGCAATGGAGGCGATTGATGCGGCAACC
>CAITUY010000111.1 GCA_903895695.1 uncultured bacterium
GGACGGTCCGCCTTTACGGGCGCGAGGCGCTTGGCGGCGCCGAGGTTCTGTGTTTTTCATGTGCCTGTAGGCTACAGGCGAACGGCCTCCCGGTCAGCGCTCTTCCGCATGTCCGTGGCGAAGTCTATGGGATGCCAGTGGGTTTATCTCCTTGTCGACTGAAGACCATGCCTGTGCAACCGCCTTCTTGATCGGCTCCCTTTGGCTTGGGGGGAGTTTTGAAACCGCGTGATCAAGAGAGATCTTGCTTGCAGCCGTCTGTTGGGGCGCTTCTGAGCGGGCCTTCTCGCGGCGCTGCTCAGCTTCGTGGAGCCGCCTATGGGCCATCCAATCAAGTGCCGCTTGGGCGAAAGCACGAATCTCGAGAAATGAATCCGTCTCCAGGAATCCGGAACGGTCTGTCTTCTGGACAAGGAGTTGGCCTGGGTCAGAGAGCAGAACCCGACCAATGGAGTTGTTAGTTGATGGGCGCTCCTCAGGGCTGCGCGACCGGCTAAGATTCATATCCAGCCAGTCGTTCCCGGGATCGCCGTAAGGTGTGACTCTGAGGCCGTTTTGATAGATATGGACGCCACCAAAACTCCGAATCCAAGCCTTGACGCCGCGGTATTCTACTTTCTTAGTCGAGAAATTGGTTGCGCCAAGTATGTAGTGCCACAGGTCAAATGTGAGCGGCGGGCATTTGAACGGTACTTTGTGCGAGCCCGACAGTTCTTCATGGTTCGCCGAGAACAATACAGCCCCACGCCAGTCGAGTACTTCTGCATTACCACGCCCGTCCGAATCAATCTTGGCGACGAGGTGATAGTCAGCCTCTGAGAAATACTTGGCTGACACCAAGCGCTCCATGTCCGTGAACTCGGGGGCGATCAGGCGGGGCTTGAAACCGGTTGTGTCCTCACCGAATGGCCCGGCAAGCATAAGGATTTCGCGCGCGAGGCGGTGGACCTGCCGTGATGTTATTGGCTGGCGGAGGTCCTCGATTCTGATTTCAGTGCCTCGGGTTGTCTTCGGTGATCGAGATGATGTTTCGATCGCAAGTTCAACATCCTCAACGAGGGACGTATGACTGAAGGCATCCCAATCGATCAGTAGGTTGTGTTCCGCGTCTTTTTCGGTGACAGGTCGGGTCGTTAGCATCGCTCTCCGGCCCATGCGGAGTGCTGCCAGTCGGCCGAGTCCCTTGCTTCCTGCTGGAAACCTACCCAAATCGGTTCGTTGGGCTGGGTCCTTGCTTGAGCGACCGAGCACGAGCCAGCCTTCTTTGATGTCGGTTGCTGCCATACCGAGGCCGTCGTCTCGAATCGTGACCGAACCTCCCTGCGCATGAACATTGGTGAGTTCTACGGTGCAGTTAATTGCATCGGCGTCATAGGAGTTCTTCACGAGTTCGAGAATCCCCTTGTCAATACTCGGGTTTAACTCTTCCCCGAGTCTGCGAAGAATGTCTGTCGCGAAGCGAATCCTAGCTGATGTCATGTTTTGATGCCCCAGAAAGGCAGATGTGCTACAGCACTGACGGTCAGGTGCCGGCAACAGATTCGTCGGTCTAGCCATTCGTCGGTCTTTGGTGATTCTAGAGCGCCCATCAGTTTCCGGCAGATCTTTATCGAACCATCGGTCGGGACCATAACGATAAGGTGATTCTCGACCGCAACCGGTTGAACACCGGTGATGAGCGTAGCTACAGCGCGTTTTGGGTCGCCGGTACGAGATGTGCGACGAACGACAACGAATGGAGGTTTAAAGAGACGGCCGGAGAATCGGAGGGTTTCGGCGCCCGGCTCGAACTCTACCCACCGTGGAAGTGATTTCGCATGGACGTAAGGGCTTGCTGGGCCTCTATCCTTATGCCGATGCGGAACGACCGGCCCGACATGCACGACAAAGAAGGCGCCGACGGTTTGACCTTTGCGGGGAGTAGAGGCGGGGCAGCGCAGCCACGGAGTTCCCTTCTTGCCGCCATTCTTTGCGAGGTGCAGAAGGAAGACGTCGATGTCTGCGGATTGATCGAAAACGCCGAATCGGCTGAGCCCCTGGACACACACTTGGGATGTGATGGCTTCTCGCCAGGCTTTGTAGCGGGAGCCTGAGCGAAGAACATCGGGAAGAATTGCCGAGATTGTTGTGTCCTGACATGCAGCATTCGTGACGTGAGCGAGGAAGAGCGCTGCTGAAGTGATAGAACCCGTGGCCCAGCGGCAGTCGGGCGGGACTGGAGTCGACTGGAAGGGCGGGTTGAGCAGAAGCCAATCCGCAGTCTGCGCCAGACTCGACGTGGCAAGGGCATCGCCAACCGATAGAAAGGGTAGAAGTTCTGTGAGTTCTTCGGCGTCGTCAAGGTCCGGTTTGGCTCCTTGGCTGATTGCGAGGATGGCTAGGCGAGCGCGGGTGGCACGCACAAAGTGCGCGTGTTTGTCCAGACCCGCAATGCGTTGTCCCCAGTTCCGAAGTGTCTTGCGTAGGCTTGATTTGATGACTGGAAAGCGTCGGGCGCCAGCGAGCAGCAGATCACCCGCGCCGCAGGTCGGGTCAAAGATGAGGTCTGCTCTGGCCGTCGCAGCGGGGGAGTTGGTGATGAGACGTTGCGCTAACTTCGAACCTGTGAAGAATGTCCCGTCGGCCCGTCGGCTGGCGAGATCCACGAGACGACGCAGTTCGCGACTAGGTTCGCCATCCAATGCGCACTCCGCAGCCGACAGCCATTCAGGCGATGATGCACAGTCAGCATGCAGAAGGCTTTCCAGTCTCTGCACATATGGAAGGTACTGCTCCATTCTTTCCACCTCGGACGCCAACCCAAACGTTCCCCGGCCGGTGCTGATACGGCACAGACGAGCGAACGCTTTCAGTGCGATTGCAGCGGCGGAATAGTACAAGCAGATCACCAGCGACGCAACGCGTAATCCACCTCGCCTTGTCTTGCTCTTCACTGTGAAAAGCCCTATTCTCTAACACCTCAGTTTGACCACCGAAAAATCACGTCAAGACTTTTATGCCTTCCATCACGTTCCAGCCTACCGGGAAGAGCGTCCACGTTCCTCCCAAAACGGAACTGGTGGATGCCGCCCGGTCGGCGGGCGTGGAGATCGAGTCCCCCTGTGGCGGAAAGGGGACGTGCGGGAAGTGCATCGTCCGCATCGTCTCCGGCCGCGTGGATGCCAGCGCCAGCCTGGGCATGTTGCCCGCCACGGCCGTGGCGGATGGTTACGTGCTCGCCTGCCGAACCCGGGTTCCGGAAGCCGATCTGACAGTCGAGATCCCCGAATCGTTGGGCCGCGACGGCGCCCGTATTTCCGCCGGTGATGAATCCACCCTGGTCAGGGGCGATTTGCTGCCGCGGAACTGGGAGTATGACACCCTGTCGGTCAAGTGGTGCGTGGCGGTCCCGGCGCCCCGCCGGGAGGATGGGCTCTCCGATCTGGATCGGCTGACACACCGGATCCAGAAAGACTGGGGGCCGGTTGAACTGGACTACCCGCTGTCGGTCATCCGGAAGCTGGCCGAAGAGCTCCGGGCCCAGGCAGGCGTGGTCACCGTCACCCTGATCAGGACCCCCGAGCGGATCCATGTCATCCGGGTGGAGCCGGGCGACCAGACGACGCGTCATTACGGGATAGCGGTGGATGTCGGCACCACGACGGTGTCGGTCCAGTTGGTCAACCTGAACCTGGCGGCGAGCGAGGGGACGCGCAGCGACTACAACGATCAGATTGCCTGCGGCCTCGATGTGATCAGCCGGATCAACTACGCGCGCCGGGCCGACCGGCTGGCGGAACTCCGCCAGCGCGTACTGGCGACGGTCAACCGCCTGGTCGTGCAGGTGGCGGAAGCCGGCGGCGTGGCCCCCGCCGACATTGGCAATGCCGTGGTGTCCGGCAACACGACCATGGTGCATCTGCTGCTCGGGCTCCCGCCTGAGTATATCCGCTTGGAGCCTTACACGCCGACGGTGCTGGAAGTCCCTTACCTGACCGCCTCCGAGGTGGGACTCGGCATCAACCCGGAGTCCTGGATTTATTTTTCGCCCGGGGTGGGGAGTTATGTCGGGGGCGATATTACCGCCGGGATGCTGTGCACGGATCTGGCTACCGACACGGCGGACGTCAATCTCTTCATCGATATCGGTACCAATGGCGAACTCGTGGTTGGGAACAACGAGTTCCTGCTCACGTGCGCCTGCTCCGCGGGCCCGGCTTTCGAGGGTGGGGGAATCGGATGCGGGATGCGGGCGGCGCTCGGCGCGATCGAGCGCGTGGAGGTCGATCCCGCGACCGGTGTACCGCTCTGCTGGACGATCGGCAATGTCCGGCCCAAGGGGATATGCGGCTCGGGCATGATCGCCCTGCTCGCGGATCTCTTGAGGACCGGGTGGCTGGACGCGGCCGGCAAGTTCGAACGGTCCCGGCCGTCCCCGGCCATTCGCATCGAGGGCCGGCACGCCCGCTATACGCTGGCACCCGAGGGCGAAAGCGGGCTGGCCAAGGCCATCACGATCGACGAAGTGGATATCGAGAACATTATCCGGGCCAAGGCGGCAATCTATGCGGCTTGTGCACTGCTGCTGGAACATGCCGGCCTGACCTTCGGCGATCTGGCGAATGTTTATATCGGCGGTGGCTTCGGCCGGTTCCTGAACCTGGAGAAAGCGGTCATGATCGGCTTGGTCCCCGATCTGCCACGCGAGAAGTTCCATTACATTGGCAACTCTTCGCTCATGGGGTCCTACATTGTGCTCGTCTCCCAGGATTACCGGCAGCGACAGCTCGATCTCGCCCGGCGCATGACTTACGTGGATCTCAGTTCCGATCCCAAGTATATGGACCAGTACACCAGTGCCCTGTTCCTGCCGCACACCGATCCCGACCAGTTCCCCAGTGTGCATTCCCTGATGCGGAAGTGCAAAGCCTGAACCACAAACAGCAAGCCGAACAGGAGGCGATCCGGCTGGCCGTCGAGAAAGCGGCGGCGCTGGACGATTGGCCGGCCCGGTGCGCCCGGCTTGGGCTTCCCGATCCTGCCACTACAGGCGGGGCCATTCGCCTGACCGTGCTGGGCGCGACGCTGGAACTGCGGGCGCCGGAATTTCGGGCCGTTGCGATCGGCGTTGGCAAGCCCCCGAAACCGGCCGATCGCCTGCTAGCTCTGCATTACCTGCTGGGCGAATTGCCGCTGGCGCCCGCCGGGGAATGGATTACATTTCGGGAATTTCCCGGCGGCCGGTTCTACTGGAATCCGTTTCTTGCGCGTTCCGTCAATCCGTTGGTGGCGTGCATCGGCAACGACCTCGACCTGCTACGGGAGCGCCTGCGCCGTTTCGCGGCAACCGTGACGCCCCTGGCCGACGGCGGTCTGCACGCGACAATCCGCGCGCTGGGCGTCATTGAATTGAGGTTGGCGTATCGGCCCGGCGACGACGAATTCCCTCCCTCCGCTGAACTGCTCTACGACGCGCGGGCTCGGCGTCTCTTGTGTGCCGAGGACGCCGTCGCTCTGGCGGGACGCTTCTGCATCGGGCTGTTGTAGGCGACCAGAGAGGAGATCTATGGCCGGCGCGGGACTGTAACCCGCAGTGCTTGGCATCTCCGTCAATGCTGCCATCGAACTACTTACGATAGGGCCAAGAGCGCGTGCCTCGTTGTGATTGCCTTCGCGTAATGCGGGATGACAGACCGGGGGCCAGCGGCTACAGTTCCGGCCCATGGTCACGGTAATATCGGCACTGAAACGAAAGCACGCGCCCAGCGAGTCACAGCACCCGCCGGTAGCTTCGGATTCCGGCGACCGCGTGCTGCTCCAGGCGCGCGACCTGATCCGCGACTACCGCAAGCAATGCGGGTTCTCGGCCGTCGTCACGGATGCTCAAGGCGTGATCGTGGATGGCACACTGGCGTGCCGGGCGTGTTCCCGGGGCGCATGTACAGAAGTGTTCCGCCGCATTGTGGCCGAATCGCGGCGCTGGGGCACTCCCTTCATGGACCTGTGCCCGGAGGGGCGTCTGCTCTGGGGCGTGCCGCTGATGGTAAACCAGCAGCTTGTTGGCGGGTGCATTGCATCGAAGCGGGCGGCCGGGAGGCAGGGGATGGCCGTCGTCCGGGCGGCGGCGGATGCCCTCCTGTCCCTGGCTGAGAAGCGCAATCTTACCAACGCCGCCCTGCTCGCCACGAACCGGGCCCAAGCGGAACGGGAACGGCAGAAAGCCGAGGCGATCCACGACGCCAAGGGCACCGGCTACGACCATATCCGGGCCGTCTATCTGAAGGAGGAACCTGCGCTGATCGCGGCCATCCGCAAAGGAGAGCGCGGCACGGCCCGGGATATCATAAACCGGGTCCTGGTGGGCATCTACTTTCTGGGGAGCGACCGTCTCGATCTGCTCAAGAGCCTGGTGCTGGAACTCGTGGTCATGATGTCCCGCGCGGCCGTCGAGGCCGGCGCTTCGCCGGCCGAGATCCTCGGCGGTCACTACCGCGGCTTGAACGAGCTGGCGGCTATTCGGGACGACGAGACCCTGACGCACTGGCTGGCGGATATGCTGGAACGGGTCATGGACGCGATCCATGACAATCGCCGTTACCCGAATGTGGTTCTGCTCAATCGCGCCCTGCGTTACATGCAGGAACACTTGACGGAGGATCTGACGCGCGACCAGGTGGCGCGAGTGGCGGGGTTGTCGCCGAGCCATTTCTCCCACATGGTCCGCAATCAACTGAACGGCAGTTTTACCGAGTTGATGGCCCGGTACCGGGTGGACCATGCCGCCCGCCTGTTGACCCGAACGACCAGCTCCATCTCCGACATAGCGCTGGCTTGCGGTTTCGCGGATCAGAGCTACTTCACCAAAGTCTTCAAAAAGAAGACCGGCCAGACCCCGCTCGCGTATCGCCACCGGGGAACAAGTCCGGCCGGCATTCAGCCCGGCAATTTGGCCTGAATCTGGGCGACAGTCAGGCCCCGGGCCAGAACGCGTTTTTGCCGGCCCGTATCCCCCGACACCAGGCGCAGGTCACGAGCCGGGATGTCCAGTGTTTCTGCCAGAAATTCCAGCAGGGCTTCATTGGCCTTGCCATCGACCGGGGGTGCCCGGAGTCGGATCTTGATGGCATCGCCGTGCAATCCCTGCACGGCGTTCTTCGACGCGCGCGGACAGGCATGGACGGCTATGACGACACCTTCGGCGGTCTGGGTCAGGCAGGACATCGGGCCTTCATGCAATATCGCCGGGTCGGGCGCAAGGCGAAACGAGGCAAAGCATGCCTTGCGGTCCGTCCGCAGTGGGGGCACGATGCGGGGGCAATCTGAAGGCGTTGGGGCCGGCCCCGGTTGTACTCGCAGGCTTCCCAAATCCTTGCGATGACGCCGATTATGCCGCCGATTATGCTTGCGCAGGGCAGTGTAATCCGACATAGTGGCGCGCTTTCTAGAGAAGGCAGAGGTGGGCTTGCGTCCTGATTCCGCCGTGTGGTGGGCTGACGTAAGTCCGTGTAACTGAGGCAGTAACAACCAACCCTGTATTGTATGGCCAAGAAGAATAAGAAAGCCGCCGCGGTCCCCGTCGTCGTTGACGAAGAGCGGGCCAAGATGGCTCAAATGTACGCAGAGACCCTCAAAGACTTCGTCGAGGGTTCGATCATTCCGGGCAAAGTGCTGGAAGTCCGTGGCGATGGCGTCCTAGTGGACATCGGCTACAAGTCCGAAGGCATGATTCCCGCTTCCGAGTTCCCCGATATCAAGGCTGTGAACCCTGGCGACGTGTTCAACGTCATCCTCGAGGCCATTGAGGACGACGACGGCATGGTCCTGCTCAGCAAGACCCGCGCCGAGCAACAGGAGCGCTGGAACAAGGTTCTCGAGACCTATAAGGAAGGCAGCATCGTCGAGGGCGAAGTGCGCGCGCGCGTCAAGGGCGGCATGATCGTCGACGTGAACGGCGTGGAGTCCTTCCTGCCCGGTTCCCAGATCGACGTCGCGCCCGTGCACGACCCCGATGGGCTCGTGGGCAAGCGCCTTGAATTCAAGATCATCAAGATCAACGACGACCGCCGGAACATCGTGCTGTCGCGCCGCGAACTGCTCGAGGAGCGCCGCCGCGACCGCAAGCGCGAACTGCTGGCGGAGATCAAGGTCGGCCAGTCGCGCCGCGGCATGGTCAAGAACATCACCGACTTCGGCGTGTTCGTGGACCTGGACGGCATGGACGGCCTGCTGCACATCACCGACATGAGCTGGGGCCGGATCAACCATCCGTCCGAGCTGGTCAAGGTGGGCGAGGAACTCGATGTCGTGATCCTGGACGTGAACCTGGAGAAGGAACGCGTCTCGCTGGGTCTCAAGCAGAAGCAGTCGAATCCGTGGGACAACATCGAGGCGAAATACCCCGTGGGCAGCCGCCTGCGCGGCAAGGTCGTCAACTTGGTGCCTTACGGCGCGTTCGTCGAGATCGAGGCGGGCGTCGAGGGCCTGGTCCACGTATCCGAGATTTCCTGGACCAAGCGCATTGCCCGCGCTTCCGACGTGCTCGCGCAAGGGCAGGAAGTCGACGTGGTCGTGCTCAACGTCAACAAGGAAGAGCAGAAGATCGCGCTCGGCATCCGCCAGACCGAGGAAAATCCGTGGGATGGCGTGCGTATGCGTTACCCGATCGGAGCACGCGTGTCCGGCAAGGTGCGCAACCTCACCTCGTATGGCGCCTTCGTGGAACTCGAGGACGGCATCGACGGTATGGTGCATGTGTCCGACATGTCGTGGACGCGCAAGATCAACCCCCCGTCCGAAGTGCTCACGAAGGGCGACGAAGTCGCCGCGGTGGTGCTCGAGGTCGATCCCGATAACCAGCGCATCAGCCTCGGCCTCAAGCAGGCCCAGGAGGATCCGTGGAGCAGCATCGCGTCCCGCTTCAAGGTTGGTCAGATGGTCA
>CAITUY010000112.1 GCA_903895695.1 uncultured bacterium
GGACGGTCCGCCTTTACGGGCGCGAGGCGCTTGGCGGCGCCGAGGTTCTGTGTTTTTCATGTGCCTGTAGGCTACAGGCGAACGGCCTCCCGGTCAGCGCTCTTCCGCATGTCCGTGGCGAAGTCTATGGGATGCCAGTGGAATGCTATTGTATACGCTTGTTTACGTCAAGGACAACAGGTAATGACGCTATTCGAGTATACGGAGAGGAAACCATGAGTGCATTAGTTCTGAATAGCCAGGCGCCCGGTCGGCGCGTGGACCCCTACTGGAAGCGGATGGTGTGCGGTGACCGGGCCGGCTTGGCGTTGCGTGCCGACTACCGCGCCTGCCTCGCCGCGGCGGTGCGCGAGTGCGGATTCCAGAATCTGCGCCAGCATGGGATGTTTCACGACGACATGTTCGTCTGGTACAAGAAGGATGCTCCCTTCAACTTCCAGTATCTATTTTCCAACTACGACTATTACCTCTCACTGGGACTGCGCCCGTTCGTTGAACTGAGCTTTCTGCCCACCTGGCTGGCGAGCAACAACAACACCGTCTTCTCGGTGAAGTGCGCCGCCTGCCCGCCCAGCGACTACGATGCCTGGCATCGCCTGGTGCACGCCACCGTCAAAGCTCTGGTGGCGCGCTACGGGCTCGACGAGGTGCGGTCATGGCATTTCGAGCCCTGGAACGAACCCGATATCGCCTTCTGGAAAGGCACGCAGGCCCAGTACTTCGAACTCTACCGGCGCAGCGTCGATGCCGTTAAGTCAGTGGATGCCTCGCTGCGCATCGGGGGACCGGCCACCTCGAACTTCGTGCCGGGCCCAGATGGCGCCTATGAGCCCAAATGGGTCGAAGCGTTCATGACCTTCTGCGCGACGAACCACCTGCCGGTGGATTTCGTCTCAACCCACCCCTATCCGACGGATTTCCCTTTTGACGATGCCACCCAGAAGCATCGGCGTGTGGTCCGCGGCCGCGACGCGACGCTCACTGATCTGCGCCGGCTGCGGAGCCTGATGGACGCCGGTCCTTTTCCCCAGGCCGCAGTCCACTGCAACGAATGGGGCAGTTCGCCCGCGCCGCGCGATGGATGTCACGACCATCTGTTCAGCGGGACCTTCCTGCTGGAAAACCTGTTACGGTGCAAAGGCCTGGCGGATTCGCTGGCACGCTGGGTGTTCTGCGATGTCTCCGAAGAAGCGCCGCCGGGCGAAAGCGAGTTCCACGGCGGCTGGGGCCTGTTAACCGTGCATGGGATCCGCAAACCGGCTTTCCACGCTTATGCCTTCCTGAACCGGGTCGGCGAAACCCTGCAGCACGAGGGCGACGGCTATGCGGTCTTCCGCAGCGCCCGCGGGTGGCAGGTGCTGTTGTTCAATCATCATCACTATGCCAATGCCGAGGCGTCGTGGGATACGGCGGCCGATGCCGAACGGATGATCGGCCCAGGCACGGCCCGCGCCTTTGACCTGGCGCTGGAGGGACTCCCGCCGCGGGTCCGCGTCACCCGCCACCGGGTCGATCACGCCCAAGGCTGGGCCCTGCCCGCCTGGCAGGCGATGGGCAGCCCGGACTGGCCGACCGCCGCGCAACTGGAGCGGCTGCATCAGGCCGCGGCGCCGGCGCAGACGGTGCGCACCGAGCAAACCCTCGCGGGCGCCCTGCGCCTGGAGGAGCGCCTCGACGCCTTGGCCATGCTGCTGATCGAAATCGATCCGGTTTGACGACCTCCCCTGCTACCGCCACATGTGCAGCCGCATCCCGCAGCAGTCCTCAAAACCCAGCTTGCGGTAGACCGAATGGCCGAGGGCGGAGGACTGCAGGACCGACAGGCGATAGCCCATGGCGCGGGCCGCGAAGAGCGGATGCGCGGTAATGGCGCGACCAATACCCAGGCCGCGCGTGTGCGGCTGGGTGGCCACCCAGTAAACGCCGGCCGCGCCGCCCCCGAGCATCATCATGCTGGTGGCGACCGGTTCGCCGTTCAGCAGCCCGAGATAGCGCCGCCACGGCTTGTCATCGCCCATTCCCAACTGGTCCTCCAGTTCGATCACGGCCGGCACGATGGCGCCAGGCATTTCGAACACCTTGCAGCCGAGGGTAACCCACTGCTCAAGTTGGCGGCGGGTGGTGACTTCCTCGATCCGTAAACCTGCAGGCAGTGGTCCGCCCCCGGCCAAAGCGGACAGGTCCAGGACCATACCGGGCAGTTTGATGGAAAGAAACGGATTGCGTTGTTCCAGGTGCGCGTCCAGGTCGGCCGGTCGGGACGAAGGACCTGTGCCCCACATGAAGGGCAGCCGGCGGTTCCGGAAAAACGTGAACACCTCCTCGATACGGGCGTCGGCATTGCGCTCGTCGAGGGCCGCCTCGATGACCCCGTTGAAGAAAGGGTCCGCGACCCGGGTGATGAACAGGGTCATTCCTCCGAAGTGGCTGACTTCGGCATTGGGGGCACGCCCATACCGGCGCCCGAAAGCGGAGACATTCGCCTCCAGCGCCCTAATCCGGGCGGGCGGCGACAGGTCGGTGGCAGGTTCGTCATGCATGGGACGCAGAGGAAGGGTCGCGGAAGATCGGCACTTCGACTTCCTTCCTTTCGCGCAGCGCCCGAACGGCAGCAAGGGTGGCCATGGTACTGTTGGCGCCGTCCCAGAGCGACGTGCGGGGAGGACGGTCGTTCACGATGGCCTCCAACCAGTCCACGATTTCGCGCAGGTACGGGTGCCCCTGGGTCCGCTCGGCGGTCACCGGCTTAAACTCAGGATGGACATCCGCCTCCGAGGTGGCGCACGCCACCGTGTCGCGCTCGACGGTGCCGTTGGTCGCGTAGACCCTCAAGTTGTAGTAAGGCGGCACGTCACGGCGCGGCGCATAGAGTGAGGCCACCTTGGCGATCGTGCCGTCCTCGAACTGGAACAGGCAGACCTGGCAGTCGTCGTGTTTCATGGCCGGAAACGCCTCGTGGTTGCTGTAGCCCCAGACACGCTTCACTTCTTTCCCCGAAATCCAGCGGAGTAAGTCCAGCGGATGGCTTCCGCCGCCCACGAGCGGGATTTCCTGCTCCAAGTACCAGTTCCTGCCCGTCACGGGATCGGTCTTCCCGGCCTGATACAGCAGGTTGTGAACATAGTCGCCTTCCATGTAGTAGATCCGGCCCAGCAGGCCGGTGACAACCATCCGGCGGATCTCCTCGAACACGGGATTGAAGCGCAGGATATAGCCGACCTGGATCTTCACCCCGGTGGCGGCGTGCTCAGCGGCCGCGACCATTTCATGGATGTCCTCTTCCGAGTTGGCCAAAGGCTTTTCCACTAGGACATGCTTGCCTGCGCGGATCGCTTTCAAGAAAGGCTGCTTGTGATCCGCATCCCCCGTGTGGATGGATACGGCCTCCATGTCCGGATCCTCAAAGAAAGAGTCGTCGGTATACCGCCTGGCTGTCCGGCACTCCTCGCCCATCTTCTCCACGGCGTCCCGATTGCGGTCGCAGATGGCGACAATCTCCGAGCCGCCGGACTCCAGGTGGGCCCGCAAATGCGCGGCGCCGTTATGGCCGAGGCCAATGATCCCTACCCTCACACGTCTCTTCGCCATGCTGGTGGTCCTTTCTTACGGCAGATAGAACACCCTATAGAACGCGCTCAAGGCCGGCGCATGGATGTCGATTGCGGTTGATGTGGAGGTCGTCGCCGTGACGGGGCCCGCTGCGTTCGTCCACTCCGGAAGACCGGCGAGCGACGAAGTTCGTGTGACCCAGTAGGTGATGCCGGGCACCGAACTCCACCTGACCGCGGTCGCCCCGGGGGAACTCGAGGGGGTTGTGATCGAGAATGCAGATGCGGGTACGGCCTCGGCGTAACTCGTGGCGATGCGTAGTTCGTCCACGTTGCACACGGCGCTTCCACCAACACTCAGGACGTTGAAGCAGAAGTGAGTGATGTTCGTCGCATGCAATGCGGCCGACGTCGTGCTGGGTTCCTGCCCCGCGATCGGATCGATCCACATCCAGCATTCCTCCCCGGGGTCCTTAAAGTCGAAACGATAAACAACAAGGCGGACGGTGGAGTTTACCGGTATCGAACTGTCCCACTTGCCTGACCCCGCCCCCCCGTTCGTGACCCGCCCGAGGTAGTAATTGGTGCTCGTGTTGTTGCGTCCCATTTGGATCCGTTGATGCTGCTTGTTCCCGTACTTGTCGTAGTTCGGTTCCAGATCGTCCGCCAGATGGACACCGCAATAGGCGTTGCCGGAGGTCATGTTCATAAGGAACGCGATCCAGTTCGTCGTGCCGTGTTTGCCGAAGGCGGCGCTCCCATAGGAGCCCGTGCAGATGAGGTCGGCGACTTCGGACCGAGCCGTGTCCAGGTAGCGAAACGTGCGGTTATCATTGCCCGATTCGCTCATTCGATTTCCCGACGCGACCAAGCCCGCGTTCGTGAACCCCGGCGAAACGATCGTATTGTGGTATGTCTCAAGAGGGCTCAGGAACCAGGCGCCGGTCCAACCGACTCCGCCGCTTTGGCCGTCCAGGTTCGTGGTCGCGTAATCGAAATCGTCGCAGGCAATGGTCTCGGCGCGAACCGAAGACTGGCTTCCGGCCAGGACTAGGCAGAACATCCATGCGATGCCTCCTCTACGGACATGCCGGCCCTCCATCTCACGCCCTGCCACTATCACTGGTTCTCCTCTCCGCCCGCAAGTTTGGTTTGCCCAACGTCCAGCCGCCCTGTTTACGGTCGCGCCAGGGCGAGCAATACTGGAGCAGGCCGATTTTCGGCGAATCTATCTTCTTTGCATTGCGGTAGAAATCGATCCGTGCTCTGAACACTCAGGTTCCTGGCCAAGTGGCTTGAGTGTGTCGGGGAATGCGACGGAATCTTCCCAACGGGCGTCCATACAGAGCGCGACCTCCCGCCTTTCCGGCTTCTGGAGTTGCAGGCGGGTTCCCTGCATGGTGTCGATAAGCCAGTCATCGACGAACAACTCGCGCCGCATTCCAATGGTGTAGCTCACAACTCGCTCCTATTCGGGTTTACGCACTGTCCGGAGCACCCGGGATTTCGTCATGCCGTAACGGTATGCTTCTTCATAGAGAGCGCGCAGGCTCTCCACCGGTGTGTCGGGCGTAATGCCGTTGCCGGCGGTGAGCAGGAAACGACCATCGGGTCTGGCATAGGTGTCCATCAGGTGTCGCACCTCACGGCGCACATCCTCGGGCGTTCCATATGGAATGATCCGCTGGACATCAAAACCGGCCCAGAATGCGATCTTCCCTCCGAACTCGCGGGCCACGGCAACCTCGTCCATGGCGTACTTCTGTATTGGATGGATGACATCGAGCCCCATTTCTACGAACCCGGGGAGGATCTTCGTGATATTACCGCAGGTATGCATCCACGTCTGCATACCAAGGCCGTGCGCCTTTTCGATCAGTTCGGCGTAGTACGGTCGGAAAAAGGCGTCGAACAACTCGGGCGAGAAGAACACGTCACTCTGGGTGCCAAGATCGTCTGTCCAATAGATGGCGTCAGCTTGGAGTTCCTCCTTGGCACGCTCCGTGAACCGGAGAAAGAAATCCGTGTACGCGCGATAGAGACGATGCACCTCGTCGGGATTCGTGTAGAAATCCGTCAGGGCATTGGTCATCCCGCGCAGAGACCAATGGCGCTCAAATAGCCCGTACCACCAGTGGGCGATCCGGTAGCGGCCGTCCGGTGTCGGATTGCAAGTGAACAACCCCGGATACTCAGGGCTGGGGAAGTGCGCAATGATACCATCCAGCTTGGACCAGTCCTGAATGGCGGACTGCTCGTCGATCCCGTGCTGGTCACCCGCGTCGGCGGGTTTGTCGTAGTTCACCCATCGGTATTCGGGGTCGTCCGGGCGGCCAACATGAATGTCCGGCGCCTGATAGGGGATCACTTGGGCGTCCTGGGGAAATCGGTTACACAGGGCCTGGACCTCGGCCGCCCGGGCCCCGAAGGCGTCCGGATACGTCCACTGGTGCAAGAGCACCGGTATGCGCGGTGCACACCCCCGGCCAGCAACAACGGATCTCACTTCATCACGGGTCAGCGATACTATGTCCATCGCGCCTCTTCTCCTGTGGCCGCTACCGGTCATGCGCAGCGGGCATGCCGTCGCGTGGACCGGCTGGTTGGCCGTCTCCGTTGTTGAAATGACCATTCCAGTACCAGAGTCCGTCGATGTACTTGCGTGTACCGTATTGCTTGGCGCCCTCGGCGAAGCCGATGATGCCAATGCGTGTTCCACAGGTCAACCCCGTGTAGTGGCAGGTGAGCCGGTTGCGCTGTTGGGGCGGGCTTGACTGGAGCGTGTGTGGCGAGGGTGTTCAGAAAGTCATACCCCAATGAGTGCCCGCCAGTTGAGTGGGACAGGGGCCGCGTGAGCAAAGAATGTGGTTTTTCACCCACGAAAGCACTTGACGGTGTATTAGTTGCGTTGTATGGTTCCCGCCACAGATCGCCGAGGAGGAAGCGATGCAGATTGCCTGGTCGAAGCCATTTTTCGCGTGGGAGGAGTTGGAGGACAGCCCCGCCCTGGGGAC
>CAITUY010000113.1 GCA_903895695.1 uncultured bacterium
CCGAGCAGCGGCGTCACGGCGTCGGCCCTTAGCCGGGCCACGGTCGCCACCCAGGCGGGATTCAGGCCGTCGACCAAGGGCAGGGGCCGGCCGGCCTCGATGCGCGCCAGTGGGAAGCAGGCGATCTCGGCTGCCGTGATGGTCAGGTCCTTCGCGGCAATGGCCAGGTATTCCTTCTCTTCGCGGTTCAGGGCACCGAGAGCTCGGGCATCGAAGGCGCCAAGGCGGCAGCGCGCAAAGTAGTCGTCCACTTTGTTTCGCACGGTGCTGACGGCCGCCCCCGCGGCGGCGGTGGCCGGGCCGAGTGGCAGGATGCTCGGATCGTCGGTGCTCTTTTGCTGCCAGTCGGAAAATGCCTGGGCGGCGGCAAAGAACGCGTCGAGCCTGGCCTGCGTGATGCCGGGCTTGCCGCTGCGATCGAGGTCACTGCCGGCGCAGGCGATGATGTCGGTAATCGCCGTCCGGGTGGCCGCGTCCTCGGCGGCTTCGGCCGGGATAATCCCGTCGCCGTTAAAGAGCGTCTGTGCGAAAATGCGGCCCAGGTCGGACGTGTCGTCGACGGTCAAGACGGCAGCGTCTTTCTTGCCGAGATTCGTCAGCACTTGGCGGGCGGCGGCGAGCAGTTGTTTTCCTTCCGGCGTGTCGTCGGCGATGGCGGCGAGGGGCAGGGCGGGGGCCGAGGCCAGGAGATCGTCCGGGTTCTTCAGGCAGGCGCAGGCCCAGCGGGTCGCGGCGAGGACCTCGGGGGGACGCAGGCGGCCGTCTTTGTCGGTATCGATCAGGTCGAGCGTCTTGGGGTCGATCTCGATCCCGCGCGTGGGACAGCCCAGGGCGACCCATAGTTTCTGGTCCAACTGACCCAGGGCGGCCAGATCGGCGCCCGTGTCGAGTCGAACCTGGTCAAAACCACCGGCACGATAGAACCTCCAGACGTGCGTCGCTTTCATGTGGGGTCTCCTTTCGTTACGCCCGTATCACGCGGCCTTTCTTTGCGCTGGCGTAGATCATGTCCATCAACTTGGCGAAGCGCAGGCCGATCTCGGGCGGACAGGGGTTGCCCATCCGGCCCTGGCGCACCTTGACGAACTGGCCCCATACGCCGAGTGACGGGGGCAGTTTGACAGGCTTGAACTCGGGCTTTGCCGTCGTCTTAACGTTCAGGCGTTCGCCCCAGATACCCGTTTGGATCACGCCGGCATCGCCGAAGACCATGACATCAGAGATGCACTGGATCGAGTCGCCGGCCGCGGCCAGCGAGAACATGATGCCGCTCGTGGTGCGGCCGCCCACGGCAGCGTTGATCTCAACCGGCGTGCCGCAGTTGTCCAGTACAGCGCTCACTTCGGCCACGTCCTCGCCGAGCAATTCCACTACCGTGTTAATCATGTGGGACCCCGTATCGAATAGGAAGCCGCCGCCCGCGATCTTCGGGTCCTGACGCCAGAGGCCGACGGTGGCGGCCTTCCAACGCTGGTGAACCCAGGCCGCGACGCCCGTGACCTTGCCGATGGTCCCGGCGCGGATCAGTTCCTTGGCTTTCTTGACGGCCGGGGAGAGGCTGCCGGGGAAGCCGACCACGAGCAGTTTGCCCGTCTTGTCGCGCAGGTCGATCAGCCGGCGGGCCTCGGCGGCGTTCATGACCATGGGTTTTTCGACGAGCACGTCCAGGCCGCTGAGCAGTGAGTCGCGTACGTTCTCGAAGTGGTACTTGTGGGGCGTGCAGATCAGGGAGGCATCGGCGGTCTTCTTGTCGGCCACGAATTCGGCGAGCGTGCAGTAGAACGGCGGGCATTCCGCCTGCTTCTTGGCAAAGAGTGCGCGCGTGGCCAGGCGCGACGCGTCGCTTACCTCGACCAGGCCTACGATTTCCGTCGTGCGGGCCTGATCCAGCATACTCTGCAAATGGTACCGGGCAAAGCCGCCCGTTCCGATACATACGATGCGCGTTCTCTTGGCCATGCTACCTGTCTCCTGTGCGGATTGTACCGCGTGGTTTTTGTACTCCTCGGGGCGGACGATGTCCAGTCTGGATGAAAAAACGCGGCTGACAGGCGCGACGATATTTGTTAGGAATCCCCCGTGATTCAACGTAGCGCAACGATTCGCAACAGTGCCGGCATCCATTGCCGGCCGTCGGCCTCGATTATCAAGTTCGCCAACAACTATCCGGGCGACATCACGATCTGCACCGAAGACGGCGAGGAGGTCGATCTGCGGTCCATGCTGGCGCTGGTCGCCTTGGGCCTGGAGGAGGGTGCGACGGTCACGGTTTGGGTTTCGGGCCCTGACGAGGAAACGTTCTGTGATGAGCTCGTCGAGCTCTTTGAACGGCACTTTGACTTTCCCTCCCTCGCCCCCGACGAGCGCGCCCGCGCAGATGCTGCGGACATGCTGGCGGATCTGTAAGTCGCCTGGAGCGGCGAGCGTAGGATGGTACCCCGGGCGCGGCTCGAACGCGCGACCTGCGGTTTAGGAAACCGCTGCTCTGTCCAACTGAGCTACCGGGGCAAAGAAACAACGCGCTTATGGTTGCGGGGCAGGGGGGAATAGTCAATGCCTTTGTCGATCGCATCGCGCGCCGTTTCGAATGGGTAGGGCGGCGGCGTCCTCGCCGCGCCTCTTCGTCTGTCGCCAAGGCAGGGAACAGACTTCGCGCAAGGCAATGCGGGTGGTCGGCGGAGCGGGGCACGAGTTGTAACCTTCTGTTCGGAAAGAGGGAAGGATTGGCTCACGCGGAGACACGGAGGACGCGGAGAAGAAGAAAACAGGGGATTGGATTTGGTGTTATCCGCGCCTCCGCGTCTCCGCGTGATATTCTGGACGAAACCAAGGAAGAGCA
Source organism: uncultured bacterium (assembly GCA_903895695.1). GTDB lineage: Bacteria > Verrucomicrobiota > Kiritimatiellia > CAIKKV01 > CAITUY01 > CAITUY01. The sequence goes on from CAITUY010000113.1 coordinate 2,840, forward strand.
AATCGGATCCGAACCAGACCATCGTGGCTAGCGATTGTGGAGGAACTCGTCCACGGTCAGGTCAATATCCTTGATGATCTGGCGCAGCAGAATCGGCGAGATGTCCCGGCCTGATGGAATGGGACGGTCGTGCAGCGGCCGTCCGGATGCCTGAACTGGCGATGAGATCCGCGCTGCCGCACCTCCGTGAACCCGAGGTTGGCCAGGATATCGACGACCTCGCGGGGCTTGAGGACAGGTACGTTGCCCATGGTTAGGCTACCACCACGCTTTGCGTGCCGACAAATTCCGTCTCAAGATGCGGTTCGCCTTCCTCCAAGAGCATAGCCGCACTGTCACAGGACTTCAAAGCGCGCCGGGTCCGGTATTCGCGGGGGTGGACGGTGGCGAACATGCGGTGGTCGTGGAACTGCGACGGGGCGCGGAAGTGGCGGGAGCCCTAGCAGCCCGTTGAAAAACTACTCTTCGTGAGGGTTTTCAGTTGATTGTCATTTGTGGTTCTGTATAATTGCCGCAACATATTGCGGGGCAAATTGTTATGGCACTCGGAAGACAACGGAACGAACACCAATCGGTGA
>CAITUY010000114.1 GCA_903895695.1 uncultured bacterium
AAAATCGAGACGGGGATGCCCCGCGAGGCGGCCGCGGCGAGTGCGGCATTCTGCGATGCAAAGATATCATCAAACGTAATGCAGACGAACGGCCGATTCAGACGCGCCACCGTCCAAAGACCGGCCAGGGCAACACTCGAGGCATGACCCTTTCCGAACCTGGAATGAAGGCTGACGGCCAATTCCACGCTGGACACAGTCGACAAATCCGGCGTCGAACCAGCCGGAGACACCGAGGCATCGGCGGGCGAGAGGGCTAAGTAGTTCATCCCGAACCGGAATGCTTTGCGCTCAAACTGCCAGAACGCGGAATGGCCGGCAACATCATGAAGTAACAGCCTTATGTAGTTGATGCCGGAGGGATCCGCAGCTCCCGATCCGGGATAAACATACAGGCCGACGAGAAAGTTCACGGCGGACAGATCCATCGCGGGCGAGGCGACCGGACTGCTCATCGAACAGGTGTCGGCAACGGCGTATGTCGGGCACGTCAACCGGATAGCAGCCGCAGGTGGCCCCACAGCCGGGTCGGGCCTGGCGGAACCGAACCCGGCGTCCGCACTAATGATGCCCCCGCCGTCGCTGATCCATTTGGACGCGTCAGAGCCATCCAGCAGGAGCCTGAACCGGCTGGACGGGACCATCGCGCTGGAGGTGATCGGAGTAGCGGTGGTCATGAAGGAGACCGGCGAATCGATCAGGCCCTGTACCTTGGCAGAGTAGATGTTTGCACCACCCTTGGCACCGAGGGTTGCAGTTGCTTGCGCCAAGCCGTGGGCACCGCTGATACTTGTGACTGGGGTGATGGTCGCACCCGGCCCACCGACCATCACGGCCCACTCGACGGCAACGCCAGGAAGGGGATGGTGCTTCCCATCCCCGACCCGGACGCAGAGTGGGATAGGCAAGACTTGTCCGGCGCGTCCCGACTGGTTTTGACCAGAACGCGGCCATACCTCCGCCGGAGCCGGACTGACGGCAATGGTGATAGACGCAGGCGTGATGCCGTCCGGATTCGTATCGGTCACGGTGACAGTTTGCTTTCTGGGAGTCGCGAACGCCATGCTGAAAGTGCACATGCCAGCATCGGCGGGTAGGTAGGTGTAGTCGGCCGGCAGTGTGGCGCCTGGGTCCGTCGAGGCGAAATGAATCGTACCGGTGTATCCTGCAATCACATGCCGGAGCGCGTCGCACACCGAAACGGATAAGGTGCATGTCGCACCTGCGGGCTGCGGCGAAGAAAGCCCGGCAATGACAAGTGAGAATGTCGGAGTTCCTCTAGCGAACCAACCGAACAAGCCGCGCGGGCGCGGGGGGACAATCGCGGCCTGTGCCGCCTTCGCGGTCTCATTTCCGAGCACACCGTCGCGGGCCATGTTCCCGCCTACTAGACCGGTGCTTCGACACAACGTGGAGGTCTGCCCGGGATCGGTTGCGGACTTGCGAACCGCGTCATCGCCCGGACCGGAGATCGTCGGGCTCCCACCTGCCTCACCTTCAGCTATAACACTGAGCGAGAGCACAAAGACGGCCACAAGAAACGTGGCCGTGGAACGTCCCCGCGAGGTGGGACAACCTGCAAGTGCCCAGAGGCGTTCCTCCTTCCCCGACCCAACCTTATACCGATTGTACATTCAAGGCTCCTCGCTCGCGTCGTCTGCAACTGACATGCGCAATACAACTCGACAATCTGGACCTCAGCCCCTGTGTTGAGGCGAGAGTATACCGATGACAGTCTGGCAAACGTGGGCCAGATCTTCGTCCGGGAGCGTCGGGTAGACTGGCAGAGTGACGACGCCTCGCCAGTGGCGTTCGGCGGCCGGATAGTCTTCGGGACGCAAGCCGTAACGTTCGCGGTAGTACGTCATGCGGTGTAATGGCTTGTAATGAACGGACGTTCCGATCCCGGCCTCGTTCAATCGCCCGATGAACGTGTTGCGGTCCAGCGGGCACTTCTCGTTCAGCACGACCCAGAACAGGTGCCACGAATGATCTTCCGCCGCTCCGCGATACACGGGCAGATCGAGGCATTCGACACCCGTCAGGTTCCGATAGTAGAACTCCGCACAACGTTGTCGTTCGCGCCGGAACTCGTCTGCCCGCTCCAGTTGCGCCAACCCGATGGCGGCATTGACGTCGGGCATGTTATACTTGAAGCCCGGTGCCACGACGTCGTACTCCCAGTTGGCTTTCTTGGCCGTGAAACGATCCCAAATGTCGCGATTGATACCGTGCAGGCGCATGACTTTGGCACGCTTGAAAATCGCTTCATCATTCGTCACCAGCATCCCGCCCTCGCCAGTGGTAATCGTCTTGTTGGCGTAGAAACTGAAGCAGGTCGCATCGCCGAACGAGCCGATAGGACGGCCCTGGTAGCGCGTGGGGAAGGCATGCGCCGCATCCTCAATGAGTCGCAACCCGTGCGCGCGGGTCAAGGCCAGAATGCCATCCATATCTGCCGCCTGTCCCCCGAAGTGGACGAGCACGAGGGCCTTGGCGTCGGGATGCCGACGCAAAGCCTCGGTGAGGATTGCGGGCGTGATTAGCGCCGTGCCAAACTCCACATCGAGCAGGATCGGATCGGCCCCCAGGTAGCGGATGACCTCAGCGGACGCGGTGAACGTCATGGTGGGGACAAACACCTTGTCCCCGGGCCCAATGCCCACGGCCTCGCACGCCAAGTGCAAAGCCGCCGTCGCAGAATTCACGGCACAGGCGTAGCGGCCTTGAACGGCGTCAGCAAAGCGCCTCTCGAATTCACCGCACTTCCCGGCCGTCGTGAGCCACCCCGATTCGATCACTTCACGAACATATTTCAATTCGTTCCCGTCACACGTGACTCTGGAAAATGGAATTGTCCTAACACCCATTGGCGGCTTCCTCCGTCGGTGCGGCCGTTGTGATCCGAACCGTGTCGCGCGCCCGCTCGGCAGCCGCAATTGCCTCAACGGCATCCTGACCTTCGGCAATGACGTGGCCGACACGACTCAAACTGGAAGTAATCGGCGGCACCACATCGCCGACCTGAACGCGGATGTCGATGACGGCCACGCCCGGCAAAGCCATTGCTTCGTCGACACATTCGACGACCTGGACGGTTCCAGGATGGGGTTGAAAATACCTGATGGCAACTCCTCGGGGCGCATGGGTCGGAGCCAGATCGGGTTCCTCCCCGAGTGCTAACCGAATGGCCCCGGCCACCATGTCGATACCCGTAGAGCGCGGGACCAACTCCGTGGTGATAAAGTCACCGCCCAAGCGGGCACCGATCTCGATGATGAATGGCCCTGTCGGGCTCAATTTGATCTCCGCATGCGCGGCACACCCGTCCAACGCAAGCGCCCGGATGCCCGCAATTGCAGCCTGCCGGACCGATCCCGCATCATGCGGTGAAAGCTGTGTCGGCTGGTTGTGCCCCACCTCGACGAAGAAAGGCTGCCCGGTGGTAAGTTTGTCCGTGATGGCGAGCACCTCGATGTGCCTATCCCAGACCAGCGCCTCGACACTGAACTCCGGCCCCTCCACATACTCCTCGACAAGTGCCGAATGGTCGCGGCTCTCGGCCATCGCTCGCCGGAAGGCGGCAATGACTCGTTCTGGTTCGACCCCCGCTGGCAGATGAGTGACGCCCCGACTTCCGCTGTTGCGGGACGGTTTGACGATCACAGCGCCAGCGATCCCGACTGCCGCCGCCAACGCCGCATCGTCCGTTGTGACCCCAATGGACCTTGGACTTGGTGCGCCACCCCGTTCGAAGGCACGCCGCATCTGTTCCTTATTCGTCGCGCTCACGACGGTTCCCAGGCATATACCGTGCAGCCCCATCTCACTGTTCACGAGAGCGAGTGAAGCCATGGCCACTTCAGAGCAGATATGGATCACACCATCCACCTTCTCGGCACGCGCCACCCTCAGGCAGACCTCCGGGTCCCCGATATCGATAACGTGGGCCACATCGGCAAGCGCCAACCCCGGCGCATTCGGGTCACCATCTGCCGCGACCACCCGTAACCCCAGACGCTTGCCGACTGTGATTGCCGGCAGTTGCAGGGGGCCAGCCGCCAGAACCAGCAGTGTCTTCTTCCTCATGTTTCAGCCCCCCCCCGCACTCTCATCCGCGGCGTCTGCCAAAGGGCGTACGGCTACCACATAGTCGGCGAAAACGCACTGTGCGATCCTTTCCATTCCGAGCGCGTACGGCAAGGTCAGCGCCAGGATCAGCACATCGGTGCGCCATGTCGACCGTTCCGTGTAGAGCACATCCAGTTCATAGTTCTGGGCATTGTTCATGTAACGGCCGCCCACTACCTGCGCGAGGCCGGTGATGCCAGGCAACACCGTCAGTCGACGCCGTTGACGCTCCGTGTACCGGTCACGCTCCCACGGGACATCGGGACGCGGACCTACGAGACACATGTCCCCTTTGACCACATTGAACAACTGTGGCAGTTCGTCAAAACCAAGGCGCAAGAATCGTCCGATAGGGGTGAGTCTCGGGTCTGACTTCAGGGTCAAGACCTTCCCGTCGACGCCGAGGATGGGGGCAACGCCAACGCGCATGCTCCGGAACTTGTAAATCCGGAAGACGCGCCCTGCGTACCCAGACCGGTCGCTGACGTACAGCGCCGGACCACGGGACGTGAGTTTGACTAGCGCCGCCAGGGCCAACAAAACCGGCACGATGACCGCAAAAACAATGATGGCCAGCAGGCGCTCAACGGCATACTTGATGGGCCAGCGTCCCGGTGCCGCTGGTGACTTTGGGGTGGCGACGTGCATATGCGGACGGCGAATCGCGCTAGATCGCAAGCCGGTAGTGGTTGTACCCGTCGATAGTCCGTTCTACGACGAACCCGCGTTTTACGTAAAAGGCATTTGCCCGGCCATTGTCCACTTCTGTCTTTAGAATGATGGAATGAAACCCCCGGTTCTGGGCGTCATCCACCAGTCGCATCAGCAGCCGTTCCGCAACTCCCTGGCCCCTGAACTCTGCCGCGACGGCTATGGGCCGAAGTTCGTACTCGCCACCCGCAGTCGCCACGCCCGAACCCCGGCCCACTCCTCGCCGCGGGACGAACCGTGACCAGACGTCTCTCAGCAAAGCCGGAGTGAGCATCAAAAGGATGCCGCCCCACCCTAGCAGCCGAGGCCATTCATGGCGGAACAGGATACCACGGACGAGCCGCTGCTCCCAGATGCCACACACGAAACCGGACACGCGACCGTCGTTTTCGACCGACACATACCCGATGCCGCCCTTGCCAATGGCCAGCGCACGATAGTAGGCGGCCACCAAATGGGAGCCCGCAACTCCTCGCAGGTGACTGCGCAACACCTGCAGATGTAGGGCCGCAATTCCCGCTGCGTCACTTCGTTCAATAACCCTGATCATGCGTTGACCTCAGGGGTGCACCCATGGAGCGAACACGACCGGCACCGTCACGTATCACGAGGCTCAGACTCTGCACTCCCGCTGACCTGGAAAAATGCCTGACACCGTAAGCCCGACCTTGTTGGCCGAACGCCGACAGAACGGCCACCGGCAGTGATGCAACTTCGGCCATCTTCGCCGCCAGCCATTTTCCATTCTCCGGTTCCCCGACCCAGCCACATTCTGCCTCCAGAATGCATCGTGCCGTGTCACTTGCCGCATCAACAGTGGCCAACACCGGTTTGGCTGACAGAAGGTATGCCATCAGTTTGGAGGGAATGGAACTCATACCCGCTCCTCTGCGCAGAGGCAGCAGGCACACGTGGCCGAGACTCTGAAGCAACGGAACGTTGCCCACATCTGGGTCCGAGATGAAACGTATATTGCCTGCACCCAAGCGCCTGACCCGATCCACACATTCCACTTTGGCGGAGCCATCTCCGGCGATCACCAACTGCGCCTGTGTGAGACGCGCGGCGTGAAATGCTTCGATCAACCCGTCCACTCCCGCAACCGACCCAATGTTGCCAAGATACAGAAACGTGAACGAACCTTCCGCAATGCCATATCGTGCGCAAGCCTCGCCTCGCGCAGGCAGATACGCAAAACGTCCCTCGTCGATCCAATTCGTGACGGTGACAACCTTCTCCGGTGCAAGGCCACGATCCTCCACATAGGTCTGACGCATGCTCTCTGCGATGGTCACCACCCGGCACGCTTGGTGGACTGTCCACCGATCCAAGACTTTGAGCGGCCACGTTGCCAGCCGCCCTAGCGAACCCGGCAGTTTGCCTAGCAACGATTCGGGGTAGATGTCCTGGACATGGAAGATCAAAGGAATGCCCCGCCGAGTACAAAACCGGGCAATCAGCGCCTGACACAACAACGGCCAGACATTGGCGTAGACCACATCCACAGCCGGGAGGTTCTGCTCCAGATACCGACAGACACTCCGGCCAAAACTGTGACTCTCGCGCATGCGGCTGATGAGCCTTGATTCAGGCGCCGTGAACGAGGGCAAGCGAACGATCTCCACTCCCGCTTCTCGTTCCACCCTCACACAATCCCTGTTCGTGTACTCGGGGAACCGTACACCCAGAGGCCGGGTGGGAAATGGACACAACACCGTCACCGTTGCGTCGTCCTGGGCCAGATGCAACGCAAGATCCCGCCCCATCTGGGCCGATACAACCGGCTCGGGAGGATATACCGCGTCTACTATCGCTACATTAAGCATGGGAGCAGCCCTGCCCCGGGTGTCTCGCGGCACGCTCACGAAGGGGCCGCTGTCGTCGTCCCGGCCGTCGGCTGATCCAGCACGCTTCGTCCAGCCACGTCACCCCAGATCCGTACAAGACGCTCATACACTCGGCCTGAATCGTATTCCCGTTCGGCTTTTAGCCTCGCCTTGCCGCCCAGTTTAGCGCGCAGTCCAGGATCCTCCATCACGCGCCGCAACCCCGCCGCGAGACGTTGCGCGTCCCGCGGCGCGCTAACAATGCCGCACGGCTCCGGCAAGTCGACATCGAGCATCTCAGGAATCGCCCCCACGCGGGTGGCCACAACCGCCTTACCGGCCGCCATGGCCTCAAGTACGGAGTTAGGAAAGCCCTCCGTGTAGCTGGGCAGGACGAAGACGCTCGCCTCCTGCATCTCGCGCCACGCCTGTTCAGGCGGGACATCGCCGACAAACTGTACGTCGGCAGCCGGGCCGACGATAGTCTGCAGATGCCGCCGGTAGTCGGCGCTTCCCAGACCCACGAGGCGCAGACTCCAGCCTTGAGGTCGCAGTTCGCGCCAGGCTTCCATCAGTTCCTTCATCCCTTTAGTCGGGATGATATGGCCCAGGTACAGTACCCTGGGCGGTTCTGACTCGCCGTACAAGCACGTCGATGCGTTCAGATCGATGGCGTTGGGCAGCCGTACCACTCGCGTTGCCGACAGGAAGCCTCGTAACGATCGTTCCGATGAGGAGTCTAGGACAATCACCCGATCCGCCAACCGGAGTGCCCACCGCAGGCCCTGCCATTCCCAGCCCCTGCTCTGCATAACCGCTGGCATTCGACCCATCCGGATATGGTAGACACGGCGAACGCCAAACAGGGCGGCCAGGAGCAGTATGGCCGTATCCAAGGGTCCGCGTAACCGCGCGGACGTGTTCAGGTGGATTACATGAGGGCGGAAAACCAGAAACGCCACCAGACAGCGATAGGTGTCCCGGATGCCCTGCAACACACCCCCGAGCACTCGTCTGCCCAGCCGCATGTCGTCAACGGCCCGCCAGTGGGGCGAGATGTCCACATGACGTAGCGATAAGTCAGGTCTGCCTACCGCCCACTTGAGCAGTAAAACCGTCCACCGGCCTATGCCGCCGCTGGGCGGCGGTTTGGGGGACACCAGCAGTACCCTGAGGCCTGCGGCCGGATCGTTCATGCTTTGCGCCTCGGGGCCAGCATTCGGCATTCGGCTACGAGGCGTGTCAGTTCATCCCGGCCAAGCCGCTGGTCCGGCGGGTAGAGCGTCTCCTCGTGCCTCAAGATAGCCTCGACGGTCCATCGGAAACGCATGACGCGGGCGGGATTACCCCCGACGATGGCGTAGGGTGGCACACTCTTCGTCACGACGGCGGCCGCCCCCACCACAGAACCGCGACCTATAGTCACTCCCCTCAGGATGACGACCCGCGCCCCCACCCATACATCGTCTTCGATCACAACACCGAGGTCCTCATTTCCGGTCTTCTCGTGCACGTCAGTCATGAACCGCCCAACAACGGTGGTGTTGTGACCCCCGCCAATCACGGTGACCTCGGGCCCGAACATGACGCGGCTCCCGATCCGGATTTCCGATAGCGCAGCCATCAGAACGGGGCGCCGGCCAAGCGTCACGTAATCGCCGACGCGAATGGTCGCGAACGTGTAAGCCCCATCGGGATCGAAAAGGAAACCTCGCCCGTGCGCGCCGAAGAGCGGCATGAGCAGATACATCCGGGCGCGGCTCCAGACCTTCCGCAACAGCACATAAAACCGGGCAAAACTTCGCATGATATTTCTTCCACTACTTCCGTGGGGCCCCGCCCCGTAGCAGGTGGCGTGGTTCATTCCCAGAACTGCGTCAGTGGCTGCGCCACTGGCAGCCGTCCGACCGCCCGCGCGACCCGTGGGTTCAGCCGGACGCCCAGCCCGGTGCAGCCGTCGTGCCGGTCCGGGCGTCAGAACCTTCAACGGCCCGCCTTGCCGGCGAGTCGCTGCAGAAACGGCTGCAGGCGTTGCATGTGAGACTCTGCCGTGAACGCGCCAAGGGCCGTCGCGCGCCCTGCAGCGCCTATCTTGCGCGCCAGTACTGGGTCGTTGGCAAGTGTTGCCAGCGCGTCTGCCAGTGCATCAGGCTGGTCGCCCGGGGCGAGCAACCAGGCATCATGCCCCTGCTTCAAGTACAGCGTGACGTCGCCAACGGCCGAGGTGATCACCGGCCGGCCTGTTAGCAGAAACTCCGGCAGGCGTGTCGGGAAACACGCGCGGGACACCCAATCGTCGGCGCGCATCAGAACCAGCGCGTGAGTGGCGGCCAAGCGCCGCTTCAGTTCTTCATCGCTCACTCTTCCCGTGAACTCAACGCGACCCGCCAGTTCGGGCGTCGCCATTGCCAGAGCCCGGCAGCGCGCAGCCAAGGAGAATAAGTCAGTCCTCCCAATCACAACCAGCCGCACATCAACGCCCCGATGAACCACGGCACGCAAGCCGGCCAACAACGTCAGCGGCAGATCACGCCGATACATCACGCCCACGTATGTGACCACAAAAGGACCGGACGGCAAGGGCGGCACCGGTGCTTCGGCTTCCGCTCCGGGGAGTAGGACGGCTGGCACGCGAACCACGGGGATGGCCTTCCGGCGCGCATGTTCCTCCCAGACGCGGGAGATCGCCACCACACCGCTCACGCGGGGAAACAACAGGCGGCGGAACAGCAGTGTGTCGAGGTAAGCGTAACGGGTCTCCAAGCTGAACCGCCACCACTCTGTGCAGTCCGACACCACGGGCAACCCACGCCGCCGACACCACCGGTGCACCGCCTGGTTCAGGTACCACCAATGACCATACACGAGAACCAGATCCACCGGCGCCTTCTCCAACTCGTCGGCGACAACCCTCTGCAGGACCCAGGGACGCCGCAGAAAGCGCTTCCAGTGGGATGCGTGGGCAAAGTTGACGTCCCCGGCCAGCACATAGGACACGCCAACACTGTCGACACCCCTTCTGGACTGCCCAGCCGGGACTCCCTTCGGGGGTGCGCCGATGACGACGACATCCGTTCCGCCCCGCTGCAAGCCGGCCGCAAAGGCCTGCACGCGCCTGGCCGCCGCCGTGCCAGGGGGATAGTTCTCGGCCAGGACTAGCGCCACCCTCATCGCTTCACACTCCCTGCCCGCTTGCGCTGTCGTTCTGCAACAACGTTCGCCCTGACGACGGCGGGGGCAGCACGCGGATGAGCCGTGCGGGAACGCCGGCCCATACCTCGAACGCAGGCACATCCCGAGTGACGATGCTGCCAGCCCCGATGACCGCCCCTTCCCCGATGGTCACGCCCTTGAGAACCGTAACGTGGCCGCCGAGAAACGCTCTCGGCCCGATACGAATGGGCGCCGAGGCAACCGGGCCCGTGTTCGAGAGACGGTCAAGTGGATCGAGCTGGTGGAAATCCGTGTCATAGATTCGACTACCGCCGCCAATGAGTGTCTCCGGCAGGATAGCGACCTCAGCCTTGCACACCACGGTTGTGTTGGAGAGGCGACAGCGGTCGCCGATGGTCACGTGCCCGCCCGAGCATATCCAGATTGCCATGGGTTGGTGGCCGCCCACATAATTGGCGTAGCCAGAACGGATGTGAACCCAGTCACCGACGGTGAGCGTTCCCAAGAGCCGCATCCGTATGCGGCCCATGACCTGGAGCCCCCGGCCGACTCGTGCCCCCCAGAGACACAGCAGCAGGCGGGCGTAGGCAGAAGACACCGGGCGAACGACAAGCCCTGCGAACCCGCTCGTAAAAAGGTCGAGGGGATGCCGCCTCCGCGTGGGGACGCTACATTCTGTTGCATCGGACCGATTCACGGGGGATACCAACTCCCGGCTTACATTGAAACTCGCACCCTGGGGCTGCCCACCGACTGCGACTACTGCACGCGGCTGCCGTCGACTCGCCCGGAGGGAGCGATACCGACGGCTAACTCGTGATCCCGAAGTGCCGCTTCAACTCGGCAGCCTTGACTGCGCCAGTCAGGTGGCCCAGGTGAAGCGAGCGCGATTTTGCCTTCTCCAAATACTCGTCCACCGTCTCGATTACGCGCGCCGGGACGCCTACGGCCACGGAATTGTCGGGGATGCTCTTGGTGACGATCGCTCCCGTTCCGATGATAACGCGGTTGCCGATTGTCACGCCCGGCAGGATGGTCACGTTCAGACCGATGTAAACATTGCTTCCGATCGCGATCGGCGCGGTCAACTCAAGGTCGGGCACCTCCTTGCGCAGGATGAGTGTCCCGCCATCGTGCGTGATGAACTGGCAGCCCGTGGTGATGTAGACATCGTCGCCGATCGAAATGAGCCACGGCTCGGTGCCAAACATGGCCGGGGCCATGCCGTAAAACCTGACGTTCATACCCAGTCGAACGCCTAGCGAACGTGCATAACCGTTCGGGTTGAGCTTTGTGCGCACGAGCGCAATCATATGCCGGAACACGGCCCACAGACGTTTGTGCACGGAACTCCTTTTCAGCAGATGGGTTTGGCGGTGCGGCTTGGGACCACCCGCCCTTCTTTGCGCCCTGACGATCCGCGACCGCCCATCCGGACTGCATTCTGGATCCAGGCCAGTCGGCGCCCCCCCCGACCCCGCGTACTCTGGTGACGCCACAGGATGGAATGGCAATGCCCTGCGGTCAGGATCAACACGTAATTAGCCGTATTCATGGTGATGGCGCTAAACGTCGAAACCCCGACCATGGCGAGCAGCCACAGCACGGGGACAACGGCCAGGGCTCGAACCCGCCAGGGCACTGGGAGAAAGAGCACGCGAACGGCCGGCAGGAGGATGACAAGCACGTACCCGATCAGGGTCACCGCCCCAAACTTGAACAGGACGTAAAGCACCTGGTTATCAATGTAGTTGTACCCTTGCGTTCGTCCCGAATCGTAAGTCGCGAGTGGGCCGTAGCCGCGAAACAGTCCAACCCAGTCGACCCGCAGGAACAGATCCTGGTACTGGTGCGATCGCGTGTCCGCCCCCAATCTCTCAAAAAAACGATCCAGAAGCCCCGGCTGCACATGCATTACCCAGGCCACCAGGCAGATGGCGGCGAGCCCGCCGCCGACATAGTAAGGCAAGGATTGCCTACGATGGGACATCGCGACCAACATCACCGCGAGGAAGCCGATCTGAATGGACCAGCCGCGCATGCCGACGACGATCGCCAGATAAGCCAGGACCAGGAGGGGCACCCACAGGAACGACCGTACCCGGTTCAGTAGCGCGCCGGGTGCGGCCACGCAATAGGCCAGGGTCCAGAAGGCGGTTACGAACGACGTGTACAGCGGGGACCCACCCGCCATGGCGATCAGCGTATCGGCATGGTATGCCCACAGCGCATGCCCGGCCGAGAGGACCGCGATGGACAGCACGACCATATCTACGTCTTGAGAAATCGGCAGCCCAAAGGCGACGAATATGCCGATCACCATGAACCACATCAGGGGGGTGTAAGTGATATTCAGGGAAGTCTTCAGATCTGCCGGATTCACTATCCACAGGAACCAGAACAGGCTGCAGGCAAGCAATGCCCAGAGCCCGATGCGGGCCGCCTGACCGAGCCGGAACCCGCGCTGGCGCGCCTGCGACAGGAGGCCGGCCATGATAAAACAGGCGGCGCCTAGAGCGATCAGGAGTCGACCCGGCCAGTTCGCCTCGTAGACAAAAAGAGTTTCGATACGTTCCGGCGAATAGTTCGTCTCCAGACTTCCGCCCATCATGCAGTACAGGGGCCCCAGCCAACCGAGTATCATGGCCATTGCCGTTAACAGCGAGACCCGCCGGTACCACTGGGGTGGTTTCACCTGTCCCCCAGGCTGCGGCTGGTACACGGGCTGCGCCAGGGAGGATTTCATAGTGCCGGCCCAGCCGCTGAAACTGTCAGGCTCTGTCCGCCGTCGCCCCTGACCGTGTGCCGGTAGGCGAGAATGAGGACCGGCAGGATGACAAGCGCATAGGAGACGGAGGCACCCCAGGGAACGCCAGCCACACCATATGTGCCGGCCAGGGCAACCTTAACCGCCAGGGCGATCGGCAGAAATACCGCAAACATCTTGACCTGCACCTTCAAATTCCCGGCTCCATTCAGCACCATAAAGAGCGGGGCTGCCGCAGCCAGGAGCATGGACCACACCGCAAAACCGGAAAGCAGCGAGCGTGGGACACCAAGCGGGGTGCCAAGCCAGATGCGAATCGCGGCGGGGCCGAGAGTCACCAGCAATACTCCAAAGATGAACGTAACGATCACCGACAGCAGGACCATCCGCCAAGTGCTCTTGCGGACCCAAGCGTGATCATTCCGCGCGAGGGCTTCCCCGTTGGCCGTCCAGAGAGGAACGCACATCAGGCCGATGACAGAGAATAGCATTGTGGCCAGCCTGGCGGGGATTGCAAATAGTGTTACAGCACCGATACCCAGCATCTGGGCGACAATCACGTTGTCGGAGTACAGGCTCACGGTCGTCAACACGGACAAAAGCACGTAAAGGGACCCCATCCTGAGGAGTTCGGCGATTGCTGCCGTGTCCACACAGCGCCACGCCGGCCGGTACTGGGCACGTTGAAATCCGAAGTAGACCCAACTGTTCAGCACCGCTACCAAGGGTGGAATGAGCGCGAAACAGGCCACCAGGATCATGATGTCCGCTTTCATCCAGATTGCCACAAAGAGGAACAACATGCTGAGGAGATTGGCACCCAGTTGCCAGACGCTGCTTCTGAACCCGTCCTGCAGACCGAACTGCACGCGCTGGACCACACCGGCGGGAAGGTTGAGGATGAATCCAGCCACGCATACGAGGGCAACCCGCCGGGAGTCGATGGCGAGATCATGAGAGGTCGCGTTGATGAACCGTCCCCATGGCAGGAAGGGCCAGGCGAGTAAAAACACAGCGGTCAGCACTGCCGCCATGATTCCTAGCACGAAATAGGCGCTTGAGATGTGCCGCCTAATGCCAGCGGTATCTTCTTGCCCCTGGCCACGCGAGAGAAGGGTTAACAACCCGTTGCCCATTCCCAGATCAGCAAAGGCCAGCATGCCGACCAGCGAGGTCACGGTCATCCAGAGACCGTACCGTTCGTTGCCGAGATAGCGCAGCGCCATCGGTGTCGTGACCAACGGCACGACGATGGTCACCAGGCGAGTCAGGGCCGAGGTCACGATCGTCAGGACCAAACGGCGCTGGCGTTCCCGGGCCAGCCCCGCAGGCGTCGCGACGTCCACGGGGCGTAACGCCGACAGTAATGTCGAAATCTTGGACATTGCCAGCACGCGTGGATCGGGGCTTCAACGTGAAAGCCCGGCCGCCGACGGCTTCTGGAGCATACCCACGAGACTTTGGACCGTACCACACCAGCGCCGAGACTCCGGAAGCACACTCCGAAGCAACACCAGGCGATCCGGTCCAGGTCGTCAGGCAGATTCGATGAGTCGGGGCTGGCAGCCTGCGTCGCAGACACCCTGAGAGGGACACCCGTGCGGCTGCGCGACCGCTGCAGCCGGTTCAGAGTGTTACAGCACGCACCCAGTCCCGGTTGCGTTCATACCACTGAACCGTCCGCTGGAAGCCGTCGTGAGGCTTGATCATGGGCGTCCAGGCCAGGAGCCGCGCCGCCTTGGTGATGTCGGCAGAGGTTTCCATGATGTCTGCCCGATGGAACGGTTTGCGGTCGATCACGGCCTTCTTGCCCAGGGACTGCTCGATGAAGGCGATGACCTCGGCGATGGTTATCGGCTCGTTGCCGCCACCCAAGTTGACGACTTCATAACCCAGCGGTTTCATGGCCGCAATCGTACCCCGCGCAATGTCATCAACATAGGTGAAGTCACGGCTCTGGGAACCATCGCCGAACAGTTCCAGCGGCGTCCCTTCGTCGATCCACTTGATAAAACGGAAGATTGACATATCGGGCCGGCCAGCAGGCCCGAAGACAGTGAAGTATCGAACCACCGTCACGTCAAGGCCATAGAGGTAGTGGTAACTGTAGGCAAGCATCTCAGCCGCCTTCTTGCTGGCCGCATACGGGCTGATTGGCGTGTTGACTGGCAAGTCCTCGTGGAAGGGCATGGGCTGACCCGCATAGAGCGAAGACGTACTGGCGAGCACCATCTTCGTGCAGCCGACCTCGCGCATCGCGTCCATGATGTTAAGCGTGCCCATCGCGTTCGTCGTCATGTAGACGTCCGGATCGAGCATGCTGTAGCGCACACCGGCACGAGCCGCCAGGTTCAGGACAGCCTCGAAACGATGCTGCCGGAAAAGAAGTTTCAGGGCGCCCTTGTCCTCAATGTCGAGACGGTGAAACACCAGACGTTCCGCCTCGAAATAGGCTGGCCCGGTGCACTCCCGAACAGTCGACAATCCCGGGGCAAGAGCAGCTAACACGGCGGGTTCTGCGCCGGCCTTCCGCGCCAACCCTTCGAGGCGGTGGACCTTGAGCCGGATGTCATAGTATCCGTTGATATTGTCAACGCCCACGACATCGTGCCCCTGTTCAAGAAGCATTGAGACTGTGCGGGCGCCTATGAAACCCGCGGCCCCTGTAACGAGTACTCTCACTCAATCTCCTTAGCTCCCGCGTAACGCCCGAGTGGTTCCTGTGCCACCTGGACGCTGCACCGCCGTCACCGGGGATTATCACGTCCTTCGGACGTTACGGCCCGGAACGCAGAGCCACCGCCTGCATCACTCGGCCGGATTACCCGAACGCACGGATTCCTTGATTCGCTGAACATGTCCCCGGCCCAAAGCCTTAACTTCACAACCCAGTTCGAAGTAACGCCGAATCCGCGAGTCGTCCAAGATGCCGAAACAGTCGATCACCGCCAAAGGGCAACCCGCGTCGCGCACCACGGACTCAGGGTCCAAGTCCAAGTAGGGCGAGTGTCGGACGGCCAGAATGACGGCCGCCGCACCCCGCAATGCCGCCGGCAAATCCCGGCTCACGCGCAAGTTCGTCAGCTCTTCCTGGTTTCGGAAGAAGCGTGCCAACGAATGGCCTGACGCCGGATAGTCAGCCTGACTTTCCAACTCGTACCAATGGTCCACATAGGGATCATGCACACGCATGTCAGCACCCATCTCCGTGAGCTTGCGGACGATCAGCTCGGACCCGCTATAACGGGTGTCGCCGACGTCTTCCCGATAACTGGCCCCGCACAGCAGGATAGGCGCCGCATAGAGGGGCCGGCCCATGTTGCGTAGAGCGTCGCGCGTCAGCTCCGCCACGTGCAGCGCCCGGGTATCATTGATGTCAATCGCCGCCGTGGTGATCTTGAAAATTTCGTCGTTGAAGCCAAGGATGTGTTTGTAAGCCCAGCGCCCAAGACCGCCGTCCTTGGGCAGGCAATACCCGCCGATGCCCGGCCCCGGGAAGATCATGTTGTCGTGCGTGGGCCGCATTTTGATCGCCTTGATCACCTTGACCAAGTCAACGCCGTTCCGCTCAGCGAACAGACTCCACTCGTCCATGAACGCCAGAATCGTGGCACGATAGGAATTCTCGACGATCTTGGCCGTCTCCGATTCGATGGGCCGGTCCATGACCGTCAGCGGAAAATCCCGGGTGTTCAGCACCTCGTGCAGAAACTGTTCCACGCGCCGCCGGGCCTCAGCGGTACACCCCGAACATACACGCCAGAAGTCGCGGATTGACGCGACATAGTTGCGGCCAGGCATGACCCGCTCGTAGCTGTGAGCGAGCAATGGATCAGCGGAAATTCCCCTCTTCGTAAATGCCTTCCGAAGAATCGGAAATGCCACGAACTCAGTTGTGCCGGGGGCCACAGTCGTCTCGATGAGTACCAGACATTCCGGCCGAATCCGCTGCCCGATTGTCTGCATGGTGGCTTCCAACGCCCCCATGTCCGTCGTCCCGGCCCCGAGATTTCCCAACTCGCTCTTGAGATAGTCGCATTGCACGTCCACGACCACGCAATCCGCCAGACCAAGTACGTCGCTGTTGTAGGTCGCGATCAGCGTCTTCTTCGTCTTCACACACCGCTCGATCATCGAAGCGACTTCCGGATCCTCCGCCTTGACGGGTGCCTCCCCGCGATTCAGCAATGGAATCTTCCAGTAACTGCGCGGGCTGGGTCGTTGGCATCCTATTACGAACTTATTCGGACGGCCGCTCTGCCGGTCGACCGAGTCAGCCACAATCGCCGCCATGACCGCACCGACAAATCCAACCCCCATGACAACAACGACTTCCTTGCCCGCGGCCCCAGCCGCTTCGGCGAGTGCCTTCACGCGTTCGAACTCCGCCGCATAGTCTTCCTTGGCGGGCAACGCGAAGGACTCCCCGGCAGGGCCAACCGAGAAACCGCAGATAACTGAACGCATTGCGGCTTCCGCAATCATCCTTTGCCCCCTTTCACTTCGGTCTCCGGAGCATAAGACTTGTAGTGGCTGTAATAGTGGTAATAAGGACTGTAGTAAGCACTCTTGGTGAAATCTATGTCGTTGATCACACCGGCAATCATCTGGACGCCAACCTCACGGAAGCGTTGGACCGTGTGGGCCAAGGCCCGCTTGCGGCTTATTTCGGGACGAGCCATGACGAGGACACAATCCGCCAGACCAGCCAGGACCACGGCGTCGCTAACCAATCCTAAAGGCGGAGCGTCGATAATGATGCGATCGTACGTGTTCCGAGCCCACATCAGGAGGTCGACCACTCTTTGGCTACCAACCACTTCAGCGGGGCTTGCGCCATGAACAGGACGGCTGGCAATCACCGAAAGATTCTCGCAGGGCCCAGGATAAACCAAGTCCGCGAACTCCTTGCCGCCACCCGAGGTTGCCAAGAAATCGAGCAGACCAAAACTGGAATTCGGTATTGGAAAGATTCCAACCATACGCGGACGCCTGAGATCGAAGTCGATGAGCAGCACCTTCTGGCCGTTCTTGGCACACGCGGTGGCCAGGTTACTACATGTAATCGTTTTCCCTTCCTCCGGCATGGAACTGGCGATTAGGATAACCTTGGACCGGTCCTTATATTGACTTGAGTCCAGCATGGAACGAAGCCCTGCAAAAGCTTCGGCGACCTGACTGAAGCGTTCATTCAGCGAGGCAGTCGCAATATCGAATCGTTTCCCGCCTCTCACGTGGGGAATCATCGCCAAGACTTTGATAGCAACCCCAAGTTCCAAGTCTTGCGGCCCCGATACATGATCTTCGAGTGTATCGGTCATCAGGGACAGCCCTATGCCCAGGATGAGACCGAGAGCCAGCGCTAAAGCGGCGACTCGGACCGGGGGGCTGGGTTTCACCGCCTTGTCGGGGACTGTTGCCTGTTCGACGATCTTTACGGTGGCCGTGTTCTCATCAGCAGCCAGTCGGGCCTCCTGGATACGGTTGAGTATGCCGCGGTACCTGGAATCGCACGCATCTCGCGTCCGCTCCAGGGCGGCGAGTCTTGTC
This sequence comes from uncultured bacterium, assembly GCA_903895695.1. GTDB lineage: Bacteria > Verrucomicrobiota > Kiritimatiellia > CAIKKV01 > CAITUY01 > CAITUY01. Next base: position 18,160 of record CAITUY010000114.1, read on the forward strand.
CGTCGTTCAACGATCTGCAACTCGAGTTCTGCCGCCAGTTTCCCCTGTTCGGCCTTCTTCTTACGCAGGCTTTCCGCCTGCTGACTCAACAATGCGAGATTCGAGGCCGCCGTTGCCTTGGCCTGATCCATGGCCTCGACCGCCTGACTTCGATAGAGCGCGACCATCTTCTCCTTCGCCTCGACTTCGGGGTGTTTGGCCGTATACTTGGACAGCAACGCATCCCTCTCGGCCAGTGCAACAGTCCACTTGTCCAATGCACTCTTGATCTCATCACCGCGCGGAATGGAGGCGGGTACCTTTCCGGAGTTCTCCGGCTGCAGATTGATGGCATCTAAAGTACTCAATAGATCCCGCGACATGGCTTCCTGGCTTTCCACGTCAACCAGCGACTTGTTGAAGCTCAAGAGGGATTCATCCACCGTCTTGCGTTGGCTTTCAAGGGCGTCGATCTTGTTCTCTTGTCGGTAGGTCAGCAGAGTCTGGTCTGCCTGCTCGAGTTCCTTGCGTTGCGTCAGGGACTGGGCTTCCAGCCAAGCGACGGCGGCATCGGAAGACACGCGGTTCTCGTCGTACGCGCTGGCTTCGGCCGCTTCGGAAAACGCTCTGCAGACATCAGCCGCAAACTGGGGGTCAGTGTGTTCGAACTCAACCCGCACGAGTCGCGTCTTCCGAAGCAAGGTCAGCGTCAAGTCCTGGCTCAGCATTGCCGCCCACTGGTCATCGGAGAGTTGGTTCTTGGGGTACTGCTTGAGCAGCAGGGCCTTGGTGGTAGCAATCAGTCGGTGCCCCTTGAATTTCTCAAGGCGCGTGTTGAACACCTCCTCGGACTGTATGCCCCCCTGGTCCTCGATCACCGCCGCCTGCTGGGTCAGGATGCGGGGACGACGGACGCTCAATTCAATGAGACTAGTTGCGCGGTAAACCTTGGGAGTTGTAAAGATATAGTAGACAGATGCGACAGCGGCGAACACCATGACCAGCAGGATCGTCAGCCACTTCTTGCGGAGCACCCGAAGTAATCGAAACATATCCAGCGATCCGAGCAATCCGGAACTCTCGAGCCCGTCCGAATAGGCAGACTGACCGTACGGAACCCCATATTGGGGTGTACCCTCGTGGTAGGGCGCTTGGCTCTGGCGTTCGGGAGTCGGCGTGGTTGGTGTTGTCATAGGGTTGTACCGTCGCGCATTACTCATTTTGCGTTTGCAGGGCGGGCGATGTCTTGAATAGGCGCTTCTGGGTTTGTGGGGGGGATTTTTCATTGAGCAGCGAGCGGATCCATGTTCAGGCCGCCGAAATGGAAGAGGATGTCGGTCTTGAGACGTTGACGGTTGCGGTAGCCGCATGACTTCTGCATCAGCAGTTGGATG
>CAITUY010000115.1 GCA_903895695.1 uncultured bacterium
CTTTCGTGGGTGAAAAACCACATTCTTTGCTCACGCGGCCCCTGTCCCACTCAACTGGCGGGCACTCATTGGGGTATGACTTTCTGAACACCCTCGCCACACACGCTCCACTCAAGCCCGCCCCAACAGCGCAACCGGCTCGCCGAGGCACCATTCGCATTGACCCCTCCCCGCCACCCGCTACCATATGGATGTTTCCCCATAATCAGGAGACCGACCATGCCCCGTACGCCGCGACTGATCAATCGTCCCGAGTGGAAAGCGCTCAAGGCCCACGCCGCCGCTGTCAAACCGCAGCACCTGCGCGACCTCTTCGCGCAGGACCCCGAGCGCGGCAACCGCTTCACCCTCGAGGCCTGCGGCCTCTACCTGGATTACGCCAAGAACCGGGTCACGGCCGACTCCCTGCGCCTGTTGACCGACTTGGCGCGCGCCTGCCGCGTCCCGGAGGCTGCCCAGGCCATGTTCACCGGGGAAAAGATCAACGTCACCGAGGACCGCGCCGTGCTCCACGTCGCGCTGCGCAACCGTTCGAACACCCCCATCCGGGTTGGCCGCCAGGACGTGATGCCCGAGGTGAATGCCGTGCTGGAGAAGATGGCGGCGTTCTCGCGCAAGGTCCGCGCCGGGGAGTGGCTCGGCCATACGGGCCGGCCCATCCGCAACATCGTCAACATCGGCATCGGCGGATCCGACCTGGGCCCCGTCATGGCCTATGAGGCCCTGAAGCCCTACGCCGACCGCCGCCTGACCCTGCGGTTCATCTCCAATGTCGACGCCACGCATTTTGTCGAATGCACTCGCGACCTCGATCCCGCTGAAACGCTTTTCATCGTGGCCTCAAAGACGTTCACGACGCAGGAGACGATGACCAACGCCCTGACCGCCCGCGCCTGGTGCCTGGCCGCACTGAAGGATCCCTCCGCCGTGGCCCGGCATTTCGTGGCGGTCTCCACGGCCGCCAAGGAAGTCAGCGCCTTCGGCATCGAGATTGCCAATATGTTCGAATTCTGGGACTGGGTGGGCGGCCGTTATTCGCTCACCTCGGCCATCGGGCTGCCGGTCATGCTTGCGATCGGCCCGGAGCGGTTTACCGAACTGCTTGAAGGCTTCCATGCCATGGACCGGCACTTCCTCGAAGCGCCGCTCGACGCCAACATGCCGGTGCTCCTGGCGCTGCTCGGCATCTGGTACAACAATTTCTTCGGTGCGGAAACGCAGGCGATCCTGCCCTATGACCAGTACTTGAGCCGCTTCCCGGCCTACTTCCAGCAGGGCGACATGGAAAGCAACGGCAAGAGCGTGGACAAGCAGGGCAAACCGGTCGCCTGGCAGACGGGCCCGGTCATCTGGGGCGAGCCGGGCACCAACGGCCAGCACGCCTTCTACCAGCTCATCCACCAGGGAACAAAGCTCATCCCCTGCGATTTCATCGGCTTCTGCAAGAGCCAGAACCCGATCGGCGATCATCACGACAAATTCATGGCCAACTTCTTCGCCCAGACCGAGGCCCTGGCGTTCGGCAAGACCGAAGCCGAGGTGAAGGCGGAAGGCACGCCGGCGAAGCTCGTGCCGTTTAAGGTGTTCGACGGCAACCGCCCCACGAACACGATCCTGGCCGAGCGTCTGACGCCCGCCGCGCTGGGCGCCCTGATCGCGCTCTACGAGCACAAGATCTTCGTGCAGGGCGTAATCTGGAACGTCTACTCGTTCGATCAGTGGGGCGTTCAGCTCGGCAAGGTGCTGGCCAACCGCATCCTGCCCGAACTCCAGGCCAACGCCGCCGCGCCGCTGGCCCACGACCCCTCGACGAACGCCCTCATCCGCCGCTACCGCGCGGGGAAGTGACTGGCGGAACGCGGCTCGCGGGGACGCTCGCCCTCCCAGCAGACATTGACCTTTGGGCACCATGGGAGGTCGAGCGTCTCCGCGAGCCGCGTTCTTGAACAGAACTTGTTAGTCACACCAAGAAGGGATTTGCAGCGAAAACTTCGTGTGATAGGCTCCCGCTATGCCAACGTGGGAGACGACCATGCCGAAGACCAAACTGGGCAAGGACGAACAGGATATCCTAGACACCTTTGAACGTGGCGAATGGAAGCCAGTGGCGAACCGTCGCCAGGAGATTGCACGCCATGTTGCCTACGCGAGGAACACGTTGGCGAAGGACGGGATGTCGAGCGCGACAAGGCACCCGTGCAAGAAAGTGTGCACGCCAAGCATGACGAAAGAATAACCATGAGGAGAATGGTAATCGTTCTCGTGATAGCGGCGCTGGCCGGGTCCGCAACTGGCGAGACTCTCACAATCGGCTCGTTCGACCAGACGGGACAGTTGACGTTTAACCCAGTGTCGGGGGCAACGGGCTATCGGGTCGAATGGGCCTCGTTGCCGGGCGGGCCATGGACCAACTTTGCGGGCGGCGCGACCGGGCTGAACGTGATCGTGGCCACCGGTGCGGGAGTGGTGACGGCTGCGGTGCCGGTGACGGCGGCCGGGCCGATATGCTACCGAGCGGTGGCGGATGTCCCGGACTGTTTGGCAGATTACTTGGTGGTCGATCTCGCCGGCGGCCCAACTGCGACGAACTACCCGGTGAATTACCTCGTGAACGTCCCGGTCGGCGGATGGACGGACGACTACAAGACAACCAAGATGGTATTCCGGAAGATCCCGGCGGGCACATTCACGATGGGTTCGCCTTCGAACGAGATCGGGCGTGCAAGCGACGAGAACCAGCACTTGGTCACCTTGTCGCATGCCTTCTACATTGGCGTATTCCAAGTTACCCAGAAACAGTGGGAGCGGGTAATGGGCACTTGGCCGAGTTATTTCCACAATGCCAGCTATCGCGACTCCCGCCCGGTCGAGCAGGTAAGCTTCGACGACATCCGGGGAGCGAGCGCCGGGGCGGGGTGGCCGGTCAACGGCAACGTCGACGCAGCTTCGTTCATGGGCACATTGCGAGCAAGGACCGGAAGGAATTTCGACCTGCCGACCGAGTCGCAGTGGGAATACGCCGGACGGGCGGGGACCGCCACGTCGATGAACTCAGGTTACAACCTTCAAACCAGCAACAATGACCCGCACATGTCCGAAGTGGCACGATATTATTTCAATAGCGGGTCCGGTAACGTCACGGCTGATGATGACACGTCCCGTGGCACAGCGAAAGTCGGCAGTTATCTGCCGAATCAATGGGGTCTCTATGACATTCATGGCAACGTCTGGGAAATGTGCTTGGACTGGTACGGCAAGTACCCCGGCACGATGACCGACCCCGCGGGTGCCGCTTCGAGCTATGGCCGCGTCATCCGTGGAGGCGGTTGGCTCTACAAAGCCTCCTGGTGCCGGGTTGCCTCTCGCGGAAACCAGCACACTAGCGGCGCCTACTACGAAACTGCCTTCCGGGCTACCCTGCCCCCAGGTCAGTAAGATATCCGCGGTGCCTGTGGTCGGCATTCGACATACAAATTGGGAGAATCAACCGCCGCAGTTACTGCCGAGGCCATCTCGAGGTTGTGGCTGGGAGTTACATTGTAGAATAGACCGCATCGCACTCAGCGCGCGACGCGCCACAGCGAAACGCCAAGCGTTAGAACGCGGCCCGCAGTCCCGATACCCCGTATGCCAGGAGCGCTTCCCCGGCGAGCACGCTCTTGCCCTGATAGCCGCACAAGTTCGCCATGCCCCGGCCGCCAGGCGACTCAACGCTACCTTCCAGGTGCGACCGTCCACTTCCTCTCACTGTGCTGCACTCACTTCGCCGGTGTGGGTACCGCGACTTTGCCGTCAGGCGGCGGCACACCACCAAGCAGCTTTGCCACCTGCGGGTTACTCGCGAAGTCGACCGGACGACGGGCGGGCTTGCCTTCCCCGCGATAAAGCGCATTCGGGTCAGCCCCGGCCGCCAGCAGCAGCCTCACGTTTTCTACGCGACTGTACTTGGCGGCCGTGTGGAGCGCCGTCCATCCGTTCGGATCGGCGCGGTGCACATCCGCGCCCAGTTCGATAAGGCAGGATACGGCCGCGGGGAGGTCGCCGCAGGCGGCATCGAATAACGGTATCCAGCCGTCATTGGCCTTCTTGTTCAAATCGGCTCCCTTCGCCGCCAGAAGCCGCATCGCCGCAACCTGTTTGTAACGGGTCGCCAAGTGTAGTGGCGTCGAACCGTCCTTTCCGTCGGGTTGGTTGGGGTTCGCTCCTCCCGCGATTAGCGCTCCCAGTGCGTCCACTCGTCCCAATGCGGACGCGAGGTGAAGGGGCGTTCTCCCCTTGTTGTCGAGCAGTTCGACCTTGGCCCCGCCTGCCAGTAAGGCGTTGATGGTGTCGGGGCCGGCATTCATGGCCGCTATGGCGAGGGGTGAACTCCCTTTCGCGTCCTGCACCTGCAATGACGCCTTGTACCGCAGCAAGAGTCCCACCATGGCCGCATCGTCCTGGAATGCCGCCAGCAGCAAGGGGGTGCGTGTGGCCTCGTCGGGTTCCCGTGCTTCGCGGTTCGCGCCGCTCTTCAGTAACAGTTCCGCCGCCGCCGTGTCTTTCCGCCGCACGGCCACAAACAGTGGAGCGTTGTTGCCGGCACTCGGCGGTCCGTCGGCCTTGGCGCCTTTGTCCAGGAGGAACCGCATCAAATCAACGGCACCGACGCCGGTCGCGAGCGAGAGCGGCGACTTGCCGGCCGCCGTACTTCGGTTGATATCCGCCCCCTTCTCGATGAGGGTCGCTGCCAGGGCGGCCTGATTCTGGGCGCACGCCTGGTGCAGCGGTGTCCAGTTCGCGCCGCCGACCGCGTCAACGGCCACCCCCGCGCCAAGTTGGGCCTTCACGGCCGCAAGGTCGCCGTCCGCAGCCGCCCGGATCAATGCCGTTTCCCCCGCATCCCCGCTCGCGGCCGCCAGATCACGCGCCTCGTACTGCGAGAGCAAACTCTTTCGCCGAATCAGGTAGCCTTCCCCACAGTCGCTTACGGCCACAACGCCCGCGTCTGTTCGCTGGAGGAATATAAGGCGCGGGGTCGGCGATCCGTCGGGCAGGGCAGACAGAAAACATGGCGGGCCATCGGGTCGTTGAATGAAGAATAGCGACTTGGAGCTGGGTCTGAGTAGTATATCCGTGTCACCCCGCACGATCAAGCGGTCGGCGCCGTCCCACGCGACCATACACGAGTTATGGAGGAACTGGGGATACTGACGATTCGACGGTACCGGGTTCGTGGCGAGGGTACTCAGATTCAGGAGCACGAGAGGATCCCCGGGCGCTGCCCTGTAGCCGCCCGAACTACTTCCCACGCGCCCGCAGTAATGGCACCCTTCAAAGAGGGGTGCCTTGCCTCCTTCTGGCCGCGCATCCAAGGCTCCGGCCTGCACGTCAAATCGCCACAGTCCCGTCTTTCGCTCCTTGATCCAAAGGCACTGACGTTTCTCGTCGCCCACGATCTGGTCCAACTCAAAACTCGTGCCATCCCACACGTTGCTACGTGTCACGGACTTTTCCGAGGCGATGACCCGGAACCGCTTCTGGCCTGGAACGTACTCGGCAAAGACCGCCTGCTCCAGTATGAATTTCTCGTGGGAGAACCCGATTTCATGTGGGTATTTCCCGAGTCCCAGGTACAACCGGTCACCCAACACGCCGATGGCCCGCACCATGCCGCCAGGCAGACCCTCTTCTTCTGTTAGGACGCGTGCCGGACGCCCATCCCATGGAATGACCATCAGTCCCTTGGTCGTTCCTGCATAGACTGCGTCTGGACCCAGTGCCGCGGCCAACACGTCCCAAGACCACATATGCTCGTCAATGTGAACTTGCATAACCTCCAAGCCCTGAGGCACATCAACCTGTCGGAGCAACTCTCCCGTCGGCAGCCAATGGACAGTCAGTCGCAAGTCAACGCGTCCACCGTATGAGAACCGCGTCAAAACAGGGCGAAGACAGAAGAGCTGATTGCCGCGGGACATCAAGAACAACCGGCATAGAGCATGCTCGGCGCATGGCTCAAGAGCCATGTTGAGATCGAGTTTGTGAATCTCATACTCTTGCCATTCAGCGCCGTTCTGGGGTATCTTCGTCGCCGCTTTGTGTGTGTCGGCGGTCGGCGCCTTGGCGGGACCACCCCGGTATTTATCGATAAGGGCACGAAGGGGGTACGAAAAAGTCTGCCTTCCCCCTGGATCACGATCGCTGAGTTCGAGAATCGCCTGCGCCAACTCGATTGCTTGATTAGTTCGTCCGTAGAAAGCCAATGAGTCCAACCGGTTAAATATCGTCTCCCTTTCGAACACGAAGCATCGTCCGGCATCGCGCGTGTCGATGGCACTGCGGAACAGCGCCGCATACCCGTCCAATTCCTTCTCTACAAGCCACGCGGGCCAGTGCTCCCACTGAGCGTTTGGTGCCAGCAGACCTATTGTCGCGCAACAACGCCTCAACAGTATCCTGTCGTTCTCGTATCCTCCGTGAAACAGACCAACCACTCCGTTCGTTACGGTAGCCCGCGCCGGATGAGACGGGGGAATATCCTCGACCATCAGCCGCATGAGTTCGACCTTCGATGGCGCAGACCCAGCCACTTGACAGAGCTCCCCGTAGTTGTTGACCAAACCGTAATGCGCCATGAAACGCACCAGGGGATCTTTATGCCGCGTGTATTCCTCCATCAACTCGCGGAAGGGTTTTTCAACGTCCGCCTCGTAGACGACCCGGTAGCCGTGATCCTCATATTTAAAGAATGGCGCCAACTGCGTCGGGACAACCATAAGCACCATGAGGCGACTGGCCGGGTACCAATCAGGCCTGGCGGGCGGGTTGAGGAACGTTTCCACGGCTTCGCGTATGAGGGCCACCTGTCGGTCAGGGTGGCCTGGCGCGTACGCCCTGAGGTTACCATCCGCCGGTCCCACCCAAATGGTCGATCGACCCCCAAGTCTCCGCGCCCAAGCCCACCAGTATTCCTCGCCGAGTTGTGCGTAGTGCTGCTTGTAGTACGCCACCTGGAACCGGAACACCTTCTCCTCCAAGTCGAGCAACTCGGCGCGTTGCTGCGCATCCTCGGCGCTTTCAACGTGATCCTTGGGCGGGCCGCGGTAACCCAGCGCACCGTAGTAGTATTCGCTGGCCGGCAACACCAGATTGGTCGTGGCACCCTCTGCCACCAAGGCTGGCAATCGCTGATAGTAGTCCAAGAGCAGACTCTGCATCCTCACAGCGTTCCTCAGTGTCAGATGATGGGCACCCAGCGCCGCGACGAGGGCGTTGACGTTGTCCAGGGAGGGCGCCAACGCGTAGGCGGCTTCTGCTGCCCGAAGCGCCTTGCCCGTATCGTTCCAACCCCATCGGCCCCATACGGACACCTGCCGGGCATAGGTGGAGGCTTCATTGGTCGATGTGCCGGACGCAGCGGGCGGGTCGGTTTGCACGAGCTTCGCCACGGCCGCAGCCAATGCCCGGCTCGCCGCCAGCATGTCACCCCGGCGCACGCTCACCGTCTGACTGACGGGCTGTGCTCCCGTCAAGGGTCGGACCGACAGCGCCACATCGAGTTCGCCGTTCTGTCCGGTTCGCCGCAACCCCGCCTCGATCATCCAGGCCGAGGATTTGAGTTCCTGATCCATCGCGCTGAGTGCCTTCTCTGCGCGCAGGTGGTCCAGATGCTCGCGATCCAGCACGAGCACTGTGGGTGCGCGGCCGAGTTCGGCCATGAGCAGTTCACCCATCCCGTCGGCCAGCGATTCCAGGGCTGTCCCTGACTCTTCGCTCCGGAATTCCAACAATCCCACCGCCCGCCGTTTGGCGGGTGGCAATCGGCTCTTGGCCAATGCCGCCTTCATCGTTTCGGGCCATTGCGCCGCCTGCGCTTTCGCCTCGGAATCCTGGATGGTCCAACTATCCAGGATGATACCGGTGCGACTGTCCGTGACACGGACAACTGAGGCAGACGGCGTGCTGCCCGGCACCTTGTCTACAAAGATAAGCACAGCGGCGCCGAGGATCTTCCCTAGTTGGAGCCGTTGCTCGCGAGCCTCGAAACCACCCGCCGCCAGGGCCTGCTCGGCGAGAATCTTCTGGATGTGTTCCCGCTCAACCATGGTGAGTGAAGGATCGGTTAGCAGGGCCGTTTCCAGCGTCGCCATCAAAGCACCGTCCGGTGAACGCTCCCCCGCGCCGGGGATGAGTGCAATTGCCCCTCCCCCCGCCCACGCCCCACCCGCCAACGCCAGGATCGCCGTTACAAGGAATCCGCGAATGCCGCTCATGTCGTGCGTCCCTTCCATTCGAGTGAAAAACACCGAACCTTGCAGCCTATAGGCCAGCCATGCAACGCGTGTCAAGGCGCTAACTCGCTTGACGCCCGCTGCTACAAGTGCTTTAGTCCGGTCACCGTATGAACGTTCTCATTCCACGGACGAGCGCAGACAGAATTCGCCTGACGGCCTGCCTCGCATTCATGGCCTTCACCGCTTTCGCCGGCCCCGACTTGGCCATCCAGGAACCGTGGTCGACCGTGTTCGGCGACAAGGAATTCACTTATCACGTAACCGTCCGCAGTCCGGAACCGTTTGACGGCACGGTGGCCTGGGTCCTGACGTGCGAAAACCGCACGCTCGCGCGCCAGGAACATGTCGTGCACGCCCAGCCCGCGCAGGATGCCGTGCAGGAGATCCGCGTGACGCTGCCGGCCGTCAAGGATAGTGTCACGATGCCGGTCACTCTTGGCGTGCAGTTGCTGGCGGCCGGGAAGCCCGCGCCCGTGGCGGCCATCACGCGGACGCTCACCGTGTTCGCCGAGGACGCCTTTGCCGACCGCCGGGAGACGCTGCGTAAAGCAGGCATCACCGTGTTTGACCCGGCCCGGAACACCTGCGAGCGGCTCGACAAGGAAAAGGTGCCTTATCAGGCCGTGCGCAGCGTCGAAGCGCTGGCGGCAAGCAAGAGCGGCATGCTCCTCATCGGTGAGGGCGCCTCGTTCCGCGAATACCGCGGCCTGTGGCCGGCCCTGCGCGCCGCCGCCGCGCGCGGCGTGCCTGTTCTCTGCCTCGCGCCTGCGGGTGGCGAAATGCCGCTCACCGATCCCGAGGCGGACGCGATTCCAGTGGCCGGGGTGCGCTTCGAACGGGCCGCCCTGGTGAAATCGATCGGCAAACACCTGGATGCCGACGGCTGGCCGGGCGACGGACGCATGGCGTCGCACTCGCTCGCTTTGCGCGGGGGACACGGCCCCGTCGTTCTCGCGGTCGACGAGGGCACCACCGGCTGGGCGTTCGCCGAACTGACGTTCGGCCCGCGGCGGACCCGGCTCATCGTCTGTACGCTGGACGTCATCGCCCGCTGGGATGCCGGACCTACGCCACGCTATTTGTTCGCGGGATTAATCGACACTGTACTCAACAAGGAGAAACCGGAATGAAAACACGCTACGCGTTGGTGATGGCGGCCTGCCTGTGTGCGGTCGGAATGACAACCCAGGGTGCGGAGAGTGCCAAGGCCGCGGCAAACCAGGCGGTCTACCCGGCCGCCGTCTTGCCCTTCCAGGAGCGGGGCGCCGATGTCAAAGACTACGGGCAGAAAGTCAGCGACATCCTGTTCGCCACGCTCTCCGCCGACCCACGGTTGTTTCTCGTGGACCGCTCCGAAATGCAGAAAGTGCTGCAGGAGCATGAAATCAATCTCTCCGGCATGGTCACTCCCGATCAGGCCGTCAAAGTCGGCAAAATGACCGGCGCCAAGATCCTCGTGACCGGGTCGATCGTCGACGCCGACAAGACCCTGTACCTGGTCGCCAAGATCATCGGCACGGAGACCACCCGGGTCCTGGGCGCGACGGTCAAGGGCAAGAGCAGCGACGACATTGGGCCGCTGGCCGAGGCGTTGGCCAAGCAGGTTGCCGATACGATCACGCAGCATGCCGATCAGTTGGTCGCCAAAGAGGTCAAACTCGAGGACCGCATGGCCGCGCTCAAGAAGGAACTGGGCGACGCCAAGCGGCCCACGGTGCTGGTGCGCGTGACCGAACGGCATGTGGGCCAGGCCACGATCGACCCCGCGGCGGAGACCGAGCTGACCCTCTTCTGCAAGGAGACCGGCTTCGACGTCGTGGATCCCAAAGCCGGCGACCGCAAAGCGGATATTGTGATCCAGGGCGAAGGCTTCAGCGAGTTTGCCATGCGCCACGGCAACCTGGTCAGCGTCAAGGCCCGCGTGGAGATCAAGGCCGTGGACCAGAAGACCGACAAGATCATTGCCACCGACCGCCAGACAGCCGTGGTGGTCGACCTGACCGAGTTGCTGGCCGGCAAGGCCGCGCTCCAGGAAGCGGCGGCCCAGATCGCCGAACGGCTCCTGCCGAAGCTGGCAGTCAAGTAGCGGCCGCCATGCATTCCGACCTATCAGGCTGTTGAAAAACGTGTGGCCGCCGCCGTAAGGCGGTGGGTGACTGTGAGATTTTCCTGCAAATCGAAAAGCCACGCCCTCACGGGCGCGGCCACGAAGAAGGCGATCGGCCTCTTCAACCTACACCTATGCACACAACAGTCTGGCGGGCGGTACACCGCGCGGTCCTCTGGCTGACCATCCTCGCGGCTCTGCCTCCGGCCAAGGCCGCGAACACGGCCGTGGCGGTGCTCAATTTCGCAAACACCGACGCCCGCGGAGCCGCCGAATCGAACCGCTGGCTGGGCAAGGGCCTCGCCGACCTCCTCATCGCCGACCTGACGGTCTCCGAAAAACTCCGGGTCGTGACCCGCGAGGACATGCAACTGCTGATGCAGGAGGCGGACCTCATCGACAAGACGACCGGGGCGAACGCGCTCCCGGATGACGCCGCGGGCAAGATCAAGGAATACGTCAAGGTCGACCGCCTGGTCTTCGGCACTTATGCGGTGGACGGCGACAAGGTGACGGTCGGGGCGCAGGTGATCGACCAGGAAAGCGGCCGCGTGCTCGGGCAGTTCAGCCAGACCGGCACTGTCAGCCGGGTCCTCGGGCTGGAAAAAGCGCTGGCCCGGAGCATCATGATCTTTCTGGAAGGCGGCGACGCGCGCGTGGCACCGCCCGTGTTGCCGCAGTGGACGGACTCCGTACCGGCCGCCCAACACCTGTACCAAGGCATCGATCTGTTCGATCACGGCGAGTACACCCTGGCGCTGTACGAGTTCCTTTCGTCCGAGCGGGCCGACCCGAACTATGCCGACGCGCACTACTGGCGGGCCCGCATGTACTATTACCGCCAGGAGTACGACCATGCCCGCTTCGAATACGCGGGATTCGTGCACGACTTCCCCAAGCATGCGCGCGTCGGCGATGCCGCCATGGAATTCATCCACAGCTATGAGTGCCTGTCGGACGATCCGGAAGAACTGTTGAAATTGTATCGCTCTTTCCGCACCCGCGATTGGGAGGGCGTGCGTGTTCACAACCAGGTTGACTTTGTCGCCGCGTCGCCGCTGGCGGACTGGGTACTCAAGCGCGAGCAGCAGGTGATGCTTTACCAGCAGAAGTACGCCGAGGCCTTCGGGTTGCTCGACCGCGAACTGTCCGAAACGAGGGTGCCCAAGGATACGGAGGACCGGCGGTGGCGGTATGAATCGGCGCGCCTGATGGCCACGCTGGCCGAGCTTAGCGAAGACACGCTGAATCAACGACTCACCAGCACGAACCTGCCCTACTACCGGGACCTGGCTTTGACGGTCGATCATCCGTTCCTGGAGCAAGACCTGCGCGGCCGGGGGCTCGAGGGACCCACCTACACGGTGGGCAACAACTACCGCATCCTGGCGCCGACTGGATACTGCGTGAAGAGCGTGACGGCCCGGATTGAGCGCACCAACGACCCGGAGAAGAAGACCGTCTGCCGGCTGCAAATCCGCCGCTATCGGTACGTGGATATCAATGCGTGCTGGACCTCGTTCACCACGCCGGCCCATAGCAACTACGCCTTCAAGATCGCCATGCCGCCGGGCTGCACCTGGTTCTACCTGCGGCCGGAGTACGATGGGCACGGGGAGCCGCCTTGCAAGGCCAGTTTCGACGGTTGGTCGCTTGAGGCAAAACTCGCGCCTCTCGTCGATTTCGGCAGGGTCGATCTGCACGTCCTCAATACCGTCGACCACCAGGCGCTCGTTGACGGCACCTATGCCCGGTGCTTCAACGGGATCATCCCGAACCTGAGTCCCGGCCCCCACAAGATCGTCATCAAAAGCATGGTGGGCGGTCCCTGGGGCTTCGAGCCCCAAACGAATGCCGTGGTCGTCACGAGCAACGAAACGCTCCGGCTGGATGTCCGGCTCTGCCTGAGCGCCAAGGCCAGGGCCGCCGGCTGGCAGGATCCGGTCTGCGTCACGGAGACGTACCCGGTGTTCAAACTCCGGCCCCAGCACAGCCAGAACTGGCGGAGCGGCCGGCCCTCGACCTGGATCGACCCGGCGACCGGGCGGCGCGTGGTCGTCTGGGCACACCTGGACGATATCTGGCTCGCCACGTCCGACGACGGCGTGACCTGGAGCCCGCCCGCGAACCTGGAGCCGCCGGTCAATTCGGCGCATGTGGAACTCAGCCCCCGCATCATCCGAGACGAGCAGGGCCGCTATTGCCTTCTCTTCCTTTCCGACCGCGGGGCGCAGCGGAGCCTGGCCAGCTATGTCTGTTGGTCGAAGGATCTGCGCAGTTGGTCGAGGCCGGTAATGGTATCTCCGTCGTTTTATGAGGACCAGGACCTGATCCAGGCGCGCAACGGGGAATACTTCTTTGTCGGCACCGCACCCCAACGCCATGCGGCGTTACCGGCGGGCCTCCAGATAACGCACAGCAGCGATCTTGTCCACTGGTCCACCCCGGAAGTAATGGTAGAACTCGGGACCCCGCAGGCGGTCTGCGTACGCCAGGACCGGCAGGGCCTTTACCACTTGCTCATTGGCGGGAACCTGACCATGCATCTCGTCTCGGATGACTTCGAGGAGTGGAGGGAATCCAGCCGACTGTCGCGGATATCATGGTCACCCGGGTCGGTGATCTCGGCGGCGGTGACCGGCGACGCTCTCGTGGCCGTCGTGGGCGGCCCCAACGAGATGTATGGCGGCGGCGATATCGTGGAGGTCTTCGCGTGCCGGCTCGGCGGCGGCACCACCGATTTGGAAAAGCTGGAGGTCCCGCCCGGCGTGATCGGCGGCATGTGCGACCTGGCGTATGACACGCACGGGGACAAGGTCGTGGCCACCTGGCAAACGGCCAGCATGCGGCTGAACAGCGTGCTCCCGGCAGGACCGGTTTATACGATGAGCGGCCAGCCGGCCGCCTGGCACAATGCGAAGCCGGAGGCGGGCTCAACGAAAGTCGCGGGCAAGCCGTGACACGGCCGGAGCGTCCTATGGAACGCCCGTGAGAAAGAGACGTGAATGAAGACATGTGTCTTATTGACCGCGGTATGGCTCGGACTGCTGGCGCTCGCCGGCGGCGCCGCGGCGCCTTCGACCAATCGGTCCGTCGTCTGCGTGAGCACCTTCGACACCGGCGACAACGACGAGACGCTGCAGAGCATGGCGACCGGCGTGCCGGACCTGCTGATGGCGGCGCTTAGTACACACGGCGAGGTGAACGTTGTCGACCGATCGCACCTGGCCGACGTGATGCGCGAGCAGGCACTGGCGGTCAATGGACTGAATGACCCGGCCACGGCCATGCGGGTCGGACGCCTGCTGGGAGCCGACCGTTTCATCACTGGGAGTGTTCTGCTGACTGGAGGCGAACTGACGATCATCGCCCACGTGCTCGACGTAAAGTCGGGCACGATCCAGGCCAGCCGGAAGGCGACCGGAAAGCCCGACGACTTGATGTCGCTCGCCGTGGACCTGGCTGGTCAGTTGGCATCGGCGTTGAACATCAAGTCCGCCCCCGCTTCCGGCGAGAAACTCGAGGATCAGCCCATCGGTTCGCTACATTTCCTGCGGGGTCTGGGTTACTTCCATGCGGGAAATTTCGACCGGGCGGTCACCGAATTCCTGCTTTGCGGGGACGTGGAGCCCGACCACCGCACCTTCCGCTACTGGGTCGGGTTGTGCTACTACCGGATGAACGAATGGCACCATGCGCGCATCGAACTGGCGCGATTCGTGAAGGACGCGCCGGCCTCCGACAAAGCCGCAGATGCCAGGCGCCTGCTGGCGGAGTGCGAGGTCAAACTGAAAGATGCGCCCCCCTATCTGATCCTGTCGACAGGATCGACCGCGCAGATCCTGGCGCCCGCCGCGACCAACGTGTCGGCTGCCACTACCGCTCGGTAGCAGCCTGTCGGACTCAGGTCCGATGGGCACTCTCAGTGTCCACCGGCCAGGGATGGCCGGCTCCAAATCCCACCAGGCACGACTTGGAGCCGGCGGTCCTCCGCCGGTAGAGGCCGTTAGCGCCCTACCGAGACGTAAGTCTGACAGGCTGCCATGCTAGACCCAATCGCCAACCCCTTATTGCTTGACGCCCTTGGGTTCTAGGTTTAATGCTACGCGTATTCACGCGCAAGCGTCGTGCCATAGCATGAAATCTCAAGCCATTCGTGTATTGCTTGTCGACGACAGCGAGGATGATGCGATCCTCACGCAGCATATGCTGGCCCACAGCAAGTCCGTCGTCTTCGACGTGGAGTGGGCGTCGTCCTACAGTCAGGCACTCCAACGGTTGGCCAACGGCACTTTCGACATTGCCCTGATCGACTACCGCCTGGACCACCACGACGGCATCGAGCTCATGGGCGAGGCCACGAAGGCCGGATGCCATGTGCCCATGATCATCCTCACCGGTCTCGGCGACGAGCACGTGGACGCCGAGGCCATGCAGGCCGGCGCCGCCGACTACCTGATCAAAGGCAAGCATGATGGCGACATGCTGCAGCGGGTCATGCGGCACGCGCTCGAGCGCCACCGGGCCCAGGCCGCCCTGGCGATCGAGCGCCAACGCCTTCGTACCGTGATCGACACCTTGCCTGACTTCATCTACTTCAAGGACGCCGCCAGCCGGTTCGTCATCAACAACACCGCCCACCTGCGCATCCTCGGGGCCAAGGACCAGACGGATGTCACCGGCCGAACCGACTTCGATTTCCTACCCGGGGCGCTCGCGGCCGAGTATCTGGCCGATGAGCAACGAATCGTGGCCACCGGCGAAGCCATCATCAACAAGGAGGAGTCGGTCTCCGAGCCGGACGGCCGGCGGCTGTGGCTGCTCACCACCAAGGTGCCCCTCTGTGCGCCCGACGGAGCCGTGACCGGGATCGTCGGACTGAGCCGCGATATCACCGCCCTCAAGGAGGCCGAAGAAAAGCTCCAGCACGCGCACGACGAGCTCGAACAGCGCGTCATCGAACGCACGGCCGAGCTTTCGGACGCCGTGGACGCCCTGCGCCGCGAAATCGACCAACGCGAACAGGCCGAGTCCAAACTCCGGGAGGCCGAGGAACGCTACCGCCTGATATTCGAACAGATGCTGGACGCGGTTGTGCTCGTGGAGGCCGAGACCGGCCAGTTCGTCGATTTCAATGAGCCCGCCTACCGCCAATTGGGCTTCACGCGTGAAGAGTTCGGCCGTCTCCGCGTGTCCGACGTCGATATCGAGGAAAGCGCGGGGACCCCGGGCTTGCACAATCGGCGCACGCTCTCGCAGGGGGCCGACATCTTCGAAACGCGCCACCGCATGAAGTCCGGCGCCATCTGCAACGTTATCGTCAGCACGCGGCCGATCACCCTCCGGGGCCGCAAGGTGGTCCTTGCCCTGTGGCATGACTTCACCGAGCGCAAACACATGGAAGACGAGCTGCGCGAAGCCATCGTCCGGCTGGAGAAACACGACCGGTCGAAGTCGGAATTCGTGACGAACGTGTCGCATGAGCTGAAGACGCCGCTCACGTCCATGATGTACGGGACGCGCAACCTGCTCAAGGGCATCGCTGGACCGTTGCCGGATGAGGCCAACCGCTACCTGCGGATGTTCGACGTCGAATGCCAGCGGCTCGTCAACACGATCAACGACATTCTCGATTTGGGAAAATTGGACAGCAAAGTGCTGGCGTTGTCGCCGGTGACGATGCCTCTCGCCCGGCTGATCGGGCAAGGCGTCGAGTCCATCCGGGTCCAAGCCGAGGCCGTGGGCACCGTCCTGCAATCGCACGTCGATTCCCGCGCAGGATTCGTGCGGTGCGATCCGGCGATGATGCAGCGCGTGCTGCAAAACGTGCTGGCCAACGCGATCAAGTTCACCCCGGCCGCCGGCACAATCCGGGTCGAGGCCGGCCCTGGGCTCGATACCTCGGCCATGTCCGTCATCACCATCACCGACAACGGCATCGGCATACCCCCCGAGGCGCTCGACCACGTCACCGAGCGTTATTTCCGCGCCGGCAACCATCCTTCGGGTTCGGGGCTTGGCCTGGCCATATCCAAGGAGATCGTCACGCTTCATGGAGGGTGCCTCTCGCTGGCGAGCCCGAGCCCGGGTCAGACCGGCGGAACCCGGGTCACCATCACCATTCCCTCGGCGCCGCCGCCGACGGTGTTGGCCGTCGACGACGAGCCGCTCGTCCTGGACACGCTGGTAACCCAACTCGCGTCGTGGGGCTACCGCGTGAAGAGGGCCTCCGCGGGCCAGGAAGCGATCCAAATCGCGGAAGGCGGGGGCATCGACCTGATCGTGATTGACCTTATGTTGCCCGACGTCCATGGCTGCGACGTGATTCTCAACCTGAAAAGCTCGGCAGCCCTGCGCTGCGTGCCCGTCATTGCGATTACAGGCGCCACTGTGAACGAAGACAGACTGGAGGTGCTGACGCGCTTCGCCATCCCCACGCTTCCCAAGCCCTGGCGGCCGCAGGAACTCCAAGAAGCCGTCGAGGGCGTCTTGATTGGCATGACCGCCTTTCAGGGGATGAGGCTTTAGAGGGAGAACCACCATGCACGACAAGGGGAAAATCCTGTTGATCGACGATGACCCGGCCGTACTGCTGACCGTCGGCGACCGGCTTCGACTGGAGGGTTACGAAGTCCTGAAGGCAGCCAGCGGCGATCAGGCCCTCGGTGTTCTGCGGTCGGAGACGCCGGACCTGATCATCCTCGACATCACCATGCCCGGGATGACCGGTCTCGCCTTCCTCAAAAAGATCTCCATGCAGGACGGACGGCCGCGATACCCGGTCCTGATCTTCACCGCCCGCTCCAACATGCAACCCTTCTTCTCCGAGACGTCCGTCGAAGGATTTCTCGCCAAGACAAGTGACCCCCAGCGATTGATCGATGAAATCCGCCGCATCCTGGACAAGGCCCGCAAAGGCGCGTCGACCGGAACGGCCGGGCGGCGGCGCCTCCTGATCGTCGAGAACGATGCCCGCATCGCCGCCCTCCTGGGCACTTTCTTCCGCTCGGCGGGATTCGACACGATCACATTGACCGATACCGAAGGGTTGATCGCAGCGGTCGCGGAACGCAAGCCCGAGGTCGTTCTGCTGAAGGAAGTCCTGCCCCGCCACAATGGGAGAGCTGCGGCCGTCGCGCTCGCCCAGTCGGCCGTCGGCGCGAACGTTCGGGTTATCGTCTACGACGACAGCGGCATCCACAGGCCGGACGCGCGCTTCCCCAACGTGGATCGCTTTGTTGCGAGTCACGCGCCGACAGATCTGCTCAAGGCGATCGCCTCGGTAACCGGAACGGGAACCGGGGCTCCGACCTGACACCCGAAGGCGTAGCGACTTCAGACAGGCTTCTTACTCGCCCATCTGCTCGGGCTGGCCGGGGACGGATGGTTGCGGCTTGACAGAATCGTCGTATGTGATCGTGACCTTGCTCTTCAGACCGGCGACGTAGGTCGCAAACAAGGCCATCTGCTTCTTCTGCTTCAGATACTCGATGATGCGCGGCTTGACATCCGCCAGCGAGGTCGTCCCGGCCGCCTTGTGATCAGTCACTTGAATGATGTGATAGCCAAAATCGGTCTCGATCACCGGGCCGATGGCGTTTGTCGCCTGGCCGAACGCGGCGTCCTCGAACGGCTTGACCATCTGTCCGCGGGAAAAGCTGCCCAGATCGCCGCCCCGTTCCTTGCTGCCCGGGTCATCCGAATTTTCCTTGGCAACCTTCGCGAAGTCGGCGCCATCGGCGAGCTGCTTGCGCAGCGCTTCAGCCTTGGCCTTCTTTTCCGCGCGGACCGCCGCGGCATCGCCCTTCTCCGCCTTGATCAGGATGTGGCGGGCCGAGACGGTCTCGGGCGCGGACATCTGATCCTTCTGCTTCTCGTAAAGCGCCGCGACTTCCGCATCGGAGACTACCGTGTTCGTGGGAATCTCGGTCTCGACCATGTTCTTGATGCGCAGTTCCGTCGCCACGTCGGTGCGGAGTTGAGCGACGGTTTTACCTTCACGCGCCAAGGCGGCTTCCAGCGTCATGCCGGCGGGCAGCCTGTTCGTGATCGTCGCCATGGCCTCATTCACGTCGGCATCGGATACCGCGATCTTACGGCGATCGGCTTCCTGGGTGAGCACGGTCCGCATCACGAAGCGCTCCGCCGCCTGCTGGTAGAAGCGGCCCTTCATCGACGCCATGCGGGGGTCATCGCCCATCTGGGCCATCATCGGCGCCAACTGCTTCTCGACCTCGCCCACGGTCAGTTTGGCATCGCCTACGCTCACGAGCACCGTCGCGGGGTCGCGCTGGGGCTCTGCGGGCGCGTGGGCGGCAGGAGGAACGCCCGGCGCAGCGCCGAGGGTCTTGGCCGACGCGGCCGGCACGGGGGTAGCCGTACCCGCGTTCGCCTTGTCTGCCTTGCTACAGCCGGCGGCAGCGATGATCGCCCCAACAACGATTGCGGTCATGGTCGTCCTGGTCATGCTGGTCCAAGTGCTCACGCGATGCTCCTGTCTTGAGTTTGTTGCCGGCCCGCCCGTCGGGCGGCAACCGGAAGCACGCATAATAGGGTATCGGCGGCAGCGCAGGCCAGCAAAATAAGGCCGCGTCTTGACTTTGCCGGGCGAGCCTGTTTGTAATGCCCGTCATGACGACGGCAGCCACCGGTACCATCCTTGAAGGCAACGCGCAGGAACTCGAGCGATCCTACGAGCGGTTCACGCGGCAGCCCGTGGACCAGGAATGGCTGCCGGCCACGCGCGAGCCCGATCGTTTCCTGACGACCATCCGCGAACCGGTGTCGGTCACCGGGCCGGGAACGTTCTTCGGGCGCGCCCAACGCACGCTGAATTTTCTGCCGTCGACGACCGGGGGCTGGGCCTTTGACCGCACGGACTTACCCGATCAACTGCCTATTCGGGTCGCGGCCGGCAACGTGTGGACGACCCAACGCAATATCGTGCTGTGCAGCGGTTCGCCCCACAACTATATGCGCATGGTCGAACACATCGTGGCCCTCCGGCTGGCGCTCGGGATCGACAATCTCCTCATTCGCATGGATTCAGGCGATCCCCCCCTGTTCGAGCGGGGCAGCCTGGACCTCGTCGAGGCGCTCGATCGCGCAGGCCGCCGCGAACTGGCACAGCCTGCCCGCTACGTCACGGTCAAGGAACCGGTCTCGATCGTTGGACCCAACGGCAGCTTTCTGATCGTCAAGCCGTGCACGGGACCCGTGCCGGTTCTGCGCCTCGACTGCGCGGTGGACTTCAAGACCGCCATCGGCCAGCAACGCCTGCGCCTGGTGCTCACGCCGGAAGCGGGCCGCTACGGCGCCCAGGCCCGCACGAACTGCAGCTTTCTGCAGATGCTGTTCTCGAAGACCGTCGGCCAGTTCCTGGCCGACGTGCGTAATCTGGGCTACACGACGAAGAACATCCTGATCGCCGGCCGCCGCGGGTACTACAACACGCCCGGCTTGGTGCACAACGGCAAGTCCCTGGAAGCAGTGTGGCATCGCGCCATCATGGACCTGACCGCCGCCCTCGCGCTGATAGACCCGGGCCGCTTCGTGGGCGACGTGGAGTCCTACAAGGCCGGTCATGCGCTCGACTGCATCCTGGTGCGCAAGCTCTATGAGCAGGACCTGCTCGTGCCGTTTGGCCGCGAAACATAGGGCGCGCCTGCACCGGGATGGTCCGTGGGCCTTCCACAACCCGAAAGGATACGACCGTGACGCCGAGCCTTGACATGTGCCTGCGGGAGCTGCAATGCCGGATCGATCCGGACGTGGAAAGCCGGCTCTTCAAGGAGTGGACGGAATTCCTCGACGGCCGTTTTGAAGGCGGCATCTTCTCCCCGCGCCGCCCTCAGCCCGCGCCGCCCGCCTTTGAGTGGCCCCGGATCGGCATTAACGCGGCCTTCGAGGATCCCGAACTCATGGCGCTACGCGAGTTTGCCGGGTGCAGCGCCGTCTTGGCCCAGGGCGGCGGCGGAATGCTCAATGTGCGCTGTAACTACAGCACCGCCATCCTGCCGAGCCTGTTCGGTGCCCAACTCTTCATGATGGAAGAACGCCACGATACGCTCCCGACGTCGATGGCGCTCGAGGGCGGCGGGATCGATCCCATGCGCCGGGCGCTGGAGCGGGGCGCGCCCGACATCCGGGCAGGTCTTGGCGCCCGCGTGTTCGACATGGCCGCGCTCTTCAAGCAGATCTTCCAGCGCTATCCCGGTATCGCGCGTCACGTGCGCCTGTACCACCCCGACTTGCAGGGCCCCATGGACGTTACTGAACTGCTTTGGGGCAGTTCGCTCTTCTATGACATCATTGACGAGCCGGAACTGGTGACCCGCCTGTTGACGCTGGTCACTGATGTCTACAGTCGGTTCCTGAAGGCCTGGGAGCAACTGGCGCCGCCTGACCCGGACTATAATGCCCATTGGGGGTACTTGCATCGCGGCCGGATCATGCTACGCGATGATTCCGCGATGAACTTTTCTCCCGCGATGTTCGAAACGTTCATCCGGCCCTACGATGCACGGTTGTTGGCGGAGTTTGGCGGCGGGGCCATCCACTTCTGCGGCCGGGGCTCTCACTATATTGAGAGCGCTTCCTCAATTGCGGGCCTGTCCGCAATCCAGATGTCGCAACCCAGCTACAATGACATGGAACGAATCTACCGGAACACGGTAGACAAGGGAATCGCCCTGCTGGGTCTGCAACGAGAAGCCGCCGAAGCGGCCCTGGCGGCCGGACGCGACCTGCACGGTCGCGTCCATTGCGCGTAGGGTCCTGAAACCCTCTTCACATCGCCTTGTTTACCGCGGCGCCGGCGGCCTTCTTGTCCAAGGCCTTATCAACGGCGGGTTTATCCACGGGCTTCTTGTCGTCGACTTTCTTATCATCGCCCTTGGCGCCTGCGGCCGGAGCTTCCCCGCCCGTGAGTTCGACCAGTTTCGCGGCCACGAGATCAGCCGCCCGGCGAGCCTGAATCACCTTGTCCGCCTCGCGCGTATCCTTGAGTTTGTCGGCGGCCGTCTTGGTCTTCTTGGCTCCGGGTTTATCCATCTCCTTGGCGCGTTTGTCGTCCTCTTGCTTCTGTATTTGTTCCAAGCGCGCGTCGGCCTTTGTCCGGTCGGCGAATGGCTCGGGCTGACCGACAATCTTGCGCGGCGAAAGGCGACCGCCAGGGAACTGCGCCGGCGTCTTGCTGCTCGCCTCGTCTTTGCGCCATTGATCGGCCACGGCCGCCACGGCCTTCGGGAAGTACCGCTCTTCGAGCGCGAGTTGCTTCTGTAGTTGCTTGAGCTCGTCGCCGCTCATCACCTGGGAGGTTTTTTCGTTAAGCATGTCGGAGACCTTTACCACGGCAAAAGAATCGGCAGCCGAGATCCGACAGCCCCACAAAACCAAAATCGCCGCACATAGACCATACCGCAAGTACACGTTCATGATGAGGTTCCTCCGATCGACAGGCGTTACTCAGCCCGCTCCACTCAAATAACTCATCATACTCTACTGCTCACCCCCGCCCGCCTCAAGCGGAATGTGGGGCGGGACGGCGCCTGGCGAGAGGACGGATCGTAAGCTGGAGCGCGACCGTCGCGCCGTCAGGGACAGCCCAATTTCGCGCGATTCGGTAGCCGGGCAACCAGATCAACTCCCCTCCGCACTCGATGAGGGGCAGCCGGCCGCGCAATTCGCGCGGCACTTTGGCATCGACAAGGATATCCTGGACCTTCTTGGTGCCGGCTAGGCCGAATGGCCGCAGGCGGTCGCCCGGACGCCAGGTCCGGACATAAACGGCGCGCCCACGCCACGTCGCCACGCTCAGGGAGGCACGCGCCGGTAGCCGACCCGGTCCGCCGTCGCGCATCCGGACCACACCGGGCCCCCGCTCGGCCCGAATTCGCAGACCCAGCTCGGCGACAAGCGTCTCGCCCGGAATCTGCAATCGGACCCGCACAGGTCGGTCGGCAGGCCCAGCGCGTTTCTCCACGCGGAAAGCCGCCCCGCTTCGAATCACTTGCCAGCCATCGGCCAGACTGACCTCCCGGCCTGGCGGTATCTCGGCGTCGGCGACGACCTCGGACGCGGTTTCCTGGGTAGGGACGCCTCTCCGAGGCGTCCGCGGACGGCTCGGAGAGCCGTCCCTACCGAGACGGCTGTGTCCCACTTGAGCGAAAAACGAGACCCTTTCGATCGTCTCGAAATCCAGGGCCGGCTCCGGTACGCCGGCCTCCCGCAGCCACAGGCGGATCACTCGCCGCCGCAAGGCCGGCGTGCACGCCTGCATTTGTTCCACTTCCAGCTCGCCGGATTCGACGCCTTTCCCAAAGGCGCGCCGCAAGCCTGCCGCCACGCCGTCCAGGAATGCGTTGTCCTCACCGACCAACCGGCTGGCGCGCAGGAGCGCTTCGCGTACTCGCGGGTTGAAGTCGCGTTCGAGCAGCGGCAGCAACTCGTGGCGCACGCGGTTGCGCGGAATGCTACGGTCAGCGTTGCTTTCGTCGTCGCGCCAACTCAGGCCATGGGCATTCAGGTAGGCCACTACGTCGTGCCGGGTCGCGTCGAGCAACGGTCGGACGATCCGCAGGCCGTGGTGGTTGGACACGCGCGGAATACCAGCCAACCCGGCGGCGCCGGCGCCGCGGATCAGGCGCAGCAGGACGGTTTCGGCCTGATCGTCAGCAGTGTGCGCCACGGCCACGGCGGCGTCGCCGACCTGCTTCGCGGTTCGCGCAAAGAAAGCATACCGTGCCTCGCGGGCGGCCATTTCAACCGAGACTCCGCGCCGCTTCGCCAGCGCTGCCACCCGCGCGCGTCCCACCACGCACGGCACCCCGAGCCGCCGGGCAAGGTCAGTCACAAACGCCGCATCCGCATCGGCGGCGGCGCGCAAGCCGTGATGCAGGTGCGCGACGGTCAACGACCAACGTTGACGTTTGGCCAGGCCGTGCAAGACGTGCAGCAACGCCACGGAATCCGCCCCTCCCGACACCGCCACGAGCACCTTCTCGCCCGGTCGCAACAACGCGCGCTGCCGGACTCCCGCCAAGACGCGGGAAGAAAGTGAACAGTGAACAGTGAACGGTGAACAGTGCCCGGGACACAGCGTTCGGTGTTCAGTGTTCAGGGCAGGACCATGACCGAGCCTATCGCTGCCAGAGGGTCCTGAACGCTGAACACCGAACACTGAACACCTTCTCCCGGTCTGCCCCGCAGTCGCCTCACGCCTTCTTGTCAGGTGCTTCCAGCCGCCGGATCCCGCCCATGTAGGGCACCAGCGCCTCGGGCAGGGTCACGGAGCCGTCCGCTTCCTGGCCGTTCTCGAGGAGGGCGACCACGAGGCGGGCCAGTGCCACGCCGGATCCGTTCAACGTGTGCACGAAATCAACCTTGCCGTCCTTGCGGCGGCGGATGTTCGCGCGGCGGGCCTGGAAGGCCTCGAAGTTGCTGCACGACGACACTTCGAGCCAGGCGTTCTGGCCCGGCGCCCACAGCTCGATGTCGTAACACTTGGCCGCCGCGAAGCTGATGTCACCTGAGCACAGCAACAGCACGCGGTAATGCAAGCCGAGGCGTTTCAGGACGTCCTCGGCCTGGCCGACGAGCGTTTCGAGTTCGTCGTAGGACGTCGCCGGCTCCACGAACTTCACCATCTCGACCTTGTCGAACTGGTGCACGCGGATCAGGCCGCGCGTTTCCTTGCCCGCGGCGCCGGCTTCGCGGCGGAAGCAGGGCGTGTAGGCGGTCAGGCAGATCGGCAGCGGTTGATCGATGATTTCGTCGCGGTAGATGTTCGTGACCGGAACCTCGGCGGTCGGAACCAGCCAGAGGTCGTCCGTGCAGTGGTACATATCTTCGGCCATCTTCGGGAGCTGGCCGGTGCCGACCATGGAGGCACGGTTGACTACGAACGGCGGCGAGACTTCGGTGTAGCCGTGCTCGGCCACATGCAGGTCGAGCATGAAGCTGATGAGGGCGCGCTCCAGGCGGGCGCCCAGCCCGACGTAGAGCGGAAACCCGGCGCCCGTCATGCGAGCGGCCCGCGGGAAGTCGAACAACCCCAGCTTCTCACCGATTTCAACGTGGCCCTTGGGTTTGAAAGCAAACTCGCAGGGCATGCCCTGCGTGCGGACCACCTGGTTGGCGGAAGCGTCGGTGCCCGCGGGCAGGCTGGCGTGCGGCAGATTGGGAATGCTCAGCAGGCGTTCGCGCATGGCAGCCTCGACCTCGCGCACCTGGGCGTCCATACCCGTGATGCGGTCGCGTAGTTCGCGCATGGCCTGCTGCTTATCGGCCGTGTCCTGGCCCTTGGCTTTCAGTTGGCCGATCTCTTTGGAGACGACATTGAGCTGGTTCTTCAGTTTCTCGACCTCGGTCACCAGGGCGCGCCGCTGCCGGTCGGCCTCAACCACAGCATCCAGGTTCTCGGCCGAGTGACCGCGGCGGGCAAGACCCTCGCGGACAACGGCTTCCTGGTCCCGGATCAACTTGATGTCGAGCATGGTCGGTCTCCCTCTGTTACGTGGGCGGCATGGTACACAAGCGGGTCAAGCGTTGCAATACGGGGCTGCCCGCTGGAAAGAACCGCCATTGCCTTGTGGCGGTGGCTAGGCCTGCTCAAAAGCCCTGATGAAGTCATCCCGAGGAATGCCGGCCTGCGTGCAGATGGCTCGGAGAGTGGAGGACTTCAGCGTTGGGTGGTTGGGAAGCGTCAAAGGGGTGCGCGTCCCATCCGCATTCTCCCGGATCATGGCGATATGTTCCCGCTCACGGACCACCTCAAACCCGAGGGACTGCAGTGCCCTAACGACTCGCCTTTGTTGCGCGTCAACGGGGAACTTGCTCATGACACGGCCAGGGACGCCTCAGCGATAAATGCCTCCATGATCGGCGAATCGGCGTCCGGGAGCAGGGCATCCTTACCAAACGTATCCAAGTGGAAGCGAATCGCCGACTTGACCTCAGCCATGACCTGCTCGAAGGTGTCGCCTTGGGCAACGCAGGCGCCATTTAGTCCAATAGGATAGGCCACATATCCATCCGGATGCTTCTCAACCACGATCTTCACAGCAGTCATATCTCTAGTATCGCAGGATCAACTGCGGTGGTCAAGATTGTGGACTGAAGGAACGGTGCTCCGCCGCAACGGGTTGTCAGCATGAGGCTTATCGTAGCCAGACGACGCTCCGCTCTGCCTCGACTTGTTTCGCCTATCCCGCCAACGATCCCTTTCGCCGGTTTTCTCTTGTCGCCAACGTTGTAGAAGCCTACCTTCCATCTATACAGGCTGCCGATGGTGCCTTGCATGGAGAGTGTTGAACCTGCAGATTCTCAATCGAGATCACCGCCCGGAGTGGAAATTGTGACTCCCGACATTGACGTCTACAGGACAGACGTTTGCCATTGAAGATGATGAAGACGATAGAATCCATCCTTATAGACGCACAGCAACAACTGCAGATGCTGATTCAGGCGGCATATGGGTTCTTGTCTATAACGCACTATGACACCAAGAGTGCTCAGCAGTTTGCGATGGTGAGTCTGCACATTCGCACCATACACTTGGCGATAGGATGCGGTGCTTCGGCCGAGAAGGCGGCTTTCCCATGCCTTCCGCCGTTGGTGCGCGCGATGTGGGAAGCAATCCTGGACCTTGATAACTTATTGCGAGATCCAGACTACTGGAAACATATGCTATCGGCTTCCTATAAGGAACGTCTAAAGCTTGCGCGGGCCGCCTCTCCCGAAAAGGCAAATCCCTTTCTGGCAAGTGTGGGCTTGGCAATCGATTTGGAATCGACTATCGCCGATGATTCTGCCAACAGGGATCGGTTGCGCAGCGACAGCCGCAGAGAACTACAGGTGCTGGAGAAGGCACAGAAAGCAGGTCGAGTGCATGAGTACGAATCTTTGTACTGCACCCTATCGTTGGATGCGCACAACAGTGTACTTTCGATACAGAATGACTATCTGGAGCGGCAACCTGATGGCACACTGCACCTTGCCTTTCTTAGCGACCATTTGAAAGTCCGTGGCGTAACGGATTTGGTTCTTAGCGGGGCGTTGCTACTTGAGTCAATTGAAAAGGCCTCGACGCTAGAATTTGTGGGCGAGTTCCGGCATGGGTAACTTCCCAAGTGTATGATAAAGCATGACTTCCAACACGGCGAACGAGCGATAGCCGTAGGCGCGTCTGGTGACCACGCGGCATTTGTTGTTCAGCC
>CAITUY010000116.1 GCA_903895695.1 uncultured bacterium
AACCCCAGTTCCCGGATGGCGCCCTCGATTCCGGCGATGGTGACATCCGCGTCGAATTCGGCGACTTCTTCTTCGGGGTAGCCGAGGGCGAGGTACTCGCTGCGCAAATCGTAGGTAAGGCCGACGGTTCGTTTCACACGCGACTCCTGGGGAGTGCCATGGCCGGGAGGGATCGCGCGGCGGACGGTGCGAGGGCTAGCCGTCCGCTGCGGGGCCGGTTCAGGTGGCGGGTTCGTTCATCAGGGAGTTCAGCAAGCTGCTGAATTCCGGATGCTCCTGCTGGTGCACCATGCGCTGCAACTTGCGTTGCTGGCGGCGTTTTTGGCGATAGGCGGTGCTAGGCGTGATCGCCGAGGCCTGGCCTGAGGCCAGTTCCCAGACGCCGTGCGTGCCGCTGCGCGACGCCACGGCGGGCGTGCGCTTGACCGGCTCCGTCGGTTCGGGGTAGTTCACCAGCATGCCCTCGAAGTTACGCAGCACGGTGTGCGTCGGGCTCACCGAGACGATGTAATTCGGAAGCACCGGGATCTTGCCGCCGCCGTGCGGGGTGTCGACCACGTAGGTCGGGATCGCCAGGCCGCTCAGGCGGCCGCGCAGGTACTCCATGACCTCGATGCCCCGGCTGATCGGCGTGCGAAAATGCTCCACGCCGCGCACCAGGTCGCACTGGAACAGGTAGTACGGCCGCACGCGCATCCGCACCAGGCGCCGGCACAGGTCTTCCATGACGTGCGGCTCGTCGTTGATGCCGCGCAGCAGCACCGACTGGTTGCCCAGCGGGATGCCGGCATTGGCCAGTCGCGCGCAGGCGGCCTCGGCCTCTGCGGTGATCTCGTTGGGATGGTTGAAGTGCGTATTGATCCACAGCGGATGATACTTCGCCAGCACCTGCACGAGCTCGGGCGTGATGCGTTGCGGCAACACGACGGGTACGCGAGTGCCGATGCGAATGATATCCACGCTTGGGACGGAGCGCACGGCCTGGAGAATGCGTTCCAGGAGCGATGTCGACATCGTCAGCGGATCGCCGCCCGAGATGATGACATCCTTGATTTCCGGGTGTGCGTGCAGGTAATCGGTGATGGCGTTCAACTGGCAGACGGAGATCGTCGACTCGCGCATCCCGGCCACGCGCTTGCGCGTGCAATGCCGGCAGTACATCGAGCAGGTCGTCGTGGACATCAGCAGGGCGCGGTCGCGGTAGCGGTGTACCAGGCCGGGCACGGGCATATCCTCTTCTTCCTCCAGCGGGTCGGCGTGAAGGAAATCAGGATCGTAGAGTTCGTTCATCTGCGGCACCGCCATCTGGAAGACGGGATCCGAGAAGTCCGCGTTCTTTACGATGGAAGCATAGTACGGCGTGATGGCCATCGGGTATTTCGCCGCGACCTTCGCGATGCCCGGGGACGAACGGAGGGACGGGAAGAACTCGATCAGCTCTTCGAAGGTGCGGATACGGTTGCGGATGTGCCAGCGCCAGTCGCTCCAGCGCGGATTCTGGCGGGGGTCGACTCGACGGGCGTCGACGGGGGCGGCGACGCCGTCAGTGGCGTTCGCCTTCGGGGCTAAAAGCGGAGGTTCATCGTTCGAGACCACGGTCTCGTTCATCATGCCGGTCATATCCATTTGGAGACTCCCTGAAATCTGTTTCTCTCATTCGGCGTCGCTCGACGCCGCGCGGCCTTCCCGGCCGCTTCCTTACGTTACGTTCACGCGCGACAGACTGGCTCGTTGGGTCTACACGGCGCACCTCAGGAGTTGGGGGAGGACGGCTGAGACGCTTGACCGCATCGCCGCCGTCGTATCCGACGTTTCGCCGGGGAACAGTGCCTGCTGGAACGCCAGCGCTCCAAAGGGCACCGACAGGACTGCCATGGCCAGCCGGCGCAGGCCGGCAGCGTCCGCCGGGGCTGTCGCCAACGGGCGAACGAGGTCTTCAATGGCCGCAATCACCGTTATGAACGGCCCGCGCAACTCGGCCGCGTTGGGCGGCTGCACCGTGAGCATGGCGTTCACCTGCAGGAGAAGGCGAAACCCGTCCGACCGCCGGTGGTACCAGGCCGCTTCGGCTGCCATCAGTCGGTTCAGCGCTTCGGGCAGGGCCGCCGATTCCAGGGATGTTTCGCGGAGCGCGGTCACCAGGTCTTTGGCCGCGGCTTCGGCGAGACTGAGCAACACATCACGCTTGTCATCGAAATGCCGGTAGAAGGTCCCCTTGCCGACATCAGCCTTCTCGGTAATGTCCTCAATGGAGCAAGCATCAATGCCGTGCTGCGTGAAGACAGAAAGGGCGGATTCAAGCAGACGCTGTCGCGTCTTGAGTGCGCGTCGAGCGACGCGGTTCGGTTCTGGAGGCTGGTCTGGGTCTGGCATTTCGTGTTACGTACAAGTCAGGAATGACTCCGCCGGCGAAGGCGACTCACTGGTCACTCTGAATATGGCTCTGACGTACCGTAACCCCCAAGCTGTTGTATAGGTTTGGCGGCAGGATAGTCGCCGATGACGAACCCGTCAACTTGCAACTCACGAAATTTTAACCTTTTTCGCTGCTTTCGCCAGAATAGCGTTGATGAAGGGAGACTTCGATTTCGTGTAGGCAGGCCTATCGTTGGCAAAACGTCGCGCCAATGTCTGCTTGAGGCGGTTGTAACGCGCGGCCTCGTCGGGGCATTGCCGCAGGTAATCCCGAAAGACCAGCCACCGCCACCTGTGTTCGCTGCCGGCTTCGACGAGATGGAGGTGGACCGTCACGGGGTCGCCGTACACGAAGAAATGACGGCCTGGCAGTCCGAACTCGCCCATGTAAGTGTATTTGGCCCGCGTCAGTGCCTTCGTGATCGCCGCGAGCCGCTTGAACGAGGGAATGGAAAGGGCAATGTCGACGACCGGCTTGGCCTCCAGGCCGGGGACCGCCGTGCTGCCGATGTGCTCGATGATCGGACCGCGTGCCGGGAGGTAACGTTTCAGCCGGCGTTTTTCTGCGGAGAACTGCCGCGCCCACGCCGGGGAGTAGGGGACCAGTCTGACGGTTCCCTGTTTGAGGCCAGTCGTCGAGTTGTTTTGTTTCATCGGTCGCTCACTCAGTTTGCCTCAACCCAGCACTGCCGCTGCCGCGGCCCATCGAACTCGCAGAGGTAGATGCCCTGCCAAGTCCCAAGATGCAGGCGGCCCGCCTGCACGAGCACGCGCACAGACGAGCCCATGAGGCTCGCCTTGACATGCGCCGCGGCGTTGCCTTCCGCATGCCGATAGGGGCCGTCCCACGGCACCATGCGGTCGAGGGCGCCGGCCATGTCGTCCGTGACATCCGGATCGGCGTTTTCATTGATTGTGATGCCCGCCGTCGTGTGCGGCACAAACACGGTTACCGTTCCATCCACGATCCCCAGTTCCGTGACCGCAGTCTGGACCGACCGGGTGATGGTCACGAATTCTGTGCGCCGTCGCGTGGCTACCGTGAACGCCTTCATATGCCGCAGAGTATTCGGATGTACGGGGCGATGTGTCAAGGCTTTGGGCGGGAGAACGCCTTGTCGTCACTTCCGGCAAACGCTACCATGCCCGCCATGAAACCGCTTGCCAAGGAGGGACGATGGTTGTGGGTGGCGGCTTGCGCGGCGGTCGTGCTGCTCTACCTCGGCCACCTCAGCGCCTACTTCGACTTCACGGCCGACGATCCCGGCATCACGTTTCGCTATGGCGCCAATCTATTTGACGGCCGCGGCCTGGTCTATAACCCCGGCGAGCATATCGAGGGCTACAGCAATTTCGGTCACGTGGTCCTGTCGGGGCTGATCTACAAATGCCTGTCGCTCTTCGGCGACGCCCGGTGGGGGGTGCTGTTCGCTGTGAAACTCCTCAACGTGGGGTTCGGGCTGGCGACCGGCTATTTCATCTACCGTTACGCGGTCGACATTGCGGGGCGGGGCCGGGTGGCGGGCCTCGCGCCTGTTCTGCTGGCCGCGGCCAACGGCGCCTTGCTGATTAACATCGCGTCGCCACTGGAAACGGCCGCCTACATCATGTTGCTCACGGCCATGATGTGGGGGCTGGCGTGTTACGTTACGGGTCCGCCCGAGCGGAGCGCGCGCAGGGCGGTCATGCTGGCGCCACTGGGAAGTGCGATCCTGCTGTGGCGAATCGACTCGCCGATGTTGTTCGCGGCGTTTGTCGCGGCGCTCGTGTTGCTGCGGCGCGGCCGGCTGCAGCGCAGCGACTGGTGGCTTCTCGGCATTTGGGCCGTCGTGTTCGGAGCCTACACTGTCTTCCGGTTTGCCTGGTTCGGCGATCTGCTGAACAATCCCTTCTACACGAAGGTCAGGCATCGGATGGGCCTGGCCGCGCCGTTCGGGTCCCCGTACGTGGCGGGGTTCTTCCGGCTTCTGGGACTTCATGCCTTGGTGTTCGTCGCCCTGGCGACGATTGTCGTCCGGCGTTCTCCTGGAGTGTACATCCTGCCGCTCGCCCTGGTCGTTACCCAATGGTTGTACATCCTGCTGGTTGACGGCGATTGGATGGCCGGGTACCGCTTTTGGGCCGTCGTCGTGCCGGCGCTGTGCCTCGTGCTTACCGGACTCCTCGACCTGCCCGTGCCGTGGATCGCGGCACGACCATGGAGACTGATCAAGGTGGGTGTCGTGCTGGTCGTCGCAGCCGTCTGGTGTTCGAGAGGACTCGAGCTCTACCGGGCCGTGCCGCAGGAACCGTTCCGATTCGTGCGCAGGCTGGGCGGATTCTCGCCGCGCAATCTCTATCCTTACACCGCTACTGCCGAATGGCTGAACCGCCACGTGAGCAAGGATGCGACCATGGCCGTTGAGGAAGCGGGCTACATGCCGTTCCTCACGGGGCTCGCGGCCATCGACACGTACGGGCTGTGCAATCGGACGCTGGCGCGGGTTGACGGGCATCGGAACCGGCTGGGGCTCAAAGTGACGTGGGACCCAGCCGAGCCCGGCGTGCGATACATCCTGTCGCAAAAACCGGACATCATCGTGGTCGGGCCGGTCATCGACTGGGCCAACGCGCCGGATCGATTTCTGGGAGTCTATCGCCTGGCCGCCTCACCCCAGGCCGGGCTCAACGTGTTCCGGCGCGAGGACAGCACGCGGGTCCATTGAGCGGTTGCGGCCTACTGGAACTGGCGCGTGAAATCCGCGAACTGGGCTTTCAGGCGTGCCAGTTCGTCCTCCATTGCCGCCACTTTCGTCTCAAGCGCAGCCAGACGGTCGTTGCCGGACATCACGATCAACCGGGCGGGTTCGGCGACGCTGGCATGGGTGGCGGGCTCCACGGCCGGCGCGCCGCAAAGCAGATGAGTATAGCGTTCTTCACGTTGGCCGACCCGGCGCGGAGTTACGGCCGCCAGGGGGCCACCCGTCCACTCCATGAGGGACTGCATAGCCGCCTGCACGTCATCCGTGCCGGGGAGGGGGCACAGGCGCCCGGCGTGCGTGCGGAGTTCGCCCAGCGTCTGGGGTCCGCGCAGCATGAGCTCGCAGAGCACAGCCAGTTGCGGCGGCGTAAGCGGATAGACGTCGAGGATGCTGTGGCGGTACTTGGGCACGCGGCTGCCGGCCAGTGTCACCGACCAGGCGAGTTTGCGGTCACGTAGGGAGTCGAGGGCACGCACGATATCTTCCTCCGACACTTGCAGCGCCGGGTCACGATTTGACTTCTGGTTACAGGCGGCGGCTAACGCGCTCAGGGTGAGCGGGTAATACTCGGGCGTGGCGATCGACTTCTCGACCAGGCAAGCCAGCACGCGCGCTTCGATCAGGCTCAGCATTGGTTCCATGGCGACCCTCCGGGCGAATCTGGCGAGCATGATAGTCCGATTCCGGTGCATTGGCAAATGGCGGTTCGGGGGAAACGGGCCGCGTAGACTAAGGATTTTGTGCGCAGGGTTTCAGGGGATTCCCCATAGGCGCCCTGTCAGGAATGGGTTAGGTTCAATGCTCATGGGACAGGCTACCGTGTGACCGGAGCCGTGCGATACAATACGAATGAGCGCTAGTACACAGACATGTCGGGCCAAGGTGCTGCTGGCGGATGAAGGCGGACTGCATCTCCGGCCTGCCGCCAAGCTGGTCACCGTGGCCAGCCAGTTTGATTCCGAGATATTCCTCGAGCACGAAGGCCGAAGGGCCAATGGGAAGAGCCTGCTCAGTGTCGTCATGTTGTGCGCGGAAGTGGGCGCGCGGCTAACCGTACTGGCTAAGGGTCAGGATGCACCGCAAGCGGTCAAGGCGATCCGCCACCTGTTCAAACGTTTGTTCGGCAACACGTCGGACGTCTCGGTCGGGGCCCCCGTCCTCGCGGCAGCAAGCTTGGCCGGAAGTGAGGCGGCAGTTCCGGCGACGGTTCTGGCGGCCACGTCGCGCGGCCGGCGATCGGCTGCGCTCGGCGGAGAGTTCCCGGAATCGACGGGTTTTGCGGCAGGCGGCGACGCCGCAAGTGCGGGTGAGGAGGCATCGGCGTCTAGGTCGAGGCCGGCTCGAACGGTCAAGAAGATCCACACGTTCGTGTTCACGCCGGAGAGCCCGGCGAAAGACGTGAGCGTGGCCGGGGAGTTCAGCCAGTGGGATTTGTTGCCAATGGCGTACAGGAACGGCGTATTCCAAGCCAGCGTAAGGCTCGCGCCTGGAGTCTACCCGTATAAATTCGTCGTCGATGGGCAATGGATCGAGGACCCGACATGCGCCGAGTGCGTCCCCAACGGTCTTGGAAGCACGAACAGCGTAGTTCGCATTGAGTGATAGACGGCCGCCGGTCGCGTGCCGCCCCGCCTGGCCTCCCTTCACGGACGAAGCTCCGGGTTGCCTCTCCAGTCTTGCTTTGGCAGCGGCAACCTCTATCATGTCGTCTCTCACACGCTGACGAGGCGTTCAGGATGGAGATGGTTATGACGGAACTGGCCAAGCAATACGACGCGAAAGCCGCGGAGACGCGGTGGTATCAGTGGTGGCTCGACAAAGGGTGCTTCCATAGCGATGCGACCCGCGGAGGCGAACCGTACTGCGTTGTGATCCCGCCGCCCAACGTCACGGGCATTCTGCACATGGGCCATGCCCTCAACAATACGCTCCAGGACATCCTGGTGCGCTGGCATCGCATGCAGGGGCGCAACGTCGTGTGGATGCCGGGTACGGATCATGCGGGCATTGCCACGCAGAACGTGGTGGAGCGAGCGCTCAAAAAGGAGGGCAAGACGCGCCACGACCTGGGGCGCGAGGCCTTTATCGAGCGCGTGTGGGAATGGCGAAAAGTATACGGCGACACGATCGTGCGCCAGCTCAAGCGGCTGGGCGCCTCGTGCGACTGGGAGCGCGAGCGTTTCACCATGGACGAGGGGCTCAGCCGCGCCGTCGAGGACGTCTTCATCCGTCTTTACGACAAGGGACTGATCTACCGCGCCAACTACATCACCAATTGGTGTCCGCGTTGTCACACGGCCCTGTCCGACGAAGAGAGCGAGCACCAGGACACCGTCGGCAAGCTCTACTACATTCGCTATCCGCTTAAGCGCGACGGGCGCGTGCTGACCGACGAATTCGTGGTGGTCGCGACGACGCGGCCGGAAACGCTGCTGGGCGACGTGGCCGTGGCCGTCAGCCCGAAAGACGAACGCTACAAAGCGCTGATCGGCAAGACCTTGAGCCTGCCCGTGCTGCACCGGGACTTGCCCATCGTCGCAGACGATTTCGTTGACCCGTTGTTCGGGACCGGCGCCGTGAAGGTGACGCCGGCGCATGACCCCAACGACTTCGAGCTGGGGCGGCGGCACGAACTGCCGCAGATCAACGTGATGCACGAGAACGGCACGATGAATGAAGGGGCCGGCCCTTACAAGGGTCTGGATCGCTTCGAATGCCGCAAACGGATCGTGACCGACCTGACCGCCGCGGGCCTGATCGAGAAGATCGACGATCACAAGCACGCCGTGGGCCATTGCTACCGGTGCGATACGGTCGTCGAGCCGCGCCTGTCGCTGCAATGGTTCGTGCGAATGAAGCCGCTGGCAGAGCCCGCGTTGCGGGCCGTGCAGGACGGCCGGATCCGGTTCGTTCCGGACCGGTGGAACAAGGTCTATTCCGATTGGATGGAGAACATCCGCGACTGGTGCATCTCGCGCCAGATCTGGTGGGGCCACCGCATTCCGGTCTTCTACTGCGGGCCCTGCGGGCACGAATGGGCGGCTCGTGGCAAGCCGGAGACCTGTCCCAAGTGCGGGGCCTCCACGATCCGCCAGGATGAGGACGTGCTCGACACGTGGTTCTCCTCGTGGCTCTGGCCGTTCAGCACATTCGGTTGGCCGGAAGAGACCGCCGACCTGAAGTTTTACTACCCGACGAATACGCTTGTGACGGCCTCGGAGATCATCTTCTTCTGGGTCGCGCGCATGATCATGGCGGGCTTGGAGTTCCGGGGCGATATCCCGTTTCGCGAGGTCTACATTCACGGAACCGTGCGCGATGACCGGGGCCGCAAGATGAGCAAGAGCCTCGGGAATTCGATCGACCCGCTTACCATCATCGACGAGTACGGAACGGATGCGCTCCGCTTCAGCCTGATGATGATCACGGCCACCGGACAGGACGTGTTTGTGTCGAACGATAAGTTCGAGATCGGCCGCAACTTCGCGACCAAGATCTGGAACGTGGCGCGCTATATTCAGATGCAGGGGAAGGACAGTGGGGTTCAGGGTTCAGGGGGCAGGGGGCAGGCGGCAGAAAGCGTTGCGATCGACCGAGCGTTGCTGAGCGCGGACGATCTGCACATCCTGGCCAAGCTGGACCAGGCCATGACCGCCTGTTCGGAGAATTTGAGCCGGTTCCGGTTCAACGACGCGGCCCATGATCTTTACGAGTTCATCTGGCATCAGTTCTGCGACTGGTACGTCGAGTATTCCAAGGACGTGCTGTACGGAACCGATGCGGCCCGCAAAGCGCAGGTGCTGGGCCTGATGCACCGGGTGTTCTCGGCGTCGCTGCGGCTGCTGCACCCCTTCATGCCGTTCCTCACTGAGGAGTTGTGGCACGGCATGGGTTATGGCGCGGCGGACGCCAGCATCATGACGGCGCCTTGGCCGGTCCCGCTGGGGCTGGGCGGCGACGCTGAGACAGTGGCTTATGTCGATGCGCGACACGAGTTGATTCGTTCCGGGCGCATGCTGCGGGCCGACTGCGGTTTGCCGCCGGGCCAGAAGATCGACTTCATCGTGAAACCCAACACGGAGGCCCAGGGTGCCCGGCTGCTGGCGGATGGCCGCACGATCGGCGGCATGCTCAAGGCCAAAGCCTTCAATGTGGAGCCTGCCTATGCGCCGGCCCAGGGCGTGCCTAGTGTGCTGACGGACCTGGGCACCCTCTACATGCCCATTGAGGGGTTGGTGGACACGGCGGCGGAATCGGCCAAGTTGGCGAAGCAGATCGAGGAATCCGCCACGGCCTTGGAACGCGTCAACCAGAAGCTCCAGAACCAAAGTTTCGTGAGCAAGGCGCCGCCTGAGATCGTCGCGCAGCAACAGGCCAGACAGAAGGAATTGCAGGAGACGATCGCCAAGCTGGAGCGGCTGAAATCGATGATGGGGTAGAGGGGAAGTGTTCAGTGTTCGGCTTCCAGTGTTCAGGCAGCAATGTCGCTATTTCGCTGAACACCGAACACTGAACACTCGGAGATTGAGCCGTCATTTGTACTGGAGCTGGGAAAGGATATTGGCCGATGAGCGAAATGACAGCGCGTGAACGCGTAAAGAACCTGCTGGAGCGCAAGCCGGTCGACCGGGTGTCGTTTAATGAAAGCCTGTGGGGTGAGACGGCAAAGCGCTGGACCGACGAAGGTCACCTTAAGCAGGGCGAGGACATCGGCTGGCATTTCAAGATGGAGATCGAGAGCGCCGGGTGGCTGAACTCGGAAGGGAATCTGGACGTCCAGCCGGTCGTCGTTGAGGAGGACGCGGAAACCAAGTTGGTCAAGAACCAGAGCGGGGCGTATCTGCGCTGGTGGAAGAACAAGTCCGGCACGCCCGAGCACGTGGATTTCACCGTCAAGGACCGCGACACCTGGAACGAGCATATCAAGCCCTATCTCAAACCCGAGCGTCGGCGGGTGAACTTCGAGCAGTACCGCAACACTAAGAAGCAGGCGGCTGAGCGTGGCAACTTTTTTTGCTGGGGCGGCGTCAATGTGTTCGAACAAATGCACCCGGTGTGCGGCCATGAGCACATGCTGGCCGGCATGGCGCTCGATCCGGATTGGGTCCGCGACATGGTCGACACGTTCACGAACCTGACGATCGGCATGTGGGAGATGCTCTTCCACGAGGAAGGACTGCCGGACGGCATTTTCTTCTACGAGGACATGGGCTTCAAGGACAAGCCGTTCATGTCGCCTGATATGTACCGGGAGATCATCCAGCCGGCACACAAGCGGTCGATCGACTGGGCGCATGCGCGCGGGTTGAAGGTAATCATGCATTCGTGCGGCATGATCGAACCCCTGCTGCCGGGCATGATCGAGGCCGGGATCGACATGCTGCAGGCGATGGAGGTCAAGGCGGGCATGGACATGCTGCGCCTGAACAAGCTCTACGGCCACAAGATCGGCTTCATGGGCAACATCGACATCCGCGAGGTGATTTCGAACGACCGCAAGCGCATTGACGCCGAGCTCCGGAAGAAGATCCTACCGTTGATGGCGTCGAAGACGCCGTTCATCCTGTCGTCAGACCATTCCACGCCGCCGGACGTGAACTACGACACGTTTCTCTGCTTCCGCGACCGCGGCCTTGAGATCGGGAGATATCTGTAATCGTCTCGGATTCAAGGTGGTGGAAGTCTGAAAGGGAGGCTACGTGAAGAAGAAACCGAACTGTGGGATTACCTGCATCTTCCCGATGTCAGTGGACTGGTCTATGTCAGGTCGAACTGGAAGCCCCCCCAAGAACGGGTCATCACCCATGAAGACTACGTAAAGCCCCTGAAGTGCGAGCATTTCCTCTGGCGAGATTTCTACAATTTGATTCGGCAGGACAAGACCGCCTTGGGGAATTGGATGAAGGAGGCGTTCGAATACCTTGGTTATACCCCTCCCGTTGCCCTGATTGGCGAGATGTCGGGGCCAGACGATGAGGAGAACGAAAGGAACCGGCACAACTTCGTCAAACTGATGGGCGACACCCGGAGTTTGGCACACGATCTCGGCTGGAAATATGAAGCGGGCTCAATCGAGGGGCATTATTTCAGCAGGAATCCCAAGGCCAACAGTTCGGATGTGTTGATAACCGCATGTCAGACACAGCGGTATCTTTTCAGGGTGACACCGAACGAGGGCGAACTCTCCAACGTGGCGACGAGATTGGCGTGCGCCTGCAGGCAGATTGCCGATGCCCTTGCGATCCCCACGGACTTGGATATCAATGCAGTCGTTCGGGTGGGCGGGAAAACGAAGGCAATCGACATTACGACCACCCTGCGCAACATCCTGGGGACGAATACGAAGACGGTTTCGGAGATAGAGCGTCGGTTGTCGGAGTTTCACACGCCCCTCCTGATGGCCTTGCAGGGATAGGGACAGGGAATCTTCATTTCCCATGGGCATGCCCTTCGTAATTGAGTAACCCCGATTCGTTAACACGTCGAAGGCAGTCGGTGGACTCTGATGGCCCGACGTTGGGCTGCTTTGGTCGGCATCCAGATCGAACTCGATGTCATTTGCCGAGCGATTGCCAAGTTGACCACGCCGGATGTTGCTCGTCGGTCGAGTCCGTGCTACCGTACCCGCATGGTTGGCCGTTCAGAGATTAACCGTTATGTCGCTGCGTTGGCCCGTGAGTTCTCGCCGCGCCAGGTGGTATTGTTCGGATCGCACGCCAGCGGGCGGGCGACGGCCGACAGCGATGTCGATCTTCTGGTGATTATGGACCGGGTCGCGGACGGCGTGGAGAAGGCAATCGAGATGCGGCGCCGTATCCCGCGAACCTTTCCGCTTGACCTGTTGGTCTGCTCGAAACGTGAGGCCGCCCGTCGCCTGGCACAAAAGGATTCCTTTTTCGTCTCCGTCGTTCGCAACGGTCAGACCGTGTATGAAGACCAGCGTTAAGGAATGGGTCGCCAAGGCCGAGGGCGACCGGGTCTCGGCTCTGCGGGAGTTCCGGGCTCGCAAATGCCCGAACTATGACAGTGCCTGTTTCCATGCCCCGCAGTGTGTCGAGAAGCTTCTAAAGGCAACCATCGATGCAGACGGCAGAGAGGTGACCAAGGTTCACGACCTGGCGGTTTTGCTCAACGATTGTCTGCCGCGACACCCTCTCTGGGAGGCCATGCGGGGCGATTTGGAGATGTTGTCACAGTACGCGGTTCTCTTCCGCTATCCTGGTTACTCGGCAGATCGCGTCAAGGGGCGCAACGCCATCGCCGCCATGACCCGGTGCCGCAACGAGATTTTACCAGTCGTCGGTCCCACGGGCGTTCAGTGAAGAGCCCATCCACAGCGCGGCATTTGCCTTACACGTGGGACGACTACCGAACGTGGCGGACGATGAGCGGTGGGAGATCGTCAACGGCGACGCCTACGCCATGTCGCCGGCGCCGCCGGTCCGGCATCAGGACATTCACCGTGAAGTTTTGATGGCGATCGGTGCTCACTTTCGCGGGCGCCCGTGCCGCGTCTATCCTAGCCCGATCGACGTTAAACTGGACGACATGGACGTGGTGCAGCCGGATATCGTCGTCGTGTGCAAGCCGGAACAGATCACCCGGTCGCGCATTGAAGGCGCGCCCACATTGGTCGTCGAAATTCTCTCGCCCTCGACGGCGCAGCGCGATCGCGGCGTCAAGCAAGATGGATGCCTATGCCAGAGCCGGCGTTCGGGAAGTCTGGCTGGTGACGCCTTGGCCGCCGTGCATTGAGGTGTTCGTGCTGGAGGTCTGGGGTTTCGGCATCAGGCCGCCTTCATCCAGACGCAGACGCTGAAAAGCGGCACGTTCCCCGAACTCGCAGTCGACCTGACACCCGTCTTCGATTTCCCGCTCGAAGACGGCGAGGCGTGGCCGGTTGTTCGCGAGCCGCCCGGCCGCTACGCCGCCCGCCAGAGCCAGACGGACTGCTAACCTGCCTTCAGGACGAGTGTTTGCCCGGCCGACGTATTGCACTTCAGGCCCGGCCCGGTGTGGCGTTTGCCGTTCAAGGTCCAGTGACCCGTGAACAGGTGCGTGAGCGCTAACGGGGCGCCGGCCAGGCTTGTCACCCGGATTTCGCTGACCGCGCCTCCGTGTACCGTTGCGC
Source organism: uncultured bacterium (assembly GCA_903895695.1). Classification (GTDB taxonomy): domain Bacteria; phylum Verrucomicrobiota; class Kiritimatiellia; order CAIKKV01; family CAITUY01; genus CAITUY01. The sequence continues at coordinate 13,288 of CAITUY010000116.1, forward strand.
CGACCAGAAACGCGCCTTCGGCGCGGATGCCGTCGAACTCCAGCGCTTGCCAGTGTTTGGGCAGACGCGGCAGAACGTGGATGCCGTCGTGCCGGTTCTGCACGAGTAGTTCCATCACCGCCGTGACCGCACCCATGCCGGCGTCCATTTGCATGACCTCCATGAACCCGGGCGGCTTCTGGAAATCGGGCGTGGCCAGCGCGTGATCGTCCCAGGCCGTACAGCCGGGGAAGTCGGCGTTGTGCAGCGTACCGTGGCCCGCATTCGTGAAGTTCATCCGCCAGAAACGCAGCCAGTTCACGGCGGCGTCCGCCAGGCCGCATCGTGAACAGAGGATGGCGGCCCACGGGATGCACCAGCCAGTCCAGTAGCCCGCGCCCTTGCCGGTCCAGTGGGCGAGTGACCGCGCCACTATGCCGTGATGCGCGGGCTCGAAGGGATCGATCGTGCAGAAGGGGTAGATGCCTCCCAAGTGGCTGTGATGCCGGTGGCTTTCGGCCAGGTCCTGGCCCTTCCAGAGCGCGATGCGGCCCGTCGATGCCTCGGCCGAGCCGGGCTTCCGGTCAAAGAGGGTGTAGGGTGGAAGACGGTTCTGGACGTCGGCCCAGCGCGGGTCGGCCGGTTCGCCGAGGAGCGGTGCCGCTTGCTGGAGGATGGCGCAGATCGCATGCAGGGCCGCGAGCTGGAAGCTCGCATCACGACCCCAGGCCTCCGCTCCCGCCCCCCCATACTCGGGACTGACGCTGACCGGCAGCGAGAACCGGCGCGTGCCATTTTCCTCGATTTCTTCCAGCATGGCGGCGTAGCCGTTGAATGCGCCGTTCAGCAGGGGCCAGGCCGTATCCCTGAGGATGCCGGAATCCAGCGTGTACCGGTAGTGGAGCCAGGCCAGTTGCGCCATCCAGGCGGTGCAGGCGTGGTCGATGGTGCCGGTCCAGAAGTTGCCCACCACCTGGCAGCGATCGTCCACCGCGTGTGGCAGCAGGAGCGCGTCCCGGGTGCCGAAGAACTTCTCTCCGTTCGTCCGGAGCCGGGGCATCCATGACTGCAGCAGGGCCCAGAGCGGGCGCAAATGGCGGGTGCGGTTGGTGGCCAGGCACGGCCAGTAGATCATCTGAACATTGATGTTGAAGTGGTAGTCGTTGCTCCAAGGCGGGAGTTGGTACTCTTCCATCCACGGCCCCTGCAACGTGGCGGCCACGCCATGGTCCGGCGTCAGCCCGGCCTGCTTGTAGACGCCGTAGTCGTAGGCAAACTGCAGGTCGGGGTCGGGAAGCCGGAGCCGCGGCACGTCGTGCCAGTAGCCGGCCCACCAGGCGTCGGTTGCGGCGAGTTCCCGTTTGCGGTCGGCGGTAGCGATAAGGTTCTCGACAGTAGCCGTGGCATTCGGCCCCAGGGCGGTTCCCAGCGTGATCCGGCGCTCTTCCATCGCCCATGCCACGGCCAGCGGATCGTCTTCGGGCAGGCGCTGGCAGAAACCGCCGCCGTCACGGCGGCTCCAGCGCTCGGGTGGCACGACGCCGACTGCGGCCACGGTCTCGTGGATGTGGTCCCAAGAGGGCACCAGGCGGATCGACTTGAGCGCCTCGCGCGCGGCGCGGTCCAACTCGATCCATGAAAGCTCCGCAATCATCGCCTGGCGGATCACCACGTGGCCGCGCACGCCCATGCTGTCCGCGAGGGTGACGGTGAGGGTAGCCGTGGTGCAATCGAGCACGCCCTCGCGGGGACGTATGCCCTTCCGAAAAGCCAGTTCCAGGCAACCGCCACCGATCTGCTGGGGCCGATGCGGGTGTTCGGTGGGATGCGGCGGACCCTCAAAGAGGGTGCGGATACCGGCCATGTCACCCGCCTCCAAGAGGCGGCGCACGTCCTTATACGTGGCGCGGGTCTCGAAGGGGTTTCCGCCCCGGTGATCCCAGAAGCCGGCGCGCGCAACGGTGACATTGAGCGTATCGGTGCCCCAGACCATGAGGCCCTGCGTGCCGTTGCCTAGCAGGATGCCGGTGTGGGTTCGAGGGAGGGGGAAATGCCAGGTGAGATGAAGGGGCGGGCGTTCTTTTTTCATCGCGGCGTGCTCCGTGGCTGGGGCGTTGTCGGGGCAGAAGGGAGAAAAGCTTTCGGTGTTCAGGCTCAGGCAATCCTGAACACTGAATACCGACCGCTGAACCCTCTTACGTGAACGCGACTTTGGGAGCCACGCGTTCCGCCGGCGAATCCACCTCAAACAACTGCGCGGCCGCGAATCCGAACATGTTGGCAACCATCACGGTCGGGAACGTCTCGCGGGCCGTGTTGTACTGCATCACGCTGTCGTTATAGGCCTGCCGCGCGAAGGAGACCTTGTTTTCGGTCGAGGTCAGTTCCTCCATCAGCGTCATCATGGTCTGGTTAGCCTTGAGGTCCGGGTAGGCTTCGGCCACGGCGAAGAGGCGGCCGAGCACGCCCGTGAGCTGGCTTTCGGCCTGCATCGCGCCCCGCACAGCGGCGGCATCCGTTGGATTGGCGGCCGCCCGTTGCGTGGCGGTGGCAGCCATATTGCGGGCCTGGACGACGGCCTCCAACGTCTCGCGCTCGTGTTTGATGTAGCCCTTGGCGGTTTCCACGAGGTTGGGAATCAGGTCGTACCGGCGCTTGAGCTGCACGTCGATCTGGGCGAACGCGTTCTTGAACATGTTCCGAAGCGTCACCAACCGGTTGTACATGCCGATGATCATGAAGGCGATAACGACGACAACACCGATTAGAATCAAGATGGCCATGGCAGATTCTCCTTGGTAACGAGTTGCTGTTGCGCGGCGTTATACGCCGCCGCCACGGCAGCGGCAAGCCGAATATGGCCGGCGGCCGGCGGCTGCGCCGCAACGCGGTTGACACACTGCCCGCCCCGCCGCATGCTTGCCGGCGATGTAACGGACCGCGCCGGACGCGGCTTCGGGAGAGACTCATGACGAATCAACGCGAACTGGAGCGACGGTCATCCGCGATCACGCTTTCGGACATGGAGATCTTCATCTTCCCCGAACTGATGATGGCGCTCCTGCTAGCCAACCTCATGTCGCCCCGCCTGTGGTTGTGGCGCGACGACCCGTGGTTCGCCGGGATGGCCCGCCTCAAGCCCTACCGCCGGATCACCCGGCTGAAGCAGTTCATCATGGATCACTATGCCTTCAACCTCGACCTCGATACATGGGGGCTTACTACCAAGGACCGCGAGAAGGAACGGTTTCACGAGTTCATTGACGATGCGACGCTCGCCCGCTCCAATGCCCTGTTCGGCTACGAGGGGGACAAGTACTACTTCGATATCGACATCCGGACGCATTTCGGTTTGGACAAATATACGACCGATACCATCCCGTATTGGAAGACGGAAACCATCGAGGCCATGGACGCGTTTCGACACAAGGAAGGCTACAGCACCGGCGCCGGCGAGTGTGTCTCGCTTGCCGCGCTCTACGCGGCGGCTTTGTTTGTGGTCGCCCGCATCCCCTTGCGCGACATCTTCCTGATGGCGACCCCGCTCCATTCGCAGAACTATGTCGACGTGGATGACGGGATCCTAACGAACAACCGCCGGCTTCTGACCAAAAAGATGTGGTTCAACGGCACGGCACTGTCGGCCCAGGGCCGGCGGGCGTTGGAGAATGAACAGGTCACGGTGGTCGCGCACGAAACGGGCTTCGTGCATGCGATCTATCCCGAGGCCACGATTGCCCCCGACGCCTACGCCCGGCTCGGCGCCAAGCTACGGAGTTTCCTGACCACGCCGCTGACGGACGAAATCCTCGGCAATTATCTTCGCCACCGGCGCGAGCTGCAGAAATGTTTTCAGCTCCGCCAGCCGATCCGCGGGGTCGACCACTATCTTCCGCTGGAAACCGCGTTTCAGTATGAGGAAGGCTGCTCTTTCCTGGCGACGGACTCTACGCGGCCGAACTTGCTCGCCGAGATCGAAATGGAGGAGTTTGTACCGACGCGGATCCAGAGCCGCATCGTGCTCAACGACCTGGAGGCCTTCGTCCGGCAAGAGAAACTCGACCTGATGAAAGAGAGCGACCAGCGCCGGCTCAAGGAGCAGTTTGCTTGCGACTGCATGAATGCGGAATGGGCAATCGAGAGCCTGATCCGCTTCTGTCACGTCGAGCCGCGCCTGCCGGACCCGGCGGGCCGGCACTTCATCCCACAGGGGGAGCCGCTTGGCCTTACCGCGGAGATGACTCGTGACGATGTTATCGCCCGCCTGGACTCGATCCGTGGCGGTAATTCCGTGGTTGATCTCGCGTTCTACGCGTACCGCGATTTGAACCGCACGGAGGCCGCCCCGTTCGTTAAGGCGGCGCTGGAGCGCAGTCCCGTTTCAATCGCCGGCGCGCGCGGGCTCACCGATGAAGCGGTAGTGGACCGGGTGCGGTGCCTCGAATCCACCTCCATCTACGATGACCCGGGCCGCCTGGCCCAGCCGGACGAGGTCTGGAACTACGGGCGAGGCGACGGCGCCGAGAAGGCCCTGCTGCTCGCCAACATCCTGCACGAACGCCATTCCGGGGTCTCCTTGGCTGTGGACATCAGTCCCGAGCAAGCCACGCTGCGCCTGGGTTCCGGAACTTTTGCGTTCGCGTCGAGCAAAGGACTGCGACCGCAAACCTGGACGGCGTGAGGGTGCCTCAGACCGTAAGCATCAGCGCCGTCTCCAGCCGTCCCGCCGTGTCGGTCTTGTAGTCCGCCTCGACTTTGTAAAGCGTGTCGCGGTAGTCCCGCAGGGCATGGTCGGCCGGATTTACTGGCGTGACGCGGACCGCGAGCGGCGCGGGCGCCAGCGTCAGGGTCAAGCGGCCGATCCGCACCGTGGCGCCGGCCTCGACTGTCGGTTCGACCAGCGACCACAGAACCTGCGTCACCGGTACGCCGCCTGCCGTCCGGAAGGCGTCGGTCAGGACGGCGCTTCCGCCCTGCCGTTCCAGCCGGCGGACCCACTGTTGCAGGGCGGCCTCAGCCGGATACGCCGACGTGAGGTCGAGTTCCAGGCAGGCGCGCTCGGCGTCCGGCTCCCAGCGCAAGACGTGTCCGGCGGCCTCGCAGCCGGTGCGCTGCTCCTGGCCGTTGATCACCGGGCAGCAGTGGCCGCGGCTGGAGGCCGACAGATATGTATAACGGCGAGGGCCGAAGAAATCCGTCGTGTAGGTCGGCGCGCCGAGGTCGGGGATCAGCCATCGTTCGTCCAGCGCGACCATGAAGTGGCCGAGATCGTTATGGTTGTGCCGCTCGCCGTTATGCCCGCCGGAAAGCGCGACCAGCAGGCGGCCGCCCGGGGCCGGGATGCGAACCATTGCGGCCTGCTGGTCGGGCAGCCACTGCGTGCCGGACGATGCTTGCAGAACGATCGACGTATCGGGCGTTGCCGCCACCCACTGCCGGTCGATGGCGTCGAGCGCATTAACAACCTGCCCGAAGGTACGGCACGGGATGTCGGCCGCCTGGCGCGCCCAGCGGCCCATCCACTCCGAACCCGCCGCTTGGGCCAGCCACGGGACGAACGCAATGTCGGCATCGGCGTGGAGGCCGCCGTCATTGCCGGTGAAGAACGAATCGCCAAATAGGTAGGAGCGGTGGGGGTATTCGGCCATGGCCTTGAAACGCTTGAGGTCGACCGTCGCCTCGAATTCTGCGCGGGTGAGACGGCTCCAGCCGAGGCAGGCCATGCCAACACCGTAGGTCCAGTAGCCCACGCCTTCGTCGCACTCGCCGGATTCGGTGAAGGCGTGTTCGAGGAACAGGTTCAGGTCTTTCAGGGCACGCGCGCGCGCTTGCGGCCGGGGAAGCCCCTGGGCGGCCAACGATTCGCAGGCGACCAGGATGCTGCCGGCGCAGACGCCGGCCCAGTTGTTGATTTGGCCCGCGGGGTTGTCCCACCACTCCTTCGAGCCGTCGCCATACGGTTGCAGGATGCGGCGGTCGATTTCGGCGACGATCGAATCGGCAAGAGTCGCGGACACCGAATCGATCCACGGCTTCAGCGCTTGGCGGAGTTCAGCCATGAAGGCCGCCATCTCGCAAGCGGCCAAGTCGAGCACGGGGCGGGAAGTGGAGGGCAGGTCGTTGCCCGGGAGATGCGCCGAAACGGCCCATGTCGGCTCGGTGAGCATGGACCAGAGCCAGTCCAGCAGGCGGTCATCGGTGTCGGCGGGGTCGAGTCCGAGTTGGCAGCGCCGGTAGGCCAGGGCGGCGAGCGTGCCGCGATCGGTCTGCCAGAGGTTGTCCAGGCGTTCGCGGTCGTTCGAGCGTTTCGCGGCCAGATAGTCGCTTGCGGCGACGACCGGCGGTCGCACGGGGGCCTTGTCGGCACGGGCCAGCAGGGCGTCGCGCAAGGCGGCGGCGCGTGGGTCCGCACCCATGCGCGTCCAGAAAACACGGTCGTCGATCGGGTGAAGGGTCACTCTTGTCTCGATTGCCATGGATGATCTCCCGTGAAAGCTGGGACCGTATCGCGCCGCCGCGCACGAGACAATGCGAATCGGCGCTCAGCGTGCGTGGCAGGACCGACGAGTTGCCGGCCAACGAAAAGCATTTGCAGTCGCGGCTCCGAAGTGGGAGCATGCCGGCTTTTTCTGTCAGACCCAACACGCATAGGAGATTGAATTCATGAAGATCGAGGCGGGATTATTCGACCATATGGTCGTCCAGCGTAACCAGAAGAACGTAAGCGAAGCCGAGTTTTCCGGAACCTGCGGCGGGCAGGGGCCGATCGTGGCGACCGTGCGACAGGGCAAGCGGGTCGTGAAGGGCTTTGCCGCCGCCACGGTGGGGAAGGTCTCGCGCGGCAAGGTGAGCGGCTGCCTCAAGGGACTCCCGGCCGGCGGACCGTATGACATCGAACTCAAGGCGGGTAACGAGACGCTGTCCGTCAAGGACGTGCTCGTGGGCGACGTGTGGCTGCTCGGCGGGCAATCCAACATGCAGGGGTGTGGGTACATCCCGAAGAAACCCCTGGCCGTCGATCCCTTGGTGCGCGCCTTCTACATGGATGATCGCTGGGCGCCGGCCAAAGACCCCATTCATAACATGTGGGACTGCGTGGACCCCGTGCACGTCGACTTGTGCGGGGGCGTGCGCCCGGGCAAGCCCGCCGCGGATTGGGGCGTCTGCCCCGGCCCGGCCTTCGGGGCCGAAATGCGCCGTCTCACGGGTGTACCGCAGGGGCTCGTTGCCTGCGGGCATGGCGGCACGTCCATGACGCAATGGGATCCCAAGCGTAAGAATGAGGGCGGCAAGAGCCTGTATGGCGCGACGGAACGGCGCCTGGTCAAGAACGGCGGTCGCGCCGCAGGACTCGTCTGGTACCAGGGGTGCAGCGACGCAAACGCCGAAGCGGCGCCGCTTTATACCGCGCGGATGAAGGAACTCGTGGCCGCCCTGCGGCGCGACACCGGAGACAAGGCGCTGCCCGTCGCGATCGTGCAGATCGCGCGCGTGGTCGGCTGGGGCGCAGAAAACGCCGGGCCCTGGAACTCGATCCAGGACCAGGAACGGCGGTTGCCGCGCGTCATCAAGGGTCTCACGACGGTGCCGGCGATCGATCTGCCGCTCGATGACGGCATCCATATCAGCGGCAAGGGACAGTACGTGTTGGGCGTCCGGCTGGCACAGGCCATGCAGGTCCTGCGCGGTGATCGCAAAGCCGGTCTGCCGCCGATCGCTCTCAAGAAGGTGTCCATTGAGACCGTCCACGGGCTGGGGGTCGCGGTGGCCGAATTCGAGCATGTGTCGGGAAAACTGTGCGCCGGTAGCCGGCCGAATGGCTTTTCGCTGGTAACGACCAGCAGCAGCACCAATCTGTTCGATACTGAACTGGACGGGCCGCGGGTGCGCTTGCGCAGCGGCCTGTCGCCGGCCGCCATGGCTGAAACGGCGTTGTACTACGGTTACGGCACCGATCCCTACTGCAATATCGTGGACGAGGAGGGGCGATCGCTGCCCGTGTTCGGACCGGTCCGAATGGGCGTTCCGCGCGCCGTCTCGTCCTTCGCCAGGACGGTCAGGGTAAGCGCGTTCCAGCCTTCGGCAGGCAAGCTCGAGGCACTGGAGTGCCCGGCTTCGCTCGATACGCTCGGGATGGCCACGCGCACCTTTGGCGCTGATTTCTGCGATCTTCACGAGGAAATCGGCCAGCATGGCGGCCGCGACGAAGTCGTTTACTTTGCCTGCCGGTTCGCGTGCAAGGAAGCCATGTCGCTGGCGTTGATTCTCGGCTACGACGGGCCGGTCAAAGGCTGGGTCGACGGCAAGTTTATTGCCCACGACCCGAACGGCGTCAATCCCGCCGCAGGCGAAAAGTCTAAGGCGCGGTTCAAGGCGGCGGCGGGTGAGCACGAGATCGTGGTCGCCCTCGGCACCAACCGCGGGCTGGCCTGGGGCATCTTCCTGCGTCTCGAACGTTTCGGCGTGCCGAAGGGACTGCTGCTCAAGGGGCCGCAGGCTTACACGATGCCGGAGTTCCTGGGATAGCGAATCGTTCATGCGAGCAACAGCGAGTTGTCTTGCTGGTCTAATCGCCGTCGCCTGGCTGGCGACCTGCCGGCCGGCGGCGGCGCAGTGGTCGGTGCAGTCGTTTGGCAGCGGGGTGCTGACCAACGTATTTGAGGTCAATGTCGGCGACGCCCGTAACGACGGCACGAATCGCGTCTATATTTCCGAGCGGAATGGCCGCGTTATCGAATGGACTTATACGGGCACGGCGTGGACGAACACGCTCGTCACGAGATGGGTGACCAACCTGGCGCTGGTGGCCATTGGCGCGGTTCGCGGCGACGGCACGAACCGGCTCTACTTCACCGAGTACAACACGAACGGGGCGCTGCATGAGGCCCGCTGGACCGGGAGTGCCTGGACCAACACGGTTGTAGACGCGACGCATCAGTCGTTCTGCCTGTTCACGGGGACGGGGCGACATGACGGCGTGAATCACCTGTACGTGGGAACGTACGGCGATGCCGCCCATGTCGGACGCGGGCTCTGGGAGTACACCTATGCGACAGGCGCCTGGAGCAAGCTGTGCCTCCACACCAACGGCATGGACGGCTGCGGCGCAGTCGGAGACTTGTTTAACGACGGCACGAACTGCGTGCTTGCCAATACCACCGTGCTCGACGCGTATACTTGGGCCGGCACAAACTACGCGGCAGCGGCGATCGATCACCGCGCCGGGCTGGGGCCCGACCCCACGGATATCGGCAAAGTGCACAACGATGGGCTCACCCACGTCGTGGCCAATACCGGCACGGGGCGACTGGACTACGTCTATAGCGGCGGGGTTTGGACGACGAACCGGATCGATGCCACCGGCAAGCGCGGCGATATCCTGGTGGCCCGCCTGAAGTCCGACGGACTCCGCCGGATCTACTCAACCTACACGACCGCGAAGGGACCGGTGCGGGAGTTCACCTGGAATAGCGGCTCGGACGCCTATACTACCAGTATCGTTGTGGATGCCACGTCGGGCGCCACGGCCAAACTGGCCGCGGGCGACGGACGCAACGACGGAGTGGCCCGGCTCTATGCCCCGGATTACGCGGGTGGCCGTGTGCTTGAGATCACGAGCACGAATCCGTTCGTCTATCCTGTTCCCCGGAGCGACCTATCCTTCGCCGGCGTGGGCCGCACGAACGGCATCCCCGTCCTCGCGCTCACGAATCTTACCGCCGACTGCGACTACACCGTGGAGCGCGCACTCGACCTTCCGGGGGGGTGGTCGAACGCGGGAGCCTTTACGGCGGGCGCGGCGGGGACGAACTGGATCGATGCCCAGGCGCCGGGCCGGACCTTCTACCGGGCTGTCGGCCGGCAAGGCGATCCACGCTAGGCAGCCGCGGTTCGGGCACGTCGCGAAGAAGACCGGGTCGAATAAGATATTGACGGGGACAAGCCAGCCCGTAGAGTATTCCCCCCTTCAACCCATAGGAGAGCGAACCATGATTGTTTCCACCAAACAGTTGTTCAAACACGCCTACGGCAAGTATGCCGTTGGCGCGTACAACATCAACAACCTCGAGCAGACCATGGGTCTGTTCCAGGGGTGTATGGACAGCAAGGCCCCGTTCATCATTCAGTTGTCGAAGGGCGCCCGCCAATACACGCACAAGAAGATGCTCGAGGCCATGCTCAAGACGGCCAACGAGATCTTCCCGGACGCCATCTTCGCCGTGCACCTGGACCACGGCGATGAGGCAACCTGCATGGATTGCATCGGCAGCGGCTTCTACAGCTCTGTCATGATCGACGCGAGCGGCGAGACCTTCGAGAAGAACATCGAGATCACCAAACGCGTAGCCGATGCGGCGCACGCCAAGGGGATCGCGGTTGAAGCCGAACTGGGCAAACTGGGCGGCGTTGAGGAACACGTGTCGGTTTCCGAGGCCGATGCCAAGCTGACCGATCCCGCGCAGGCCGCGGAATTCGTCAAGAGGTCCGGCTGCGACAGCCTGGCGTGCGCGATCGGCACGAGCCACGGCGCATTCAAGTTCACCGGCAAGCAGGGACTGCACTTCGACGTGATCAAGGATATCGCCAAGCTGATGCCTGGTTTCCCGCTGGTCATGCACGGGTCGAGCTCGGTGCCCGAAGACGAGGTCCGCCGCGTGAACTTCTTCGGCGGCAAGCTGAAGGATGCCAAGGGCGTGAGCGAGAAGGACATCACCAAGGCCGGCACGATGGGCGTCACCAAGGTGAACATCGACACGGACGGCCGCCTGGTATGGTGCCGCGTCCATCGGGAGCAGTTCGCGCTCTACCCGGAGAATTTCGACCTGCGTCCTCCGGGGAAGGTCTTCATGGCCGAGTATGCCTGCTACATCGCCGGGAAGAACAAGGTTCTCGGTAGCGCGGGCAAGCTCGAGGAAGTGCGCAAGGTACTGTAAGATTCGGACCTCAATGGGGCGTTCCGCGAAGGCGGCAACGCCCCTTGTTTCTTTCTGGCCAATGAATCCGTCTTCCGATCTGATTCTGCACGCGATACCTGACGCGGTCCGCGAGCGCGCGGCGGCGCTGGGCTTTCACGATGCCGACGTCCTGTTCGCAGTCCGGAGCGACTTGGATGCCGACGGGTCGTCGGTCGATGTCTGGACGATCGTCGAACGCGCGCAGCTTGCCTCCATCGTTGCTACGGGCGCCCGCGCGGGAACAGTCGTGGGGCCGTTCAAGGTCGCCGAGATCACGAAGGCGCGCGCCTTCCAGAAGGTCGGCAGCGGCTTCCTGCAGGTGCAAGTCGACGGCGTGTATGTCGATCTGGCCCGGTATGCGAATTCGCGCCGCGAATTGTTCGGCCGGGTGGCCCAGCATATCCAGCGCATGAAGGATGGCCACCCGCCGCCGGAAGAGGTTCTGGCGCGTCCGAGCGAGATGCAATGCCAGGAGTGCGGCCTGCCTTTGCCGGGTCTGCGCGCTCAGTGTCCGCGCTGCGTCGGCGGGCGCGGCATCTTCGCCCGTACGCTGGGGCTGATGCGGCCCTACCTCTCGAGCATCCTGCTGTTGCTGTTCGTGATGGTGGTGGGGGTCTGCCTCGACCTGTTGCCGCCGCTGCTGCAACGCATGATGGTCGACCGCGTGCTGAATCCCATTAAAGGGGCGCCGGTGCTGTCGCATGCCGAGTCAATCCGCCTGCTGCTGATGATCCTGCTGGGGTTGGTGGGGGCATCCGGCAGCCGCTGCCTGCTCAACGTTTTCATCGGCCGCAGCACGAGCACCATCGGCACGCGTATCACGAAGGAACTGCGCGAGCGGCTTCAGACCAAGCTGGTCAGCATGGCCGTCGAGTACTACAACCGCCACTCGGTCGGCAGCCTGATGAGCCGGGTGCTGTACGACGTTGACTACTTTCAGGGGTTCGTGACGCAGGTCGCGCAGGGTTTCCTGCTCAACCTGATGCTCGTGCTGGGCATCGGCGGCATGCTGTTCTACATGAACTGGAAGCTCGCGCTGCTCGTGCTGCTGCCGATTCCGTTCGTGGTCGTCGGCACAACCTTCTTCTGGCGGCACATCTACCCGCGTTACTACAAAGTGTGGGACAGCCAGTCCAAGACGGCGCAATTGCTGTCCGGCCTGTTGTCTGGCATTCGGCTGGTAAAAGCATTCGGTCAGGAGCAGCGCGAGCAGCAGCGATTCAGCGGGTCAGCCGCGTACCTCCAGGAGAGCCGCCGCTCGCTGGAAGCGAGCGTGGCCACGTTCAACCCGCTCATGGGCTTCGTGTTCGGGTTGGGCGGGTTGATCATTTGGTACGCCGGCGGGCGTCAGGTGCTCGAATCGCACATCAGCTTGGGAACGCTCATGGCCTTCTTCGGGTACATGGGCATGTTCTATGGGCCGATCTCGGCGCTGAGCATGTTTACCAACTGGGTCACGGGCTTCCTTTCGGCAGGCCAGCGCGTATTCGAGGTGCTGGACGCGACTGCCGTGGTGACCGAGGTCGCCAAGCCCGTGGCCATGCCCACGATGAAGGGCCGGATCGAGTTCAAGAACGTGACGTTCGGATACGATCCTTATACGCCGGTTCTCAAGGATGTATCGTTTACGATCGAGCCGGGCCAGTTCGTGGGGGTCGTGGGCAAGAGCGGTTCGGGCAAGACCACGTTGGTGAACCTGCTGTGCCGCTTCTATGATCCGCAGGAAGGCCAGATCTTGGTGGACGGTGTGGACGTACGTGAGATGCGCCAGGACGACTTGCACCGGCATGTGGCGCTGGTGCTTCAGGAGCCCTTCTTGTTCCGCGCCAGCATCGCCGAGAACATTGCCTACGGGCGGCCGGATGCCAGCCCGCAGGCGGTCATGAACGCGGCCCGGGCCGCGAACGCTCACGACTTTATCGCGCGCCGGCCGTCAGCCTACGACACGAAACTCGGTGAGCACGGGGCTGGTCTGTCGGGCGGCGAGCGGCAGCGCATCAGCATTGCGCGAGCCCTGCTGTGCGACCCGGGCGTCCTGATCCTCGACGAGGCCACGTCTTCGGTCGACACCGAGTCCGAACAGGAAATCCAGAAGGCGCTGGTGGCGCTGTGCAAGGGCCGCACGACAATTGCCATCGCGCACCGGCTGTCGACGCTGAAGAATTCGGATCACATCCACGTGATGGAGGATGGCCGTATCATCGAGTCGGGGACCCACGAGCAACTCCTGGCCCAACAGGGCGTGTACTACAAACTCGTGAAGATCCAGACCGAACTGACGCGGTTGGAGACCTGACATGACGGCAACGGCAACCCACAACTATGACGATACGCGGCTGGTCGGAATCGGCGTGAGGCTGCTTCTCCCCGATGCCACCACGATCTTCGAGGGGACGTTCTCCCTGCTGCATGTGGCCGTCAAGGGCGACACCCTGTACCGGGGCGTCTTCGCCGTTACTATGTTTCCGATTCGCCACCCCGACCGGTTCGTCTCGCTGCGCTACACCGACGACCGCGACCGCGAACAGGAAATCGGCATCATCGAGGATCTCGGCGTGTTCCCGACAGAGGCGCAGAGGCTGGTGCGCAACGCCCTGGTGAAGCACTACTACGAACAAACCGTCAGCCGCATCTACAAGGTCGACAATCGCTTCGGCCTGTTGTTCTTCGAGGTCGAGACACAACTCGGACGGCGCGAATTCGTGATGCCCTGGCGCGGCGACCGGGCCGAGGATTACGGTGCCACGGGCAAGGTGCTGCTGGATGCCTTCGACAACCGGTACATCATCCCGGACTTGACCCGCCTCCCGGCTTCAGACCGGAATGCCTTGACCGCCTACATTTACTGGTGACGTCATGACCAGCACCGTCGCGGTTGTCCGTTGCGAGCGCTACCCCGACGTCGGTGCCGCCGTGCCGCGGCTGCTCGAACTGCTCGGCGGGCTCGCCGCCTTCATCCAGCCCGGCCAGTCGGTGCTTGTGAAGCCCAACTTGCTCTCGGACCATACCCCCGAGGAGGCGGTCACCACGCATCCCGAGGTGGTGCGCGGCGTGATTCGCGCCGTCCGCGCCGCGGGCGCCAAGCCGTGGGTCGCCGATTGTCCGGCAAACGTGGCCGATCTGGCGCGTGTCTGGCGGCAGACGGGCATCGAGGCGCTGTGCCGCGACGAGGCCGTACCGCTCGTCAACCTCGAGAAGGCGGGCTCGGAGCGGGTGGAGCAGGACGGATTTGTGTTCACGATCGCGCGCCCGGTGCTGGAGGCGGATGCGATCATCTCGGTTCCCAAGCTCAAGACCCACGTGCTCACCCGCTTCACTGGCGCCGTGAAGAATATATACGGGACCATTCCTGGGTACCAGAAGACCAGCCTGCACGGCGTATATCCGCGGCCGGATGTCTTCGGCGCGCTGCTGCTGGCCGCCTACAGGAAGGTGAAGCCGGTGCTGGCGATTGCCGACGGCGTGGTAGGCATGGATGGCAACGGGCCTAGCGGAGGCCGGCCGGTGGCCCTCGGCTTCCTGGCGGCGTCCGCCGACTCGGTGGCGCTCGATGCGGTCGTGTGCCGGCGTTTCGGGATCCGGCCGGACACGGTTCCTTATCTCAGGGAGGCGGCGCGCCTGGGCGTGGGCGAGACGGCGTGGGACCGAATCCGGCGCCTGGGGGACGAGGACATGCTGACCGCGGGGCCGGCGCTGCGGCCACCGACTCATGTGCCGCTGCAGCGCGTGCCGGACTGGCTATTGGCGCTGCTCAAGCCCGTGCTGCGGCACCGGCCGGCTTTTGGCGCCGCCTGCGTGGCGTGCGGACGATGTGCGGCCGCCTGTCCGGCCGGGGCGCTGGCCGCCCGACCGTCGGCCCCCCCGGTGCTCGATGCCGTGCGCTGCCTTGCGTGCTGCTGTTGCCAGGAGGTCTGCCCGGCCCACGCCATCGAAATGGAACCCAGTGCGCTTATTCGTGCCGTCCGGGCCTTGCGGCGCAAGCGAAGCTGACGCCGGGGTTGACAATCGTTCCCGCTGACGGCACCTTCATCCCGATGACGTATCGTCTCAAGCACATTGCCGAATATCTGCTGCTGCGGGCCGCTGCCGTGCCGTTGGTGGTCTTGCCCTATCGAGCGGCCCTGGCGCTGGGCTGGTTGGTGGCGGGTTTTGGATTTTTCATTTTACGTTTCCGGCGGCGCGAGGCTGAGCGGCGGATCCGTGATGTATTTGGTGACCGCTTCAGCGATGCGGAGGTGCGCCGGATTGCGTGGCAGTCCTTCCGTAATCTGATCTTCACGGCCGTGGACACGATCCGGGGGCCTCATCTCACGCTCAAACAATACCGCAAAGTCGGCGATTACGGTGTGGCCATTGACACGTTGAGTCGCCAGGTGCAGAGCGGCCGGGGTGCTGTTCTGGCCACACCCCACACGGGGTGCTGGGAATTCGGCGGTATGGGCATGAGTCTGGTGGGTCTGCCGCTGTTCGTGATCGCCGGCAAGCAGCGGAACCCGTTATTCGACCGGTACCTGACGCAAACACGGGAACGCATGGGCGTCCAAGTCGTCATACGCGGGTCGTCCACGCTGCGAACGATCATCAAGCGGCTCAGGGATGGATATATCACCGCGGTCCTGCCGGACGTGCGGATGCCGACGCCCGGGGTCAAGGTGCAGTTCCTGGGGAAAGAGGCCAATGTCGGGCCGGGCCTGGCTCTGTTCGCCCGGCATGCCGGCGTGCCGATCTATCCAGCCCTCAATTTTCGTCATGGCTGGTCGCGGCATCAAGGCGTGATCTTCCCGCCGATCGAGGCCGACCTGCAGGCCGACAAGGACGTTGACGTGCAGCGCATCATGCAGGCGGTCTTTGACGTCTTTACCGAGGCCATCCAGCGCGACCCCGGCCAGTGGTTCTGGTACAACAAGCGCTGGGTCTTCGACCCTGTGTGAGGTCATGCGGCCGCTAGGACGCCGCGTTCGCGAACCCGACTTCCTTCAGCCAGCGCGCGGCTGCCGCGACCCACGGATGGCGCTGCTCGGGTTTAAAGTCGGGGGTACCGAGACCGAGCCCGTGATACCCGTGAGGGTACACATGCAACTCGAACGGCACGCCAACCGCTTTCAGGGCCGCGGCAAATTGCAGGCTGTTGCGTACGTCCACGCAGCCGTCGTCGGAGGTGCTCCACAGGAAGCACGGCGGCGTATCCTTCGTTACTTGTCTTTCACCGGACAGCTCTTCCACGATGTCCGGCGTCGGGTCTGTTCCAAGCAGATTCTCCCGCGAACCCTGATGGGTGAATTCGCCAAGGGTGATTACCGCATAACAGAGAATGCCCAGGTCGGGCCGGCAGGAAACGCGTTCGACCGGGTCCGCCGACGCGGCCACGCCGTCGTCGTAGTGCGTAATGGCCGTGGACGCCAGATGGCCGCCGGCCGATGACCCCATCACGCCTACACGCTTGGTATCGAGTTTCGAGGCTGCGCCATGGGCGCGGACGACGCGGATGGCACGCTGTGCGTCCAGCAGCATGGCCGGGTGCCGGTAGCCGGCGGAGCCCAACCGGTATTTCAGCACAAAGGCTGCGATCCCGAGCTCATTCAGCCAGCGCGCGTAATGATCGCCTTCATGGTTGGCCAGACCGCCGTAGCCGCCGCCTGGGCAGATCACGATAGAGGCGCCGGTGGCCTTGCCCGCAGCAGGATAGTAGGGAGTCAGGGTGGGGGTGTCGGTATCGGCCTGGCCTTTGGCCAGGGGCGCGGCTTGAGACCACAGTGAAAACTCTTTGTTCGGAAGCGCAATCAGGGTCATGTTCAATGCTCTTTCCCGGCAGTTGATGAAACGGGAAAGGACTATACCGGCTCTCATGCCGGGGCTCAAGGGCGGGGATGACCGCGACCGCGGGGCGCGCTCGAGCGTGTTTTGCGGGCTGTGCCATACGACGGTGGCGCATCGGCGGCTTTCATGTCGGCCGGGGCGGCTGGGTTGTAGGACTCGATGGCCGCCTTGACGACGGCAATCCCGCGGCCGGGTTCTGCCCCAATTGCCTGGCAGAGTCGAACGTACTCAGCCACGTCGATCCGGCGTTCGCCGGTTTCGACTTTCCCAACCCACGTGTGAGGCTGGCCCACCCGCGCACCCACCTCGCGCAACGTGAGAGAATTGGCCGTCCGCTGCGAGCGCAGCCAGACGAGCAACGCCCGGTACGCAGGCGAGTAGATGCTCTTCATGGGCCGAGCATAGTGGAGGGTCATGTTTGGACCCAAAACAGGGACAGACTGCCCGGGACATAAAGTTACGCTGGCACGCCAGTCGACTCAGCCGTATGCTTCGGATCATGAGACGGATCCCTGGCATGGCTGCAATATGGACGGGTGCGTTGTTCGCTTGCGTCTGGGCCACGCCCGTGCAGGCCTGGCACTACGCCGGACATTACGCGGTCGTCGACCAGACGGCGCCGATCCTTGAAGGCCGCGTGCCCGCTTTCTTCATTGCCGGCAGCAATACCATCAGCAACTGCTCGGGAGATCCCGACACCGTCAAGGATCTGTCGCCGGACCTGCTGAAGCCGCTGGAAGCACCGGAGCATTTCTTCGACTACGAGCGGCTTGGCGGGAACCCGCGACTGCCGGCAAAACGGCTGGACTTCCTTCGTCTTTGCAAGGAGCGAGGAATCCAGGCATCAGACGTGGGCTATTTGCCGTACGCCATTATGGAATGGACCGAAAGGCTTAAGGTGGCATTCGCGGAACACCGTCACCGGCCGAACGATGTCGCCATCCAGGCCAAGATTCTCGTCTATGCCGGGCACCTCGCGCATTACAGCGCTGATCTGAGCCAGCCGCTGCACGTCACGATTCACTATGACGGACGCGTGGGACCGAACGGCCAACCATCCCATACGGGCATCCACAACAAGGTCGATGCGCTGCTCGGCAAGGCGGTCTTCGAGCCCGACGTCCTCAAGGGTATCGTGCCACTTCGCCTGACGAACATTGCCGAGCGCGTCTTCGCTATTGTGCGCGACCGCGCGCCGATCGCCAGGGTGTACGAGATCGAGAGCCGGCTGCCGGCCATGGCCGACCCTATCGGCGGGGACCCGCAGGTGATGGCTTTTTGCCGTGACCGGTTGCGCGTTGCGGTCTCGCTAACGGCGGACCTCTTCCTTACCGCGTGGGAAGACTCGGCGAATGTGGTATTCCCAGAGTGGTTCGACCGGTCGCGCTCGCGTCAGGCGCCCGCACCGTAGCCGGAATCCGCTCAGCCCTTCATGATGGTCGTCTTGTTCGGGCTGCTGCGGCCCTCGAGATCCGGCGGGCGACGTTCCAGGGCAGCCAGGGAGATCTCGATATCTTCGACGGCTTCGTGCGGCGTCATACAGCCCACGGTTACCATGTCGCAGGGCCGGATGGTGTTCCAGGCAAATGACAACCCGACAAACGGCGTTACCCGTCCGGCCGCCATCGGTTTGATCGTCATGACGGGCTTCTTCGCCCCCCAGATCACTTTGTGGATATACTCGACTTCGACCTGCATCAGGAATCCCGCGCAATTGAAGATCTGGATGTAAGTTTCCACGTCGTACCCGTTCAGGTCGGAGTAGACGACCAGTTCCGGCATGTGCGCGGACAAGCCGGGAAGCATGCCCTCATCGCGGACCATCTTCAGGTAGTCGGGCAGCCGGTCGATGCACTGGCGGTTCTTGTTGACCAACTGTTCAGCGGACGAATGGTGGGGGAAGCAGAAGGTGGCGCCGTTCTTACGGCTCGCGGCGATCGCGGCGGCGGCTTCCTTGCGGGCGGCGGCACTGTCGTTCACATTGATGATCGGCGTATCGATTTTGATGATCTTGCGGGCGGCTCGGTCCTCGGCCATTTCGATGGCGGTCGCCAGATTCTGGTGACCGACCAGAGGGCCCATCAGCGTGTCGACACCGGCGTTCAGGAACACTTCAAGGATTTCGGCCAGGGCCTCGGGCGTGGCATTGCGGTTGCGGATCAGGCTATCGGCAGCCGCGCCCGTGTGGCTCCAGCCCAGGAACCAGTTGGTGCCGATGATCAGGCGGGAGAGCGATACGCCCCCCACGGTTGTGCGCGGAAACTGGGTTGTCATAGTGGTATTTTCCGTATTCTCGACAGTTTAAAGCCTTCGCGGCCTGTCTCGGGCCGCGCAATAGGATAAACTTTCGCAAGGCCGGCGGCAAGCGGGCAACGCAGCCTCACTCGACAGCCTTCTCGATCACCCCGCTGCCCAGTACGAGATCGCCGTCGTAGAACACGACCGTCTGGCCGGGGGTGACGGAAAGCTGCGGCTCCTCAAAGGCCAGTGTTGCCATCCCCTGCGCCTCCATGGTGAGCTGGCAGGCTGCTTCGTGGTGCTGCTGTCGGATTCGGGCCGCCACGCGCAAAACCGCACCGGCAGGGGGCTCTGGCGCAATCCAGTTCAGGTCAGCGGCCATCAGTCCCGGCGCAAAACAGTCGCGCTGGGTTCCGACGACGACGGTGTTCGCGCAGGCATCGAGGCGGATCACGTAGAGGGGCTCGGCGGTGCCGCCAATGCCCAGTCCTTTGCGCTGGCCCACCGTGTAGTGAACGATGCCGCGGTGTTCGCCCAGCACGCGGCCCTGCAAATCGATGATGGGGCCGGGCGTCTGGCCGTCGCGGTTGAACAGCACGCCGTAGTCCTTGCTTTCAATGAAGTTCTGGCTCTCGTCTTTGTCGGCGAGGTCATGCCACCCGATCTCGCGGGCCAGGGCTTTGACCTGGGTCTTGGTCAGCCCGCCCAGCGGAAAAAGCACCTGCGCCAACTGGGGCTGTGACAACCGCGAGAGGAAGTAGGTCTGGTCCTTGGCCCCATCAATCGCCTTACGCAATAGCCAGCGGTCGGTCCGGGTGTCGTGCTCCACGCGGGCATAGTGACCTGTGGCAAAGCGGTCGAACGCGATGCCCATGGCCCGTGCGCGATCCAGGAGCAGGCCGAATTTCATGGCGCGATTGCACCGCACGCAGGGATTCGGGGTGCGACCGGCCACGTACTCGGCGCGAAAGTAGTCCAGCACCTCGGCCGCGTATTCCGCAGCCAGCGGCACGACCCGATGGGGGATGCCCAGACGTTCCGCGAGGCCCTGGGCGGCGGCAATGTCGCGGGCCTCTCCGGGACCATAGCACCCGGAGCGCCCCTCATCGGGGAGGGGCAGTGAGCCGTCCCAGATCTGCATGGTCAGGCCGATCACATGGTAGCCGTGCTGCTTCAGGAGCCAGGCCGCCATGGATGAATCCACGCCGCCGCTTAGACCCACGGCGACCGTAACGTCGCCTGTGGCGTCCGGCAGGCCGGGAATGGACTCTGGAATCGATGTTGTCATGGACTATCATGCTCCGGGGAGGCAATATGAGGCTGCTGAAGAACGAGTGCAAGAATGAGGTTTCAGCGTTCAGTGTTCGGTGTTCAGGAGTGTGGCATGCTGACAAAGACACAATTGACGGGATTGCTGAGCCATCTGCCGCAAGTGCGCGTTGCCGTGGTGGGTGACTTCTGCCTGGACGTTTACTGGACCATTGACCCTGCCGCGTCCGAAAAATCGCTCGAGACCGGGCTGCCGACGCGTCCCGTGCGCGGGCAACGCTGCAGCCTCGGCGGAGCCGGAAATGTCGTCAACAATTTGATCGCCCTGGGCGTCGGTCGTGTTGCCGCTTTTGGCGTAGTGGGCGATGACCCGTTCGGACGGGAGACCCGGCGTCTTCTGGAGGGCGGCGGCGCGGCGTGCGGCGGCGTCCTGACCCAGGCGGGCGACTGGGACACGCCGGTGTACATCAAGCCTTTGCGCGAGGACCGCGAGGAGAACCGCCTAGACTTCGGGAACTACAACAGGCTTCGTGACGAGGTGGGCGCGACGCTCGTCGCGGCCCTGGCCGCCCGGTTGCCTGAGTTGGATGCTGTGGTTATCAACCAGCAGTTGCTTGCAGGGATCCATACCCCGCACGTGCAGAAGCTGCTCAACGGCCTGTTTCGGTCCAACCCGGATGGTATCTTTGTCTACGACGCGCGGCACCTGGCCGGGGTTTACGACGGATGTCTCCTCAAGGTGAACGATCTGGAGGCCACCGCGCTCTGCGGCGGCACCTACGAGCCCGGCGACGCGATCACTTTGGAGGAGGCGCGCGCCGCGGCGGTGCGGCTGTTCGAGCGGCGCCGCAAGCCTGTCTTCGTTTCGCGCGGTGCGCGCGGCTGTCTCGTCGTGGATGCGGACGGCTTGCAGGCCGTGCCCGGGTTGCATATCACCAACCCGACCGACACGGTCGGCGCCGGCGACAGCATGCTGGCCGGGATTACGGCCGCGCTCGCGGCGCGGGCGACGCCCACCCAGGCGGCGACGTTCGGGAATTTCGTGGCCGGCGTGACCGTCCAGAAGCTGTTTCAGACCGGCACCGCCACGCCGGCCGAGATTCTGGCCATCGGCTCCGACCCCGACTACGTCTACGCGCCCGAACTGGCGGACGACCCGCGGCGGGCGTGCCACCTCGAAGGCACCGAAATCGAGGTCGTGGAGACGCTGCCGCAGAACGTCAGGATCACCCACGCGATTTTCGACCACGACGGCACAATCTCCACACTGCGCCAGGGGTGGGAAGCCGTGATGGAGCCGATGATGATAAAGTCCATCCTCGGCGAGCGCTACGCGGTGGCTGACGAAACCTTGTACGGCCGCGTCGTCAAACGGGTGCGCGACTATATCGACAAGACCACGGGCATCCAGACCCTGACGCAGATGCAGGGCCTGGCGCGGCTCGTGCGAGAGTTCCGTTTGGTGCCTGAGGCCGAGGTGCTCGATGAGCATCGCTACAAGGCGATTTATCTCGACGCCCTGATGGGGCTGGTGCGGGAACGGCTGGCCAAACTCCGGCGCGGCGAACTCGACGTGGCCGACTTCACGGTCAAGAACGCGCCGGCGGTGCTGCGGCGGTTGCACCAGGCCGGCGTCATGCTCCACCTGGCCAGCGGCACCGACCAGAACGACGTGGTCGCCGAGGCCGAGGCGCTGGGGTACGCGCCGCTCTTCGAGGGCCGCATCTACGGGGCGATGGGTGACGTGACCCAGGAAGCCAAGCGGATCGTGCTCGACCGCATTCTCAGCGGAATCGGGGCCGACCACATGGGGCAGGTGGCGACGTTCGGCGATGGGCCGGTTGAGATTCGCGAAACGCGGAAACGGGGCGGGGTGTCCATCGGGATCGCCAGCGACGAGGTGCGGCGCTACGGGCTGAGTGCCTCGAAACGCAGCCGGCTGATCAGGGCCGGTGCCGTGCTCGTCGTGCCCGATTTCTCGCAGGCTGACCGGCTTCTGGCCGTGCTGGGGTGTTGACCGCTCGGAATGGGGTTGTCCGGAGGCATACGAGGGAATCATGCAACGACAGATATGTTGGATCGATAGGCTTGAGGACGGCGTGAAGCGCGAGGTGCGTGTCAGCGTCGAGAACACGGCGGTCAAGTGGCAGTTCAAGCGCTCCGACGAGGAACGCTGGGACTATAAAGGCCCGCCGACCAAGGCCGATTGGGATGCCCTGCTGCAGAAGGTCGACAATCGCTATCACCGCCGAACAGCGTCACAGGGCAACCTGGATCTAGTCAGGCGGCTGCACGCGGCGGCGACGGCGGGTTCGAGTTCTGTCGGTTCTTAGGTCTTGGTTCTTTGTTCCTGGTTCGTCACACGGCCAGCCGTGTTCGCTGTCATCCCCAGTACAGCCAGCGCCAAGATGCATCGGAACATCAGCTAACCAAGAACAACGAACCAAGAACCGCGAACACTTCCTATCGCGGTTTCGCCGCGGTCGCCGCGGCCACGGCCACGGCTTCCAGTTCTTCCCAACGTTTGTAGGCGATCGCTAGCTCGGGTCCCAGGTCCTCAACGCGTTGGGTGGCTTGGGCGATTTCCGCCCGTGGCTTCCGGAAGAAAGCCGGGTCGGCCATGCGGGCATGCCACTGCGCCTGTTCGGCTTCGAGCGCCTCGATGTGGCCCGGCAGGGACTCCAGCTCGAGCTTTTCCTTCATCGTCAGGCGACGGACCGGCGGCGCCTTGGGCGTCTTGGGCGCTGCCGGCGCCGTCGACGTTGCCGGGGTGCGGGCGGGCGACGGAGGCAGCACTCGCCGCGCGGCCCAGTCGTCGTAGCCGCCCACGTATTCGTTCACGTACCAGCCTTCGTCGGGGCCGAGCCATTCCCCGGGCCGGTCGGGATGGTGCTTCTCGAAGACAAGTACGCTCGTGACGACGTTGTTGAGGAAGGCGCGATCGTGGCTGACGAGCAGGACGGTCCCCGCATAGGCGTCCAACTGTTCTTCGAGCAGATCCAGCGTGTCCAGGTCGAGATCGTTGGTGGGCTCGTCGAGCACGAGCACGTTTGACGGTTCCGCGAACAGGCGTGCGAGCAGGAGGCGGTTGCGTTCGCCGCCGGACAAGACCCCAGCCGGTTGGCGGGCCCGGTCGGCTTCAAACAGGAAGTCCTGCAAGTACCCCAGGATGTGGCGTCGGTTTCCGCCGATCATGACGAACTCGCGGCCCTGTGCGATATTGTCGGACAGCGACGCCGTGTCATCGAGCTGCGCGCGCAGTTGGTCGGAGTAGGCGATCTGAAGATTGGTGCCGTGAACAACGGATCCTGACTGAGGCTTGAGCCCGCCGGCTTTTTCGGCCTCGAGCAGCAGCCTCAGCAGCGTGGTCTTGCCGCACCCGTTGGGGCCGAGAATGCCCACCTTGTCGCCGCGCGTGATGACCGTGGTGACATCGCGGACAACCGGTTTGGCGCCGAACCCAAAGGAAACGCCGTCGGCTTTCAGGACGATATGTCCCGTGCGACCAGCTTCCTGGACGGCCATCTGAACGGGTCCACTGCGTTCGCGGCGTTGACGGCGATCGGAACGCAGGGCTTCGAGCGCACGCAGTCGTCCCTGGTTGCGGACGGTACGGGCTTTGACGCCCCGCCGGCGCCAGGCTTCTTCCTTCTCCAGCTTCTTGTCGAACTGTTCCCAGTGTTGCGACTCCGTCGCCAGCGCCTCTTCCTTGCGCTGCAGGAACGTGTCGTAATTGCAGTCCCAGTCGCTGAGTTTTCCCCGGTCCAACTCGACAACGCGCGAGGCGAGGCGGCGCAGGAAGGCGCGATCATGGGTGACGAACAGGAACGTGCGACAGCGCCGGAGCAGGAAGTTCTCCAGCCAGGCGATGGAGTCGACATCCAGATGGTTGGTGGGCTCGTCAAGAAGCACGAGGTCGGGTTCGCCGAGGATCGCCTGGGCCAGGAGCACGCGGCGGCGCGTGCCGCCGGACAGTGTTTCGAAATCGGCTGCCGGATCGAGGTCGAGCCGGCTGAGTGCCTGGTGGGCCTCCAGGAGGCGGCGGTCGTCGTCGGCATCCGGGCACACGATGTCCAGCACGTGGCCCTTTAGATGCGTGGGCACCTGCTGGGGCAGGCGAGTGACATGCAGGTTGGGTGAGCGGGCTATTTCACCGGAATCCGGGGTTGCCTCGCCGGCGAGAATGCGCAACAGGGTACTCTTGCCGGCCCCGTTGGCGCCGAGCAGGCATACGCGGTCGCCGCGTTCGATATGCAGTTCGACGTCATCCAGCAACGGCTCGCCGCCGAAACTGAGGCTGATATTCTTGAGACTGAGCAAAGCCATAGGCGCGTTTTCCCGGACAGTTATGAAAATGGGCGGGCATGATAGCAGAGCAGGCAGCGGTATCCAAGCAGAAGCCGGGAGCACAATTGACCGGCCTCCGGCGATTGGCTATCTTCTTGGTCAGAGTGAAGGAGGCCGCACATGCTAGCCATACAAGGTATCTACGACAGCAAGACGATCCAGCCACTAGAGCCGGTTCGAGCGCACGCGAATGTGAGAGTGATCATCACGTTTATGGAGTCCGAACCGTTGAGCGACCTGCCGGTAACGCAAATTGAGGACGTGGCCGGGTGCCTGCATTACAGCGGTCCGGCCAAGACGATGGCCGATATGGAAACGGCGATTCGGAAGGGCGTTGCGGAGCAGTGGAAATGATGGCCGTGGACACCAATGTGGTCGTGCGTTTTCTCACCCGCGACGATGCCAAAGTGAAACGCGGTCGGTGAGTGGCGGAGGTCGTTCGTGGAGAGCTTGAATGAAGGCTGAATTTACTTTTCAACTCAATGATCTTCTGCAGAAACACGGTATTCGTCCCGCAGAGGTGTTGGTCGTACGCCATCGCCCCGTGGAGCCTAAGCTGCGTAAGACACTCCCATGGCTGGCTTCAGCCAAACCCGATCTTTATAACGCATACCAGCAGGCACAATTCCCGAAGGTAGAGAAGGCGTTTACGCGAGCCAAGTACATAGCGTCATTCATAGGTGTCGATGCTGGTACGGCACTGTTTATTGGACTCTATGCGGTGAAGGGCTGGCGACCGCTCGGCTTGAAGGGGTTTTGGCGGATTCCCGCAAACAAGGAACTTCATGAGTCTTTCGGGATGGCTGGATCTGGGGGGGGACGGTCCACGACCCTGTGGTTTAACCTAGTCCTCAATAGCGAATTCTACCAAGACTGGCGTGGACGTTTGGTCATTCGCTGGCCAGGGCCTGAAAGATCCTGGTGGCGGTGGGCAGATCGCAACATTTTCGAAATAGGCGCGATCCGCGAGTCAGTCGCCTTCGAAGAAGCAATGCCGGCGTGGAACGATCTGGTCGTAACATGGCCGGAATTGAAGGTACTGCCTTCGAAATGGAGGGTCTCGCTGAGGGAGTGGCGTGGCATTTACTACATTGTGGATTCCGTAGATGGCCGAGGATACGTCGGCGCAGCCTATGGTGCCGAGAATATTCTGGATCGGTGGCTAAACTACTGTGTATCCGGCGATGGCGGTAACAAAAAACTGCGAAAATGCGACCCGAATAATTTCCAATTCAGCATCCTCGAACGTGTTTCGCCCGATATGCCGTCCGACCGGGTCATTGAATTAGAGCAAACCTGGAAGACCCGACTCCACACACGGGAATATGGCCTTAATGAGAATTAGCCGCGAACCCGATGCCGTCTTGGGTGGGTATTGGCTGAAATAGCAGAGGGGCAAGGCGGTGGAGTTAGGGAGGATACATGCCGGAAATAAGTAGGTTTCTCGGGATTATTATCCGGATGTTTGCAGAACCGGAAACGCAGCACCACATGCCGCAGTTCCATGCCTACTATCAGGGCAACGTTGCCGTGTACGCCATAGAAGGGATCGCCTTGCTGGCTGGTGAGTTACCCAAGCGGCAACAGAGGCTGGTGGAAGGCTGGGCGGAATTGCATCAGGATGAATTGAGGGCGGACTGGGAACGTCTGATGTCAGGTCGAAATCCGGCGCCGATTCCGCCGCTTTGATAGAGGAGGCGACGATGAAACACGAGTTACACCAGGTGACCTCCTTCTCGATAGTCGGTCCTTACGTTTTGCGACTGGTCTTCGAAGATGGAACGTCGCAGACGATTGACTTCCGTCCCGTTCTGAAGGGCGAGATGTTCAGCCCCCTGCGTGAACTGGCGCTGTTCAATAGGGCGCGACTTGACCCGGAGTGCCACACCGTAGTGTGGCCGAACGGCGCGGATTTCGATCCGGCGACGCTACATGATTGGCCGGAATGTTCGGCAGATTTCATTGCGATGGCCCGGAAATGGGCGGAACCGGGACACCCACTCTTGGCAGTGGCCGAAGGAGACCGGGGGTATGTGACCAAGCGGCCCAAACGCCTGTCGAAGGTGGGAAAGAAGGCAGGTAACCGCGCATAGCGCGATGGGCATGGATGGGATGGGCCATTCGGGCTAACCCTTGACTGTTGGTATTCGGCTGGGCTGCGGACGGCTCGGAGATCCGTCCCTACCTGCCGCACGCGGAGTCCGAGGGGAGCAGAACGGTTTGCTCGCCGATCGTTCGGCCTTCACTCGTGCTGTCACTCGTGCTTGAACCGGACCCGGTTCTGCGCTATCAAGAGATTTCCCAACAGGCGGCAGGAGCTATGACACAAGCATACCAGGACACGCAGCAGGCGGGCGCGACGATCGACGTGCGCTATGTCGCCAATCTGGCCCGGCTCAACCTGACGGATGCGGAGGTCGCGACGTTCCAGGCCCAACTCAGCCAGATCGTGGCGTATGTCAACGAGATCCGCGCGCTGGATGTCGAGGGCGTCGAGCCCACTGCGCATGCCGCGCCGGTCCGCAATGTGTTTCGGGACGACGTGGTCGTACCAGGCCTGGAGCGCGAACAGGCGATCGCCAATGCCCCAGAGCACAGCGCTGACCTGTTCAAGGTCCCGACGATCGTGGAGTAGCGACGGATGAGCGAACTGCATACCCTGGGCGTGCACGAGGTGCTTGAACGGCTCAACCGCCGCGAGTGCTCCTCGGAAGACATCGTCCGCGATGTGCTGGCCGCGATCGGGCGCATTGACGGCACCATCGACGGCTATCTTTCCGTCGCGGCCGAGGACGCGCTTGCCCAGGCCAGGGCCGCAGACGAGGCGCGCCGCCAGGGCGCCGGTGGCCGCCTGCTCGGTGTGCCGATCGCCGTTAAGGACGTGCTCAACGTCAGGGGCCAACCCTGCGGCTGTGCCTCGCGTATTCTTCAAGGCTATGTCTCGCCCTATGACGCCACAGCCGTGGCCCGCCTGCGCGCCGAGGGGGCCGTTTTCCTGGGGCGCACCAACATGGACGAGTTCGCCATGGGCTCCAGCACCGAGAACTCGGCGTTCAAAGTCACGCGGAACCCGTGGAACCGCAATTGCGTGCCCGGCGGTTCCAGCGGCGGTTCGGCGGCCGTGGTCGCGGCCGACGAGGCGATCGCGGCCCTGGGCTCGGATACCGGCGGCTCGGTCCGCCAGCCGGCCTCGTTCTGCGGGTGCGTCGGGCTCAAGCCGAGTTACGGCAGGATTTCGCGCTACGGGCTGACGGCGTTTGCCTCATCTCTGGACCAAATCGGCCCGATGACCAAGTCCGTGCGCGACGCGGCCTTGCTGTTGCAGGTCATGGCGGGCCACGATCCGCATGATTCCAGTTGCCTGCCCGACCCGGTGCCCGACTATGCCGCGGCATTGGTGCCTGATCTGAAGGGGATGAGGCTGGGACTGCCGCGCGAATACTTTGTGGGAGGCTCCGACCCGGAGGTCGAGCGTGCCATTCGCGCGGCTGTCGAAGTCTGCCGCGGGTTGGGGGCCGAGATCGTGGATGTCGCCCTGCCGCACACGCCGTACGTGATCGCCACGTATTACGTCATCGCCACGGCCGAGGCCTCCGCCAACTTGGCGCGGTTCGATGGCGTGCGTTATGGCACCCGGGCCGCGGGTGCGGAGGATCCGATCGACCTCTACAAGCGGACCCGCGAGCAAGGCTTCGGGCCAGAGGTCAAGCGTCGCATCATCCTGGGCACGTACGTGCTCAGCAGCGGCTACCACGACGCGTATTACCTCAGGGCCCAGAAGGTCCGGACGTTGATCCGTCGGGATTTCGAGCAGGCGTTCCAGTCTTGTGATGCGATCGTGGCGCCGGTGGCGCCGACGCCGGCGTACCCGATCGGCGAGAAGGGCGGCGACCCACTCCAGATGTACTTGGGCGATATCTTTACGGTGCCGGTAAACCTGGCGGGCATCTGCGGGATGTCGGTGCCCTGCGGCTTCACAACCCGGCAGATGCCGGTGGGTCTTCAGATTCTCGGACCGGCCTTGGGCGAGGGGAGCATTCTACGCGTGGGCCATGCCTACGAGCAGGCGGGTGGTTGGAGCCACCGGCGCCCGCCCCTATAAACGGAATCGACATGGGTAAATACCGCACAACCATCGGCCTTGAAGTCCACGTCCAACTCAAGACGCATTCCAAGATGTTTTGCGGATGCGGTACGGACTTCGGGGCGCCGCCGAACACGCACGTGTGCCCCGTGTGCCTCGGGTATCCGGGGGCCTTGCCGGTCATGAACCGCGACGCCATCCGGCTGACGGTGATCTCGGGATTGATGCTCGGATGCCGCATCAATTCCTACAGCAAGTTCGACCGCAAGAACTACTTTTACCCGGACATGCCGAAGAACTACCAGATCACACAGTACGACCTGCCGCTCTGCCTGGGCGGGAGCGTCGAAATCGAGGTTGGCGGCCGGGTCAGGACCATCGGAATCACGCGCATTCACCTCGAGGAAGACGTCGCCAAGAACCTGCACTACGCGACGTGGAGCGGAATCGATTTCAACCGGGCGGGGGTGCCGCTCATGGAGATCGTGTCGGAGCCCGATCTGGAATCTCCCGAGGAGGCGTCGGCCTATCTCCTGGCGCTTCGGCAGATTCTGACCTACGCGGGTGTCAGCGACTGCAATCTCGAGGAAGGCAACATGCGCTGCGACGCCAACTGCAGCCTGCGGCCTGCCGACCGGGTCGAGCTCGGCACGAAGGTTGAGATCAAGAACATCAACACCGTCAAGGGGGTGCAGGGCGCCCTGGAGTACGAGGAGATCCGCCAGGCCGAGGCACTGGACGGCGGCCGGACGATTGTCCAGGAAACGCGGCGCTGGGATGCCGACCTGGGGATCACCTCGTCGATGCGGACCAAGGAAGACGCGCACGACTACCGCTACTTCCCTGAGCCGGACCTGATGCCGGTGGCGTTGCCGGCCGAGCAAGTGGCGGCGTGGAAGGCGGCCCTGCCCGAGTTGCCCCAGGCGCGTCGGGAGCGCTTTGTGGCGCAGTACGGCCTGCCGGAATACGATGCGCGGGTGCTGGCGGCGGAACGCGCGGTGGCCGACTATTTCGAGGCGGCACTGCGCCTCATCCCGGGGTCCCCCAAGGCGGTTTCGAATTGGGTCATGACTGACGTGCTGAGGGTGCTGTCTGAACGCACGATCGACATCGGGCGGTTCCCGATCCCGGCGGACGCGCTCGCGGAATTGATCGGCCTGGCCGAGAAGCGTGTCATCAATTCCAACACGGCCCGGGACGTGTTTGCGCTCATGCTTGATGAGGGCGGCCGGGCGGGCGACATTGTCAAGACACGCGGCCTGGCGCAGGTCAGTGACACCGCTGCGATCGAAAAGGTGGTCGAGCAGGCCATCGCGGAGAATGCCAAGTCGGCCGAGGACTTTCGCCAGGGCAAGGCAGCGGCGCTCAAGTTCCTGGTGGGGCAGGTGATGCGCCTGAGCAAAGGCAAGGCCAATCCCCAGATGGCGACCGAAATGCTCGTCGCGCGGCTTGGCAAAGGATGACCCGCACGGCGTTTGACCGTCGCCGCGGCAACGTGGTAGACTCGGGATTCGCGGACTTTGTGCTCGATGAACGCAAGACTTGGCCCGGACGGCAGGGCAGGCCATGAAAGGAAGCGGCGTTGACGGCAAATGATGATTATGTCCTGGAGGTCCTGAAGGAAGAGGGCCTTGTCACGCCGGAGCAGATCGCTCACGTGCAGCGACGGGCATCGGCGCAGGGGTCGATCGTCGATGGCCTGGTCGCGTCCAAACTGCTGAGCGCGGAGGATATCCTGCATGTCGTCGCGGCTCGCTTCGGCATGGAAATGATCAGCCTTGCCAACCTTCAAGTTCCGCCGGAGGCCATTGCGGCCGTCCCAGTCGAGACGGCCCGCAAGTACCGGGTGGTGCCGATTTCCAAGCACGACAACACGCTCACGGTGGCCATCGGCGACCCGCTGGACGTGGATACGCTGGACAGCCTTCGGTACGTGCTGAAGTGCGATGTCGAGGGGGTCGTGGCGCTGCCGGCTGAAATCAAGGTCGCCCAGGAGCGCTACTATGCCACCGAGGCGTCCATCGAGACCATGATTGACCAGTTGACGGACGGCACGGTTGACATGGTAGCCGCCGGGCGAGTCGACATGCGTGAGGAGGCCGATGTTGCCGAGTCCGACGTGCCGATCATCAAGCTCGTGAGCCTGATCATTTACGAGGCCCACCGGAATCGGGCGTCAGACATTCACCTGGAACCCTTGGAAAAGCGGTTCCGCGTGCGCTACCGCATTGACGGCGTGTTGCACGAAGTCGACAGCCCGCCCAAGCGCCTGCAGGCCGCCATCATCAGCCGTATCAAGATCATGGCCACGATGAAGATCTCGGAGAAACGCGTCCCACAGGACGGCCGCATTCAGGTCAACGTCAAGGGGCGCGAACTCGACCTGCGTGTCTCGACCGTGCCGACAAGCCATGGCGAAGGCGTGGTGATGCGTATCCTGGACAAGCAGAACCTGGCGCTGGGCCTGCCTAAACTCGGGTTCCTGGCCGACGACCAGGAGATCTTCATGCGCCTTATCGCGCAGCCCGACGGCATCCTGCTCGTCACGGGGCCAACCGGGTCTGGAAAAACCACCACGCTCTACGCGTGTCTTAACCATGTGAACCGGCCCGATCGCAAGATCATCACGGTCGAGGATCCGGTCGAGTACCAGCTTTCGGGCATCAACCAGGTGCACGTGCGCGAAGACATCGGCCTCACCTTCGCAGTGGCGCTGCGCTCGATCCTGCGCCAGGCGCCTAACATCGTGATGATTGGTGAAATCCGCGACGTGGAGACCGCGCGGATCGCCATTGAGGCGTCGCTGACCGGTCACTTGGTCTTCAGTACGCTGCACACCAACGACGCCCCGAGCGCCATTGCCCGTTTGCAGGATATCGGCGTCAAGCCGTTCCTGGTCGCCTCGTCGCTGCGCGCGGTCATGGCCCAGCGCCTCATCCGGTGCGTGTGCGAGAACTGTCGCGAGGAACACAAACCGACGGCGACCGAAATGAAGCTCCTGGGGCCCGCCGCCGAGCAGTTTGCCAATGTGCAACTCTTCAAGGGGCGCGGTTGTAACAATTGTTCGCTCACGGGGTACAGGGGCCGGGCCGGTATCTTTGAGATCTTTGAAGTGAACGAAGATATCCAGCGCATGATCTTCAGCAAGACGCCGTCATCGGAAATCCGACAGCGCGCGCGGGAACTCGGGATGCGTACGCTTCGCGAGGACGGTTTGCGGAAAGTCGTCATCGGCATGACGACCTTGGACGAAGTGTTACGCGCCACTATGGGAGACGTGGACTAATGGCGAACACCAACCAGATCGAAATGAATGACCTGCTCGATCTCGCGGTCAGCGAGGGCGCCTCGGACCTGCATCTCGAGGTCGGCGTACCGCCGGTCCTGCGCATCCACGGGCACATGCAGCCGCTGGAAAGCGCGCCGCTGGTCCCCGAGGATACTGAGAGGCTGATGAAGAGCATCACGTCGGAAAATCACCAGCAGCGCCTGCGCGAAGGCGGCGGCTCCGACTTCGGTTTCAGTTTCGGCAAGAAAGCCCGGTTCCGCGTCAGCGTGCTCAAGGCCAAAGGGCACGTGGGCATGGTGCTGCGCCAGATTCCCTCCAAGCTCATGTCGCTGGACGATATCGGGTTGCCCGTGCAGGTGAAGGAACTGCTCTTTCGCCCGCGCGGGTTGATCCTGGTGACGGGACCGACCGGTTCGGGCAAGACGACGACCCTGGCGTGCATGCTCAACATGATCAATGAAGAGCGCGAGTGCCACATCATCACGGTCGAGGACCCGATCGAATATTACCATGAACACCGCAAGTCGGTGGTGACGCAGCGGGAAATCGGCGTGGACGTGCCGTCGTTCGAGGAGGCGATCCGGCGCGGGTTGCGCCAGGATCCCGACGTGATCCTCGTGGGGGAAATGCGTGACCTGGAGACCATGAGCGCCGCCATCACCGCGGCCGAGACCGGTCACCTCGTGTTTGCGACGCTGCATACGACGGGCGCCGCGCGGACGGTTGACCGCATCGTGGATGCGTTCCCGACCACGCAACAGTCGCAGGTGCGGACCCAGTTGGCGTCGGGCATTGTGGCGATCATCTCGCAGCTTTTGCTCGTGCGCACGGACGGGCCCGGCCGCGTGGCGGCCTTCGAAATTCTGATCACGACGCCCGCCATCCAGGCGCTGATCCGCGAGAGCAAGACCTACCGGGTTACGTCGGAAATCCAGACGGGGGCGAAATACGGGATGATCACGCTCGACGCCTACCTGATGGCGCTCTACCAGGCCGGCAAGATTTCCTATGAGGACCTGATCACGAAGTCCCAGGACCCCGAATCGATTGTCGTGAAGCTCGAAGAAACGCAGCGCAAGAGAAGGTAGACCGGCATGCCCGATGTTACGCAAAGCGAACCTATTCTCCAGTTGCTGGAGGCGCAGGGGTTGGTCACCGCCGACCAGCTTCAGGAGATCGCGGACGAGCACCAGCGCAGCGGCAAGCCGGTGCGCGAGCTCGTGATCAACATGGAGATTGTCCCGGAGGACACCCTCCTGGAAATGGTGGCCGAGTCCATTGGGAGTCGCGTGATCAATCTGCCCGCCACCGATATTCCGCCGGACGTCGTGCATGCCATTCCGGCCAGCGTGGCGCGCATGTACATGGTCGTGCCGGTCGACAAAGGGATGAATTCGGTCACGCTGGCGACCTGCGACATGGTCAGCCCCGCTAAGCTGGACGAATTGATGTTCGTATTGTCGCGGGACGTATCCCTGGTCCTGGCCCGCGAGGAGGATATCCGCGTCTGGGTCAACCAGCTCTACGGTGACGACAGTGCATCCGTCACCGACATGTTGAAGAACCTCGAGGAGGAGCTTGAGGGGGCCGACAACAAACTGCTCGAGCTCGGCACGGCGCCGGACGAGCGCGGCATCCAGGAAGCGGCCGGGTCGGCGCCGGTGATCCGGTTCGTGAACCTCGTGCTCTACCAGGCCGTCGAGGCGCGCGCCTCGGACATCCACTTCGAGCCGTTCGAGAACGAGTTCAAGATCCGGTATCGCGTGGACGGGGCGCTCTACGAATTGAGCCCGCCGCCCAAACGACTGGCCCTGCCCGTCATTTCGCGCCTGAAAGTCATGGCGAGTCTGGACATCGCCGAGCGCCGGTTGCCCCAGGACGGGCGCATCCAGATCACGATTGCCGGCCGCCAGATCGACTTCCGCGTGTCATGCCTGCCCACGCAGTTCGGCGAGAGCGTGGTGCTGCGCGTGCTCGACAAGGGGATCGTGTCGCTCGATCTCGACAATCTCGGCATGCCCGATGACGTGCTGGATCGTTTCAAGCAGGACATCGACAAGCCGAACGGCATCCTCATTGTGACCGGGCCGACCGGGTCCGGAAAGACGACCACCCTTTACTCGGCGCTGCGGCGGATCAATACGATCGAGAGTAAACTGCTGACGGCCGAGGATCCGGTCGAGTATGAGATCGACGGCATCATCCAGGTGCCGATCAACGAGGCTATCGGCAACTCATTCGAGCGCGTGCTGCGCGCCTTCCTGCGGCAGGACCCCGACGTGTTGATGATCGGTGAAATTCGTGATCTGGTCACGGCGCATATTGCCATCCACGCCTCACTCACCGGCCATCTGGTGTTCAGCACGCTGCACACCAACGATGCGGCCGGCGCAGTGACGCGGTTGATCGATATGGAAGTCGAGCCCTATCTGGTGTCCTCCACGCTTGAGGCGGTGATCGGTCAGCGGCTTCTGCGCAAGGTCTGCCCAGGCTGCAAGACGGGGTTCAAGCCGGACGACCGCGTGTTGGGGCGTCTGGCGTTGAACCGCGACGATGTGGCCGACCGGAGTTTCTTCTATGGGACGGGGTGTGCCACCTGCAACAACACCGGGTACAAGGGCCGGAAGGGCATCTACGAGTACCTGCAGATCACCGATCCCGTACGCGACCTGATCAACCAGCGTCAACCCACGCTCGTGATTCGGACCCGTGCCATCGAGCTGGGCATGCGCACCCTCCGGCAGGATGGCGTCCACAACGTGCTGGATGGTTACACAAGCGCTGAGGAAGTTCTGCGGTACACCTAACGGGAAGCGGGACGGTTCAGGCCTGCGCCCCGAACCCTGTCACGGGAGCTGCCGCTACACGAAAGGATTAATCATGGAAAATGTCGTCATCATCGGTACAGGCCCGGCTGGTCTCACGGCCGCCATCTACACCGCCCGCGCCAATCTCGCCCCGCTCATCATGGAGGGGCCCCAGCCGGGCGGCCAACTGACCACGACAACCGACGTTGAGAACTATCCCGGTTTTCCGGACGGGATTGACGGGACAACCCTGGTTGTGAAAATGAAAGAGCAGGCGGAACGCTTCGGCGCGCGCGTCGTGTTGTCCGAAGTGACCTCCGTTGATTTCTCGGGCAAACCCCTGCGGGTGACGACCGACGACGGGAAGACCATCGAGAGTCGAACGGTGATCGTGGCGACGGGGGCCCGGGCCCGCTACCTGGGCATCGAGTCGGAGCAGAAACTGATCGGCCGCGGCGTGTCGGGCTGCGCCACCTGCGACGGCGCGCTCTACCGGGACGTTCCCGTGGCCGTCGTGGGCGGCGGCGACACGGCCATGGAGGATGCGCTGTTCCTGACGCGATTCACCTCGCACGTGACGCTCATCCATCGCCGCGACGAATTCCGCGCCTCCCGCATCATGGTGGATCGCGTCAAAGCTAACCCGAAGATCGCGATACGCTATGACACGGTCGTGGACGAAGTCCTGGACGTGAGCCGTAACGAGGTGACCGGGTTGCGTTTGCTGAACGTCAAAACCGGTGTCAAGGACGAGATCACGGTGTCAGCCATGTTTGCCGCCATCGGCCACGAGCCGAACACAAAGCCGTTCAAGGGGCAACTGGAGATGAACGCGACGGGCTACCTGGTCACCACGAACACGCGCACCAATGTGGAAGGCGTCTATGCGGCGGGCGATGTCCAGGATCCGACGTATCGGCAGGCCGTGACGGCGGCAGGCACCGGCTGCATGGCGGCGCTCGAAGTGGAGCGTTTCTTGGCGCATCAGGCGCACTGATGGGGCTACGGTTTGTTCGGCGCAGCATACCGATGGATGGTCAGGTCCGCGGTCGAGATGAACCAAAGCTCGCGTCCTTTCGCGGCCAGGAATGGACCGATCCAGTGCTGGCGCGCATCGTCCGACTCAAACGCGAACGAACCCAGCAGATCGCCATTGGCGCTATACAGCAGCATGTCTTTCCCCCGCCTGACGTAGACACGTTGTCCGTCGTAGGCCAGCCTTGCCACGTAGTCCGAACCCGGCAACTCGAACGTCGACCGCGCATCGCCGGCTGGGCTGAAGGTGCTGACCGAATGCGCTCCTGACTGACTGTTGGCCGCAACGGCCAGTGATCCATCGCTCGCGACGGCGGCCGTGCGGGGGTATTCCAGCCACTGTCCGTCGGCCCGGCGGCTGATGCGTCGAGCGATCTCGTGCAGGTTTTTCACGAGGTAAACGTGGTTTTCCCCGACTATCCAGCAAAGGTCGTTCGTCGGCTGGAAGTACCAGTCCTGGCTGCTGGAGTTCACGTCAACCTTGCTCCATCCACTCCGGCTCAGGTCGTCGTTGAACCTGAGGAATCCGCGGTTGCAGGAAACCAAAGAGAGATACGCGCTCCCATCCCGGGAGACTGCGACATGCCCGACGTCGCTGAGCGGCGTCAGATCCTGTGGGTCCGGGACGCATTGTCCCAAGTGCTTTCCGAGCGCGTCGAATACATGCACACACTTGGCCCTGCGATCCGAGACATAGACGCGATCGTCAGGTCCCACGTACGCCTGATCCGGGTCGCGCAGGATCGATGGGGTCGGCTTGTCTCCCAGAATCAAGTCGACAACGCCGTTGGTGGTCAGGCGCAACAGTGAATCGCCGTCACATGTCCACAGGTCGCCCTGGGGTGAAAGTTTGACGCCATCGTGGATACAGAACGGACGCCCGTCGGCAAATCTGGGGCTAGACTCAAAACGAATCTTGCCGGTGGGGTCCAGCCGCACCAACGTCTGTTTGGCATCAAAGTCATAGACAATGAAACCGCCGTTTTCGTCCGGTGCCAGGTCCGTTGGGTAGCTGGGCTTCCGTCCCCAGGCTTTTGTCAGGTCCAGGAAACGCTCGAAGTTTCCTTTCCGGTCGAACACCTGAATGGTGTCCCGGACAACATCCAGCACCGCGAATTCGTTGGTGCCCGAGCGGGTGACGTCCTCGGGGTGGAGCAAATCCTCGGGTTCACCTGAATGGCCGTTCTGTTCCCTGTTCCACGTCACGGTGCCAGTGGCGTCGAACAGGAAGATCCCTTCAGAAGAGGAGTATCGCGATCGGCGTGCCGTCACCGCAACGAAGCTCCCGTCCGGGAACCCAGCCACGGCTTGCACACAGGGCGACATCGCGTTTGTCATCGGCTCCACCGTCCCGGCGTCGAAGTCGGCCAGGAACCACTGGGCCTTCCCGTCGATCTCTTGATCCGAGACGGCGATCACAAACTTCCGTCCACCAACGCTCGCCGGGTTCGAGAACTGAGTCGGCGTCGGCTTGTTGTCGACGGGCACTTGCAGTTCCTTCATCACGTCGCCTTTCTGGGATAGATACAGGAGGCATGGCGGCGTATCCAGTCGCGCCCGCAACGCACAGATCGCGCCTTCGGAAGCGAAGTCAAACGATCTCAGGTCACGAATCTGGGACGGCTCGCCGGCATCGCCGCCGGCTAGTTTGGTTTCGCCGAGCCGGCGCAATGACACTTTCGGGCGCACGGGCGCGGGCTCCGGTGCCGGGCGAGGCCACGTATAGGGCGACTGCCCGGTGCGCATCACGTTCCATCTGCCGCTCGGCTGCGGCTCTACCGCAAAGGAAACTCTCAGCGCCTCTTTGACGAAATGCAGGTCAAAGGTCCCGTTGGTTCGAGCGGCCAGGATTCCGCCATGCTCCTTAACTAACTTCTGGACTTCGTCCTCACGGGCATTGTCTGACGGCACGGAGTAGTCGTCATCCAAGGGGAGCGTCCAGACGGGCTTCCCGGATACGTCAACCAGCGTGAAGACGGCTCCGACACGGGGATAGTCAGCCATCCACCAATGGATCAACACGAGCGGGGTTGAGGGCAGGGCTCTTGCCGCAACGATCGACAGACGCGCCTTGTTCGTGGGCATCTGCGTCTGAGGCGCGAGGGTGTCCAGCCGCTTGCCGCTCTTGAGGTCGTAGCTCCACCATTGTTCGGTGCCCTGGTTCAGGTCCGGGTCGGCGATGCGGATCACCGCACGATTGGCAGGCTCACTGACCAGTACCCCCTGAGCGAGCGGATTCGCCGACTCATCATCGATGTACTGACTGCTCTCGCGGCGGTGTACATCCTTAGCCAGCAGTTCCCCTTTGGGCGAGAGGATCACCACCGTGAAGTCCCCCCGGCCCGCCGCGTACCCTTTGTCCGAGAACCCCCCGGGGCCGTAACTGTAGGCATAGCCCGCCACGTATCCCGAGTTGGCGACAACGGCCTCCCAGAGGGTAAAGGGGAAGCGATTCGTCCACACGATCTCGCCATTTCTCATGAACCGGTAATCCGCGGGACCGCCCCCACAGAGATCGGTTGGGTTCACGAATAGGGCGTATTCAGCCGACGGGGAAGCATGCGTCTCCGGGTTAAGGATTGTCGGCCGCCACTGTGCCATCGTCGACGAACCGAGGGTCAGCGACAGGCCAATAAGCAGCGTTGTTGTTCGCGGCATCTTCATCGGTCATTCCCGCTCCCGGCCGGAGTTTCCCAGGCGAAGCCAGGGGCGGCCGAACGTGCGATAGTGGAGGAGCACATCAGCGACGTATTGCTGCGTCGAGGGATACGTTATGGCGGCGGCCAGGGACGTGCCGTTGGTGCTGGCGGTTCTCTCCCAGCGGAAGGCCTGCGCATGACCCGCGTTGTACTCAGCCAGGACGATCGGCAGAGGATCGCGCCGGTCTGCCCAGCGATCCGTGGCCCGCCGGAGACACCATGCGCCGACCAGGATGTTCGTTTCGGGATCGATCAGGTCGGCCCGGCTGAACCGGGCGAGGCCCTCCTTCTTCGCCCATTCCTGGCCGATGACGGGCCTCACTTGCATCAGTCCAAGTTCGCCGGCGCGACCCACGGCAGCGTGGTGGAAATGCGTTTCCTGCCAGATCACGGCTGCGATGAGCCGCGGCGGGACACCGTAACGGACGGCAGCCGGTTCGATGGTGTCGCGGTACTGCCAGGCCCTAAGCTCGAAGCGGAAGGCCCAGAGCCCGCCCGCGGCGAGCAAGGCCAGAACGGCCGTGCCGAATAGCGCGCGGGCTAACCTGAACGGGCGTCTCACGAGGCAGAAGATAGAGGGTTGCGGGGTGAGTGTCGAGGCCGGGCAGGATGTCGTCAAATGGTGGCGGAAGGGGGCGCCCATGCTTCGGGCTGGTCTTGCGGCGCGGGTGAGGGTAGTTTCCGGGGTGGGAGGCGGAAGCATGAAGAGCTATCGTCGGGAATTGTGGTTTGAGTTGCCGGTGCGGCGCGGGTTCGTCAGTATCACGCCGCAGGTCGAGGAGTGCCTGCGCACCAGCGGGATCCGCGAAGGGTTGTGCCTGGTCAACGCCATGCACATCACGGCCAGCGTTTTCGTCAATGACGATGAGTCCGGCCTGCACGCCGATTTTGAACGCTGGCTCGAGAAACTGGCCCCGGAGAAACCGCACAGCCAGTACGCCCACAACGGCGCGGAAGATAACGGCGACGCCCATCTCAAACGGCAGATCATGGGCCGTGAGGTTGTGGTCGCTATCACGAACGGCAAACTCGACTTCGGTCCTTGGGAACAGATCTTCTATGGCGAATTCGATGGCAAGCGGCGAAAGAGGGTGCTGGTAAAGATCATCGGGGAGTGAAGCTTGGCTTGACGATGTAACCACATGTGACTACATTTGTTGTATGAAGAAGACCGGAAAAGCAATGAAGCCGACCGCCTATCCGGCTGGCGGTGGCACAGTGTTCTCGGTGCGGGAGGCCAAGGCGCAACTGTCGGCCCTTGTCGGGCGGGCCGCCGAGGGAGAAGAAATCACGATCACGTGGCATGGCCAGTCCCGTGCCAGGCTCACGCCGCTTCCGGCCGCCGTCAGGGTTATGCGGGTGAACCGTGCGTGGCTCAGATCGCAGCCGCCTGGCCGACAGGGCTCGCGAGCCGAGGACCTCGTTCGGTCCGATCGCGACGCACGGGGGTAAGCATGTACCTGGACAGCGCTATCCTGGTCAAACTGGTCGTGCGCGAGCCGGACAGTGAATATTATGCGGATTTTGTGGATGGCCAGTCTGCCGTGTTCTCCTCGGAGCTCACGATTGTCGAATGCCGGTCGGCTTTGCTCCGGAAGCAAGCGCAAGGACAGCTTGCCGCTCGGACCTGCAGCGGCGCCTGGGCGCGCCTGCAAGCGCTTTGGTCCGGCGGCGGTCTTGTGCTTTATCCCGTCAGCCTCGCCGTGTTGCAGGAGGCGGGGGAGACGATCCAGCGTTGCACCGGACACGCGCCTCTGCGCACGCTCGACGCCATCCACATCGCCACATGCCTGCGTTCACGAGCCTATCCACTGGTGACAAACGATGGCGTTATGCGTGCGGCTGCCGAGATCCTAGGCGTGCCGCTGAGTCAAATGCCTGATTGACGATTCGAGGCATGAAAACCGCCGAATTCGATTACGAGCTGCCACCCGACCTGATCGCCCAGCACCCGCTGGAGGATCGGGCCGCGGCTCGCATGATGGTCGTGGATCGCGAGAGGGGGACACTGGTTCATCGCCGGGTGGGCGACCTGCCGGAGTACCTTCGGTCGGGCGACGTGCTGGTCGTCAACGACACGCGCGTGATCCCGGCGCGGTTGCTGGGCGTCAAGGAGGCGACTGGCGGCCGGGTCGAGTTGCTGTTGCTGGAAGAACTGGCGCCGGGGCGCTGGCAGGCGTTGTGCGGGGCCTCGCGGCGTCCGCAGCCCGGCGCGCGCCTGCGGCTGGGCGGGGGACAACTCCTGGCGACGGTCGTGAATCATGAGCCCGACGGCCGGGTCGTCGTCGACTTGACGGCCGAACGTCCGCTGGCCGAGGTGCTTGAGGAGGTCGGCCTCACGCCTCTGCCGCCCTACATCAAGCGCGACTACGCGAACCCCGAAGCGATCCAACCGGACCGGCACGACTACCAGACGGTTTTTGCCCGCGTGCCCGGGGCCGTGGCGGCGCCCACCGCCGGCCTCCATCTCACCGACGCGCTGCTTCAAGCGCTTGCCGCGAAAGGCGTGAACCGCGCGGCCGTGACGCTGCACGTAGGCCTGGGCACATTCCGACCCGTCGATGCCGAGGAGGTGGAGGGCCACCGCATGGAGGAGGAGCGTTTCACCATTGCCGAAGACGCTGCTGCCGCCATTGCCGCCGCCCGGCCTGGCGGGGGGCGCGTGGTGGCGGTGGGGAGCACGGTGGTGCGGACGCTCGAGAGCGCGGCGGCGTGGCACGGCCGGGTATGCGCCTGCAGCGGCCGGACGGATCTGTTCATCCGTCCGCCCTATGCCTTTAAGGTCGCGGATGCGATGCTGACAAATTTCCATCTTCCGCGGTCAACGCTCATCATGATGGTCACCGCGCTGGCCGGGATTGATCTGGTCCGACGCGCGTACCGCGAGGCCGTGGCAGAGCGTTACCGGTTCTACAGCTATGGCGACTGCATGTTGATTGTCTAGCTACTTCTTGACCACCTTGACACCCTTGAATCGGCCGATCTTCGGCAGGGGGCCGACGATCGGGCCGGCATAGGCCAGAAATGCCGATGTGACGTCGTTCGCCTCTTTGGTGATGAACTCGTCCGGCACATGGCGCGTTTCCTTGGAAACACTGGCCAGCGGGACGCGCTCGAAATACACCGCATACTTCTTGCCCGGCTTGCGGCGGATGGCGATCGAGCCGCTGGGTTCCTTGCCCTTGAGCGCTTCCTTGACCGCCAGCATGCCGACGGTGCGCGCTTCCTTGGCGTCCACGGCCGACACGAGGCCGGGGAATGAACGCTGCAGGTAGCCGAATGTGTCGGCGCGCACGCGGGTGATCTTGGTGCGGTTCTTGATCTCCGTGGCGAGCAGATCGCCCAGGGCGCCGGTGCCGCTGAGTTGCACGTTGCCGTGCGAGTCGACCTCCTTGGAGAATTTCGCGGCAATGGCCGTGCCGTTCTCGTCGGCGATGCCCTCGGATACCGCGATCACGCAGCGGCCGTACTTCGCATAGACGCGCTCGACGTCGGCGATGAACTTTTCGGTGATGAACGGGCGCTCGGGCAGGTAGATCAGGTGCGGGCCGTCATCCGGGTAGACGCGGGCCAGGGCCGAGGCGGCGGTCAGGAAGCCGGCGTGGCGGCCCATGATGACGTTGATCTTCACGCCGGGCAGGGCGCGGCTGTCGAGGTTGTCGCCCATGCTGGCACAGGCGACGAACTTGGCGGCGCTGCCGAAGCCGGGCGTGTGGTCGTTCTCACGCAGATCGTTGTCAATCGTCTTCGGGATATGGTAGCAGCGCAGGTCGTAGCCGACCTTTTTGGCGTTTTCGTTGATGATGTGCGTGGCTTCGGCGGAGTCGTTACCGCCGATGTAGAAGTAGTAGCGGATGTTGTACTTCGTCAGGATGCCGAATACCTTGGCGCATTCCTCGTCGGACGGCTTCTTGCGGGCCGACCCGAGGGCCGAGGCCGGGGTGTTGGCGACGGCTTCCAGCGTGGTGGCGCTCTCCTTGCGCATGTCGATGAAGTCTTCCTCGAGGATGCCCTTCATCCCGTGCAGCGCGCCATAGATGCCGCCGATATCCTTCGACAGCTTGGCCTGCAGGACGGCGCCCACGAGGCTCTGGTTGATGACGACGGTCGGTCCGCCGCTCTGTCCGATCAGCATGTTTCCTTTAGCCGGCATGAGTCCTTCTCCTTGCTTTTTGGGCGGGTGTTTCTGGGCCCGCAAATCGCGGCGTACTCTGGCACAGCAGGGCGCGGCGTTCAAGTTTTTCGTCCAGTTTCAAGCTGTTGAACCTGTCGCAACGGTCTATACTGCGGCCCATGCGACGGGTAATGGCGTGGTTACTCTTGATGGCCGGATTGCTCCTGTTTGGCTCGGGGTGCGCCACGGTGCATCCCCCGCGCGGCGTGCCCAACGTGGAACGGACAGTGCTCGCCACGGGGTACTGCCCCTGCCGTGAGTGTTGTGGTTGGCGTCGGAATTGGCTGGGCCGACCGGTCTATGCGAGCGGTCCGCTGGCCGGCCAGCGCAAGGATGTGGGCATGACCGCCAGCGGCACCCGGGCCCACAAGGGAACGATCGCCGCGGACACCAGCCGCTACCCGTTCGGGACGATCTTCTACATTCCGGGCTACGGGTACGGCCGCGTCGAGGACCGGGGGGGCGACATCAAGGGCGATCACATCGACCTGTTCTTCGAGAGTCACCGCGAGGCCCTGGCCTGGGGCAGACGTTACCGGCAGGTGCAGATTTGGTTCCAGTGAGGCATCAGTGAACAGTAAACAGTGAACAACTCACGCCAGTTTGATATGGCGGCGGATCTCGGTGGTCAGGGCGACGCCATCGGTGCGGTTCAGTCGGTCCAGCACACGTTCCCAACGGTAGGCGAAACTGCCGTGCTCGTCACGGCGGCGGTGTTTAAACAGGGTGTCGAAGGCCCGTTTCCGTTTCCGGTATTCCAGTTGAATGTGGGTGAAGCGTTCATGGAAGGCGCTCGCGTAGGCGTCGGCCACCGCTTCATGCTCGGGGGTGAACGGGGTACGGCGGTTGACCGGGGCGGCATAGGCGGCCGCGTGCGCTTCCAGCGGCGAGGTGTAGTCGACAAACGTTCCGGTGTGGTCGGCCACGACGATCTCGATCGGCATGCCGGCCTCGTCCTCGAGCATGATCTCGTCGCCGTCGTCGAACAGCACGCGGTTCTGCAGGTTCATGCGGCCGACGATGATATTCGTGGCGGCCGTACGGCCCAGCAGGGCGGCGAACTGCAGCGCGTACTGGCTATTCTGATACCGCAGGCGGGGGATCTTGTCCGTCGCGATGCCCACGATATAGTCGCGTTCGAAGTACGTGCTCCAGATCATC
Organism: uncultured bacterium; assembly: GCA_903895695.1. Lineage (GTDB taxonomy): Bacteria > Verrucomicrobiota > Kiritimatiellia > CAIKKV01 > CAITUY01 > CAITUY01. The sequence continues at coordinate 57,142 of CAITUY010000116.1, forward strand.
TGGCCTTCGTATTCGCGCCGGGCGCCGCGGTAGCGCTCGCTGATCTTGCGCGTGGTGATGCGGGGCGGGAGGTTCATGCCCAGTTGGCGACACCCGAGCCGCCGGTCCAAGATGTAGTCGGTGTAGTCCTCGGCCTCCATGATGGCGCGCAGCAGGTCCTTGTTCTCGTCGAGGTGTTCGCGAATGCCCCACTTCTGCATGCGGAGGATGCGCACGAAGGGCTGCGGCGTGGCGCGCTGCTTGATCTCGGCCACGTAGACGTCGCGGCGGCCGGCGGCGGAGGGGCGCTGGGAGAGCGAACCGATGATGCGCCCGATGTTGACGTACTCGAGATCGCCGAACTCGCGCACGAAATTGAAGATGAACCCGCGGGCCTTTTCGTCGCACAGCAGCCGCAACTCCGGCGAATCCGGGTTGCGTTCGAATTCGTCGAAGATCGGGTCGAACACCAGTTCGCCCTCCTCGATCCGTCCCCCGGGCAGCCACTCAATCTGCATGTAGAACTCGGAGCTCAACCCCAGGAAAGTTTCTTCGGAAATGGTTTCGTCACGTTGGGCGAGGAGGGCGGCGAACATGCAGTTGCGCCATTCGATGTTGTCGAGGTTATCCTCGCGCAGGTCCGTGCGGACGGCCGCGCGGAATTGCGCCTTGATGGACTCGTAGATGGAGCGGAGGCCATCGGGGCCGGATGTCTGGACATCGCATGCCGCGAAGTCCTTGGCGCCGAAAGAAGGCGCCGCCTCGAAGAACGAGATTTCGGGGTACCCGCGCCGGTTGTGGCGGCTTGAGAAATCGCGGATCTCACCCAGATGCTCGGCGAGTTCAAGAGGGGGGAGGTCGGCGAGCGATTCGAAGGCGGCGTAGGTGAGGAATCGCGTGCCCACCACGCGGTTATAGTAGTAGATGGGCCGGCCGCCGATGCGGAGTCGCGAGGATTCGATCATGGCCTTCATGTCCTCGGGCGTGTGGGGCAACGCGGCGATGCGCCAGCTCTCGCCCCGTTCCTTGATGGCCTGGCGGACCTTGAGGTTCATGACGTGAAGAAACTTGATCTTCTGCTTGGAGACCAGTTCTTGGAGTTGGTCGTCAGCCTCGAACGCCAGCGGCATATTGTCGGGATCGGGCCGGATCAGGATGGCGTTGTCGTCGACGATGAGGTCGACCGACTGCTGCCATTCGACCATTTCCTCCTCTTCAGTAAGTGGCGGGATACCCACGGCGCCGCGGTCGGCATTGACGGCATGCACGTAGGCCATGCGCTGCGTGGCATGGATGCCCGGCAACGTGACCAAGGTCCGTGCGCGCGGGAATAGCGTGGCGATCCGCGACCGCAGGTTCCCCTGAGCGTCGCGGGCGAGCGGGTGGTCGCCAATGATCCGGATCGGCATAGGCGGCAGAATAACACCGACGACCGGCGTTTGCACCGGTTTTTGGGTGGGTGTGTCGGCCTTGAATCGCCGCGCGGCACCATTGACAGGATGGACTCCGTTATGATACCTACGGGGCCGCTTGAAAACGCGGAGCCTCGGTTCCGTGGGGGAGAACACGCATGCCGGAAGAAACCAAAGACGATGCAATTCGGGTTGATGGAACGGTGGTCAAGGTACTGCCGGCCACCATGTATCGGGTGAAGCTCGATAACGGGCACGAATTGCTCGCTCATATTTCCGGAAAGATGCGCAAGCATTTCATCCGCATCACGTCGGGTGACAAGGTCACGGTCGAGATCTCGCCCTACGACCTGACCAAGGGGCGCATCACCTACCGTCACAAGACGTGACCGGGTCTGCCTTCACTACTTCAGCCGCAGCCGCTTGAGCCAGGCCGTGAAATCGGCGGGCAGCGGACTCTCGCCCCGGATGGTCTTTCGGGTCCGCGGTGATACGAACTGAATCGCCGCCGCATGCAGCAGTTGGCGCTCCACGTGGCGCACCTCCGGGGGGAGCACGTGGCGTTGCCCATAGTTGCGTTCGCCCAGGATCGGGTGGCCGATGCCGAGCAGGTGAATCCGGATCTGGTGGGTCCGGCCGGTATCGATCTTGAGCCTGACGTGGCTGGCCGTGTCATTGGCGTCGAGCACATGCAGGTGGGTGACGGCCGGCGTATTCTCGATAGGGCGCTCGATGGTCCGGTCCTTCTCGCGGATCCGGCCCACCACCAGGGCGTGGTACAGTTTCAGCACCCGCCCGGCCCGAAACACCTCCACGAGGTCGTCGAATGCCTTGGCGTGGCGTGCGCAGAGGAGGCACCCGGATGTGTCGCGGTCGATCCGGTGGGCGGCACAGAGGTCGGGGGCGGCGAGTTGCACGCGCAGGAGGGTCTCCGCGCTGTCCGGTCCGTTTGCGGCCAGCCCCGCCGGCTTGTCGATGACGACGAAGTCGGGGTCGTTGATCAGCACGCGCAGTTGGGGGGCCGTTTCGATGGTGGGGGTGGCGGGGGCGACGGCCGGGCTTTCGATCGTATCGCCGCGCTGCACCGTGTGGCGGGCCATCCAGACGCGCCGTCCGTTGATGAACACCTGGCGCAGGTCGAGCAGCGACTTGGCGCGATTGCGCGAGACGCCCAGGGCATGGGACAGAAAATCTTGTAGCGTCAGGCCTGCCTGATCGTCGTTGACTCGCCATTGACGCGTTTGCATGGGGGTATTATGCCTGTTGGCGCGCAAACGTCCAGCCCCGCGAGAGAAGAGAATGTCAGGTGGTCATCCTTGTAGTGAGGTCAACTTTTGGTAGCATGCGTGGCTTTGGTCCGGACACCCGCTCGCCCACGCGCGTGCATCGGGGCGTGGCTTTGTCCGGTCGGCCTTAATGTGTGGCAACGGCCCAAAGAGAGATACAACGGATGGCTGGTAATGAGGGTGGGGGTAGGGGACATGGGTGTCGCCGCGCTGCGGGCGAAACGGCGGGAAGGGCGCGTCGCGAGCCGATGAATGGCCGCCCACCGATACGTGTCGCCGTCAGATGCGGGTGCGGGACGATTCGGAGCATGATTGGCGCCGCGCTCCTTGCCTGCCTCAGGGTCGGGGATTGTGCCGCCGATGTCCCGGGCGACTTTTTTGACCGGCATCGCGAGTACATGGATCTGGTCTTCTATGACCCGTCGTATCTGTACGCCCAGTACCTACGCGAGCCCAGTCACCACGAAAGCGGGCAGACCGAGGAAGCCAGCCTCGATTATTTCTACCTCGAGGCCGACGCCGCCGTGGGTCTGACCGCGGAAAGCGCCATATGTGCGGATCTCGAGTTCGCCTCACGACGTTATGATTTCGACCGCCCGGGAAACTCCAACCGGCCGCTGGGCACGCCCACGTTGTATCAGGTTCAAACCCTCATAGCGGCAGGCGGCTTCGTCAGCGATGACTTGTTGCTGGCCTGGACGTTCTATCCCGGCCTCTATTCCGATTTCAGCCAGGCACTTGACTGGCAGGATTTCCAGTGGGCCAGTGGTCCGATCGCGTGTTATCGGCTGACACCCCGTTTCGCGGTGCATGTCGGGGTTCAGGCCTCTGTGGACGACTGGCGCCGCTCGCTTTACCCGGTGGGCGGGATTAGCTACCTGTCTGAAGACGGTCGACTGCACATCAACGCCACCGCTCCGTTCATGTTCCGGGTCGGCTACAGACCGGTGGGGACCACGGAATACTTTGCGCAGGTGTGGTATTCCGAAAGCGACTACCACGCCTATCTTGGCCCGGAGGAAGTGGACTCGCGCGTCAGGATCACCGACGTGAAGGCCGGGTGTGGCGTCGTATTGGAGATCGCCAGGCATCTTGACCTGACGTTGGAGTGCGGCTGCAGCGTTGCCAATGCATTTAAGGTGAAGGAGGGCGCGGTGGCCGAGCAGGACGGGAGCTCTGGCGTCTGTCCTTATATCTCGGTGGCGCTGGGGGCGCGCACCGACGAGACGCTCCGGCGGTTGCGGTGATAGAGCCTGCTTGGGGGCGAAGGGGCGAAGTCCTTTGAGCGGAACCACTTGACAGGCACACATGGCTGCGAGACATTGCCAATTCAGATAGATGCCCTTGTAACGAATGAAACCACTCCTGATCACGGTTCTCTGGGCCTTAAACATTCTGGTTGATTCCGGGGGGCATTTTGCATTCAAGCTGGCGGCGATTGAGCCGGCCGCCGATGCGTCCACGCTGGAACACTGGCGCCATATGCTGAGGCGACCTTGGCTGTGGCTGGGGATTTTCTGCTTCATCGCAGAGTTTGTTCTCTGGCTGGCGTTCCTCTCATTGGTCCCCCTTGCTGAAGGCGTCTTGCTCGGCATGATGAGCATTGTGGTCATCATGGTCGGCGGCCGCATCGTGTTTAAGGAGCATTTCACACGGCCGCGAATTATCGGTATGGCCTTGATCATTGCCGGCGTCGCCATCGTGGGGCTCGGCTAAATGTCACTCAAGAGATTCTATCTCCTGGGTTTTGTCGTGCTGATGGTGGTCGATACCTTTTCCCAGATCTGTTTCAAGATGGCAGCCACGCACGCTGAACCCTTCCGGATTGAACCGGAGTGGGTGATTCGTGTGGTGACCAATCCCTGGGTCTATGGCGCCATCCTCGGCTATATCGGTGCATTCGTGACCTGGATGACCTTGCTGAGACATGCTCCGGTCGGGCCGTCATTTGCCGCATCCCATCTCGAGGTGGTCGGCGTCATGATTGTTTCCGTGCCGCTTTTCGGTGAGGCGCTCAGCGCCTGGCAGATGGTGGGCGCGGCCCTCATTGTTGCCGGCGTGGTCAGTCTGGCCATAGGTGAGACATCTGAACCCCATGTCCAAGTGTGAGCTTCCGCCAACTGCGGGACTGCCTCTGCTGTTTAAGGACCTCCTTTCAGGCAGAGCTGGCGATTTTTCGCAACAGCTTGCCGCGTTTCTCGATGTGCCCGAAGTCGGTGTCGAGTGCTCCGGGACGGCAAGTCTCATCGTGATCCTCGAAACACTACGGCGACGTTCAGGTCGAACGCGTGTCGTTGTCCCGGCCTATACCTGCCCCTTGGTTGTGTTTGCGGTGGCACATTGCGGCCTGGAAGTGCAGGTTTGCGATGTTCGCCTCCGAAGTTTCGAGCTCGATCCGGGGACATTGGCAAAGCTTTGCGATGAGGGTACTCTGGCCATAATTCCCACGCATCTGGGTGGTCGCGTCGCCGACCTTGATCCGGTCGTCAGAGTTGCCCGGCACTGCGGCGCGTACGTCATCGAAGATGCGGCGCAGGCCCTGGGAGCTCGCCGCCAGGGGAAGAGCCTTGGTTTAGTGGGCGATGCAGGCTTCTTCAGCCTGGCGGCCGGCAAGGGGCTGACGCTTTTCGAGGGGGGGCTTTGGCTAGCCGCCGATGCTGGACTTCGCGCTGAACTCAAGAATACGTCGCAAGAAATCGTCCCCCGCAAGCTTGGATGGGAAGCATTGCGCTGCCTTGAATTACTGGGTTACGCGCTGGCCTATCGTCCGCACGGCTTGCCTTATGTTTATGGCCGAGCCTTGCGGCGAGCATTGCGCCAGAACGATCCGGTAGCGGCCGTCGGCGACTACTTCTCTCCGGACATTCCTGTCCATCGGGTGTCACCATGGCGGCAGGCCGTCGGCTGCCGCGCCTTGTTGCGCCTGCCCGCCTTCCAGCGAGAACTGGCCGGTCGCGCCGCGCAGCGCCTGCCCCGCTTGGCTGGCATACCAGGCGTGGAGGTGCTCTCCGATCCTCCTGGTGTTTCGGGAACCTGGCCTGTATTCGTCGTGCTGCTGCCCAGCGAAGCGATTCGCGACCGTGTGCTGGGCGAGTTGTGGGGCGCCGGAGTCGGGGTTGCCCGCATGTTTGCCTTCGCCTTGCCGGACTATGCCTACCTGCAGCCATGGGTCGGCCATGGCGTTGCCCCCAATGCCCGGGAGTTTGCGGCTTGCAGCTTGACGATTACCAACAGCCCCTGGCTCGACGATGCCCAATTCGATCAAATCCTCGGCGTGCTGTCGCGGCATTGCTGCTGACTGGCGGATTCAATCCAGTCAAGTAATTGCCGATTGACTGACATCTGCTGTGCCTGCCATAGGGCCAGCGTGTCGACCGGTATGGCCGGTTGCTGGTCGAGGGCACTGAGCCACCGCTTCCACGGCGTCCGGTAATGATGGGCCGAGACTTCGCCGGTAATGTCACTACCGACCAGCTTTCCTGACAGAGCCGCTATCAGTTGGCGAGCGTTGCCGAGATCGAAATGGCCCTGGTCCCAGTTGGTGCGTGCCACCTCGGGCGCGAAGACATCCTTGTCGATGGAAAGGTAGGCTGCGCCGGGAATGTTCTCGCGCAAGGTTTCGACAAAATAGCTGACCAGTTCCCCGGCTCCGGAAAATGACCGGAAACCCTTGGCCAGTCCGGGCAGGCTCGCCCAGCGCGTATCGACCCCTATTGTCCAGTACTGCACCTTGCCGCGGAAGATTGGCAGCAGATGGTTCTCCCATGCGTGTTGCCAGCCGACATCCGGCGAGCTGACGCCGAGGACGTGTACGCAGCGGACGTGGGGCAGTCTTGCCGCGTGCAGGACCCACGAGCCGCAGTGGATGCCAAACGGGAAACGCATATTGTCCGGGTGGTTGTCGAGCACGACCACGTCGAAAGGCGCCTGATGCGCGAGGCGCTCGATCAAGAGCTGGCTGATGTGGTGAAAGTCGCCGCTGCCCATGCAGACCGTGCCGTGAGTGCAGGGGATTTGTTCATTAAGCCGGTCGCGAAAGCGTTTCCAGGTCGACCACGTACAACCGAAGCGAATGGCCTCCTGCCAGTCCGCAAGGTCGAGAACACGTGCCGTGTCGAGACCATGAAGCGAAGCGTCGATGTCGAGAACCAGCGTTCGATTCACCGCTGCATCTCCTCGAACCAGGCCTTGTCGTGTTCGAACAGTTTCGAGAACCTGCTCAGGATCCGGCGCAAAAGCGGGTTGCGAACGTAAACGGCGTGCTGGGTAAAGGTGAATTTGGCGCCGAGGTAGGCCTTGATTTCAGGGTCCGTCCATCCCGCGACGTAGTGGCTTAGTTGCCGGGATGCGGCGAAGGAGAGGTTCTCCATCCAACTGACAAAATAGAGGTTGAAGTCGCGCGCATCGGGGTAATGAAAACCCACGTACTTGTCGATCAGCATGCCATTGTGAATAAGGCACAGGTTGAAGCCGATCAGCTTTTCATTGGCGTAGTAAAGGAAGAGGTGCCCATCCAGCGTCTCGTCCTGGAGAACCGAAGTGAAGAAATCAGCGGAAAGCTTGTCGAAATGAATCTCACTCTGCGCATAGACCTCGAGGTACAGGCCATAGATCTCATTCAGGAAGGACTTGTCGTTCAGCCGTTCGCTGCCGGTGCGGATGACCTCGATCTGCAACTCGCCACGAACCCTTAGTTTGCGCCTGATGTCCTTGCGTCGCACCGAAGAAAGACGCGACAGATAATCGTCTGTGTCTTGGAAATCGATGTCCACATAAGCCAATGCCTGGCCGGCGACCAGCGTGAAGCCCGTGTTTTTGCAGGCCGCTGTCAAAGCGCATGCCGCCGCGCTCTCGCTTGTGGGCAATAGCGGAGACGCTTCGGGAATGTCTTTGATGATCAACAGCCGGGACGCCCGCCGCCAGGTCGTCAGCATGGACTTAACGAGCGTGTCGGGTGCGACATCCGGCACGGTGGGCAGGTATTCGCTAACGGTCGTACCAAAAAAAAGCGTTCTCCACGTCAGCAGACGCTGCAGCAAGCCGCTGGCGGGAAGTGCGGCGAGGCGCTTGAGGGTGCCAGGATCTGCCGTCGTGAATAGATTAAAATCCATATAGAACCCTGGTTGCCCGTGCGTCGTGGCAACAGGTTCAAAACCTTCCGGAGGATGGCGCAGGAAGTGCTGGATCAAGCCCGCCGGTTCAAGGCTGTTGGCAAAATGCATCGGGGGAAACTCAGTTAGAGCAACCTGCTCACCAGGACCGGAAGGACGGGGAGGCTGAGCAGGAACGCGCCAAGCTGCCAGGCAATGAAACGATCCGCTTTGCGGTAGTCATTACCCGCGAGCCCAATCACGAAGGGGGAGAGGAGAAATGCGAGAAGACAGAGGGCCACGCCGACGGCCTTCGCCATCAGAGCCCAAATCATGAAGGCGAACAGGATCCCGAGATACGCCACCAGTACGATCCCAACGACCTCGCAGCATTTTGCCACGGCCGCGATTTTGGTCGTGTCGCGAAACGTACCCTTGATCCAAAAGGTGCCTATCAGGCAGACCAGGTTGGCGACGAGCGCCAGCGCCAGGAGGGTATAGAGGACGGCATGCATGTCAGGCTTGGGCGGGGATGGCGGCTCCGGCCGGGAGCGAGTCGAAGAACTCGATGGTTTTCTTCGACACCGTATCCCGTTCGTTGTCGATCGTGATGAGGTGATAACTGTTTCTAAGAGTGATCAGCTCCTTGCGGGCCGAGCCCACGCCGTTCATGAGCACCTGTGCGTTTTTGAGGCTGGCCAGATCATCGCGGACCGAATGGAACACGATAACAGGAGTCTTTACCTGCTGCAGACGTCTTCTCACAAAACGCGAAAGCTTGGAAAGCTCGTAGACGCACAGGAGGGGGAAACAGTCGAGCATGGGCGAGTGTTCGCTCTTCATGGAATCCGCCACTTGCTTGCGAACCGACGGATTCTTGACGCCCATGGGGCCGGATTCTGGAAAAGAGTAGATGAACTTGAAGACTGTCGCGAAGCCCAGCGGCATGAGAACACGGATCGGCGGGAGGCCCCAACCGTCGAGAAAGAAGGTCGTCGAGAGGGCCGAGATACCCCTGACGGCGGGGCGTTCCGCCGCCACGGCCAGGGCGAGCACCGAACCGAAGCAGATGCCCGATACGTACACCTCCGGGTAGCGCGCGGCCAGCTTGTCAAAGGCTTCCAGCGCAAAGCCGTACCAGTCCTGCCAGCGCGCCAGCTTAAGCGCTTCCACCCCACGGCAGTGGCCCGGAAGCACGGGGCAGTGCACATCATAACCGGCATCGAAGAGCGCCTTCCCATAGCGGGCCAATTCGCTGGGCGCGCCTGTCAGGCCGTGAAAGAGAAGGACGGCCTTGGCGTGGCTGCTGTGTGTGAAGGCGAAGTCTTCGTCCACTACAAACACCGTTTGAAGAGCTGATCGAGGAGATCGATCGCCATGGCGATCTCTTCGTCGGTAATATAGAGGGAGGGGGCGATCGTGAAGACGTTCTTGTAATAGCCCCCCACGTCGAGGACGAGCCCACATTTCTTGCCCCGGTACGAGAGATTTCCTCGAAGTCCCTCGTCGGCGATCTTGTCGGTCAGGGACTTGCTGGGCGTGAATCCGTCCGCTTCGCAGATCTCGATACGAAGGGCGAGTCCCAGGCCATCCACGTCACCGATATTTCGATATTTCTTCTTCAGGCTTTTCAGCCCGTCGAGGAACTTCCGGCCGCTTTGGCAAACCAGCGGTTCGTGATCTCGCTCTTCCAGCATCCGCATCACCTCCAGGCCGGCGCGGGTTCCGAGCGGGTTGGCGGAGAAGGTCGAATGGGTGGATCCAGGCGGAAATACCTTGGGCGAGATCAAATCTTCCCGCGCCCAGAGCCCTGAAAGCGGGTTCACCCCGTTGGTGAGGGATTTTCCGAACACCACCAGGTCCGGCTTCACGTTGAAGTTCTCGATCCCCCAGAGTTTGCCGGTGCGGTAGAACCCCATCTGGATCTCGTCGCTGACGAGGAGAATCTTGTAGCGGTCGAGCACGCGCTTCAAGCGTTCGAAGTACCCCTCAGGCGGGATGACGTAGCCGCCGGTGCCCTGGACAGGCTCCGCAAACAACGCGACGAATTCCGTTTCATTCGCCTTGGCGTCGTAGAAGGAGTTGTATTCGGTCTCGAACAGCCGTTCGAATTGGGCCACGCAGTAGAAGTCACAGGTTTCGCGCTTCTTCCCGTAATAGCAGCGGTAGCAATAAGGGTACGGGATAAAGTGGGCCCGGTCACTGAAATGGCCGTAACGCCGGCGATAGCGATAGCTCGACGTGATGGCGGAAGCTCCCAACGTCCGTCCGTGGTAGCCGCCCATGTAGGCAAACATGAGGCTCTTCTTGGTCGTGTTGCGAATGAGCTTCAGCGCGTCCTCGACGGCCTGCGACCCGCCGACATTGAAGTGCGCGCGGCCCTTCACGCCGAACCGCGACTGGCATGCTTCGCAGATCTTTTGAGCCAGCAGAACCTTGGTTTCGCTGAGGAACTGCGGCGCCAGTTGGGGTAGCGTATCGAACTGGTCCATGGCGGCCACCTTGAGACGTTCGTTCCGGTAGCCGAAGTTACAGGCGGAATACCACATCTGGACGTCCAAGTAAGGCGTCCCATCGGCGTCATAGACGAAGGACCCATCGCATGAACGAAAGACCTTCGGAGGGTCGGAATAGTGGACCGTGTCGCCATAGGACGAACACTCGGAATCGATGCGAAGCAATTCCTGGTCAGACAGCGATCGGTTCTCGTGAGGCATGCGCCATCTCCTGGGCAAGTACGTAATCCATGACATCGTCGAAATCTTCGAATGGGACGAAAGGGATACCTTCGCGTCGGCAGCACTCGATCAGGTGCCCCTTGGCCAGGACCGTGTCGGCATTGCGGCACGCGCACAGGTCCGAACGGCCGTCCCCGATGTAGAGCGTTCGGGTGTCCGCCACCGTCCGGCTCAGAACACGGCATTTGCACAGGCCCGCCTGCGAGCGGCAGTCCGGATGGCTCGAAGGGAACGTGGCAATGAGGCGGTTCTGTGAGAACGCCAGGTGGTTCGAAAAGACGGGGATGCCTCGTATCTCGTGCTTCTCGAGTACCGACCGGATGATTAGGTCAAAGCCGTCGCTGACAATGGAGAAGGGGATGCGTCGCAACTGGACATGGCGGGCAAAGCGGCCGAAGCTTGGGTCGATGTGAAGGCCGTTCACGAACGCGGTCATTGCGCTCGGCGTAAAATGACCGACGCACGCGATCTGTCGTTCCAGGCATTCACGGGATCCGATAAGACCGTCGTCCCAGAGTTGCTCAATAGCCCGCCACTCCGGTGAGGCGTGCTCCGCCAAGAGTTGATCGACCGCGTCTTCCACGGTGATGGTACCGTCGAAGTCACAGTAAATGGCAGGCAGGAATCCGCTTTGAGAGGGCAATGCTGGGCACCCCCCCTCTGCGGCCCCGCCGGGCAGCTCATTCCAAGTCGAAGTCATAAAAGGGCACAAAGAGTAGTCTGTCGAACCTGAAATGACAATGAAATACATGAAGCTACTGCGCATCCAGGCAGGGGAAGAGCCGCGCATCACGCCCCCCTCGAATCCGAAACGGTCGCCCCGTACGAGTTGCGCCAGGAACGCAGGGCGGCATTGCGAAGATGGCAGGCAGGTGCTAAAGTGCCCGCCCGTTATCGGAATCCAGATGTATTTCGGAAGGGGAAGAACCGGCGGTTTGAAGGTCGCCGGGACCAAGCATGGGCATTTCAACGACTGACAGGCGGCTGCCGGCGCTTGGTATTTACCGGCGGCTGATTGGCTATACGCGTCCCTACTGGCGGCGGCTGGCCGTGGGCATGACGTTCGGCCTGATCTACGGCGCAGCCAATGGCGGCATCCTGTGGTTCATCCAGAGGGGACTGCCCAAGTTCTACGAGAAGAACATCCCGATATCCTCTGTCCTGCTGGCGGCGGCGGCCTTGCCGCTGGTGGGACTGATCCGCAGCGTCGCCGAGTTCATCAGCCGGTACCAGATCCGCTGGGTGGGATCGCGGGTTGTGATGGATTTGCGCGACACGGTGTTTCGAAAACTCAACGATCTGTCGCTGTCCTATTTTGTGGCCAGCCGCGCCGGCGAATTGATCTCCCGGACGGCGAATGACACGGTGGTGGCCGAGAGCGCCGTTTCGGTGGTCGTTGAGGATCTGGCCAAGGAGCCGGTCACGCTGGTTTTTTCGATCGGGGCTCTTTTCTGGCTGGATCCCTGGCTGGCACTCGCGAGTCTTGTGCTATTCCCTATCTGCATCCTGCCGGTGGCTTTGTTCGGGCGCCGCGTCCGGCGTTACACGCGCGAGGCGCAGCAGCGCGTGGCGGACCTGGTGTCGATCCTGCAGGAAACCATCTCTGGCGTGCGGGTTGTCAAGGCGTTCGGAATGGAGGATTACGAGGCGGCGCGATTTGCCAAGGAGAACCGGGCATTCTTCGGCCGGGTCATCCGTGTCGCGCGGGCCAATGCCGCTGTGGAGCCCCTGATTGTCTTCATCTCCACGATTGGGGTGAGCATGGTACTGATTTACGTGCGCCTTAACCACATGGAGGTCAACGATTTCCTGACCTATGCGGCGGCCTTGTTCCTGATGTACTCGCCGGTGAAGAAGCTGAGCCGGGTGCATCTCCAGATCCAGCAGGCCGTGTCGGCGGCCGACCGGATCTTCGAGATAATCGACGCGCCGGTGAGTGTCACGAATCGGCCGGGCGCAACAGCGTTCGCTGACCGCCTCGCGACGATCGAATTCGAGAACGTGGTATTCACCTACGGGGATCAGCCCGTGCTCGACGGCGTGTCGTTTTCGGTCAAGGCCGGCCAGCGCATAGCGTTCGTCGGCGGATCGGGGGCGGGCAAGACGACCCTCGTGAACCTGCTGCCGCGTTTCTATGACGTCACCGGCGGCACGGTGCGGATCAACGGGTGTGACATCCGCGACTTCACGCTGGCGTCGTTGCGGACGCAAATGGGTATCGTCACGCAGGATACGATTCTCTTCAACGATACCGTGGCGAACAACATCGGGTATGGGACCCAGGGGGCGTCGCGCGACGCCATCGTGGACGCGGCGCGCCGGGCCAACGCGCATGGTTTCATCATGGAGATGCCCAAGCAATACGAGACGGTCGTCGGCGACCTCGGCATGCGGCTTTCCGGGGGACAGAAGCAGCGCCTGGCGATTGCCCGCGCCATGTTGCGGAACCCGCCGGTCATGATTCTTGACGAGGCCACCAGCGCTCTCGATACGGAGTCCGAGCGGCTGGTCCAGGCGGCGTTGCACGAACTCATGGCCGGCCGGACGGTGTTCGCCATCGCCCATCGGCTCTCGACCATCGCCGATTGCGACCGGATCATTGTGCTGGACAAGGGCCGGCTTGCTGAGGAGGGGACCCATGCCGAGCTTCTGGCCAAAGGGGGACTCTACAAACGCCTCTACGACATGCAGTTCATCGACTGAGACGGCGATTTTTCTTTTGCCGGCGGGGCAGGTTTGCTATTGAAACAGCCAGTTGAAGGTAACCACTAGACGGGTAGCGGGAGACGAGCATGACACAGAGCAGAATTTTGACGTGGACGGTGGGCGCGGGGTTGGCGGCTGGCCTTCTCTTGAGGGCAGTTCCGGCGAGCGCCCAGGAAAAGGGTGACGAGCACCCTTGGAACGTAAGCGTCTCGGCTGGACGGGTTCAGATGGAGGGCGATTTCCCGACCAAGGGCGGACTCATCGCGCCCGTGCGTCTCGGGTATGACTTATCGGACTGGTGGACGTTCGAGGGTGGCTTGTTCGTCGCTCCCTACCTGGGACAGCGGAAGATCAAGGGTCATCAGAATCCTGACGGCAGTTTCGTGATAAGCACGCCGCTGGAGGCTAGCCATACAACCGGCTACGGCGCGACGCTGGATGCGCTGTTCCACTTCACCCCTTGGAAGCGCGTGGACCCTTTCCTGACGATCGGTGTCATGGGCATAGGATTTACGGACGACTTCAATGATACGACCCATGATCAATACTCCAGCGGTTTGCGCGCGGGCGGCGGCGTCATCTACAATATCAACGACGAGTGGGGGGTGCGCGCGGACTTCCGCGGGGCGTTCGACTCATTCACCGAAAAGGGAACCGTGAACTCCGAGGTCGATGTCGGCGTGCGGTACGTGTTCGGCGCCCACGTGGCCCCGGACTATCACGTGGGGGGCGGCCCGAAGGATAGCGATGCCGACGGCCTGACCGACGATGAAGAAATCAACATCTATCACACCAACCCGTTCGACCCGGATACGGATCATGACGGCTTGAACGATTACGACGAGGTGAAGGTGTACCACACCGATCCGTTGAATCCGGACACGGACTATGATGGGTTGAAGGACGGGGCGGAAGTCTTCACGTATCACACCGATCCGACCAAGCGCGACACCGATGGCGGTGGCGTGGCCGACGGCCACGAGGTGATTGAGGATCATACTAACCCGCTTGATCCGACCGACGACCTGATCCTGTTCACGCTGAATATTCAGTTCGATTACGATAAGTCGGTCATCAAGCCCGAGTACTTCAAGGAACTCGACGTGATCGGCCTGACCATGCGGCGCGACCCGGGTTCCACCGGCCGCATCGAAGGTCATTGCGACAAGCTGAAGAAGTCGAAGAAGGACTATAACGACCAACTGTCTGAGCGGCGCGCCAAGGCGTGTCTCGATTACCTCGCGGCGAAATGCGGCATCGAGGCCAGTCGCATGGTGGCCGTCGGCTATGGTTTCAGCCGGCCCAAGGCGGCGAACGACGTCAATAACGGCAATCCCGTGAACCGCCGGGTGGAAGTCTATATTCGGAAGTCGGATGGCGGCGCGGCGAAGATGACCGATACGGTGCATACCGAGCCGGTGCCGGCCAAGAAGTAGAAGCACGAGCTTGGGATGAAGGACCCGAAACACCTGTGTTTCGGGTCCTTTGATTTTTGTGTTATCGTGCCCGATCCTCTATGGCTGACCCTATCAAACCCGTAAGGCGCGACCACCGCCAGTACCGCTCAGCGCTGGAACTGCGGCTGTTCGAACTTGCGCTGGCCGTCGTGCCGCGCCTGCCGCGGCGCGTAGTGCTGTTCCTGGCGCGCTGGTCCGGCCGGGCGGCATGGTATCTGGCACACCGCGACCGGCGCATTGCCCTGGCGAACTTGCGCCTGGCGTTCGGGGATTCCTTGACCGACCGGCAGCGTGTGCGCCTCGTGCGACAGTGCTTTCAGCGGGTTGCGCTGACCGCCTTGGATTTGCTGTGGTTCTCGCGCGATACGCGCCGGCGACTGGCGCAGTACGTCACTTTGGACGAATCGCTGGCGAAGTGGATCCGGCAAGGCGGGCCGTACGTCGCCGTGACCGCACACTTTGGGAATTGGGAGATGCTTGGCCCGTTCGCAGCGATGCAGGGTCTGCCGCTGACGAGTGTAGCCAAGCCGCTGCGCAACATTGAGATCGACGAACGCGTCACGGCCTTTCGTACGGCGATGGGGCAGGTGATCGTGCCGCGCGAGGGCGCCCTGCGCGCGTTGCTGCGCGTACTCAAGAGTAAGGGCGTTGTGGCCTTGGCGCTCGACCAGGACACGCGGCCGGCCGATGGCGGGACGTTTGTTCCTTTTTTCGGCGTTCCGGTGCCGGTTTCGAATGCCGCGGCCATGCTGGCGCTGCGATTGGGCGTGCCCGTATTGCCTGGGTTTTGCCGGGCCGAGCCGGGCGGTTATTACCGCGGCTACGCCCGCGAAGCGCTGATGCCGGCAGACTTTGCCGGCGACACCGAGGAGGCGCTGACGGCCCGCATCACGGCGGAAATCGAGGCCGAGATCCGGGCCACGCCGGATCAGTGGCTGTGGAGCTACAAACGCTGGAAGCGCCGCCAACCCGATTTCGACCCGGCCCGCTATCCGTATTACGCGGACTGTTGATGGGCGGAGAGCTCCGCGCTAGTCTGCGCAGCGCGACGGATCGTCATCGGTTTAGCGGTTCGTATCAATCCGCCGTGCCGACCAGCTGCACCGCGTCGATCTCGTTCCAGCCGGAAACGACGTTGGTGGCAAGCGTGACCTTGACACGCGCGACCTTGAACGCCGTCTTCGGAAATCTGACGAGCAGGTAGTTCAGTTCTGTGGTCGGATCGGCGCCCGACCAGATGGCATGCGAAGTGCCTTGAGCGTCGATTAGCTCGACGCGGATGATGGCACCCGAACCGCACGACTCGCGTACGCGCACTTCCGTGGCATACACGGGCTTGGCGTAGGTGAGATCGAGCCACTCGATGCCGCTGTCGGCGGTTGCAGGTGTCCAAGCTTTGTCGTTGTCGCTGTACGTCTCTACGTTGGGCGCGCCGGCTGCTTGATTGGGCGCGTACCCTTCGTTTTCCTTGGCGTCGTTATAGGATGACGAGGCGGTGGCGGATACCGCCCACTGCCCGTTCGGGTCGTTCTTGATGGCGTCCTGCTTGAGCGCCCATTCCGCCGCGGCCAGCTTGGCGGTCGTGTCCGCGATGACGTTAGTCTCCGCGGTCGCCGTGCCGGTAGCCGCAGCGACTGTTGCCGCCTTCGCCGCGCCGGCCCCCGGTGTCGCGGATGTTGCGGCAGTTCCAGGCTTCTTGCCGCAGCCGGAGGCGGCAACGATACAGACAGAAGCGAGTACAATGGACAGCCTTGACGTGGGATTCATGGGAGCCTTTCCTGATTTGTCGAACCATGGCGCCGGACGAGCACACCGCGTCATCTCCGGCCGAACCCGGACATGCGCGCGGCGGGCATAGAACACCGCCCACGGTTTCCCGTCAACGGGAATCAGTCGGCTTCACTTCTTCGCGACGGCTTCGAGGGCGATGTCGAGCGTGACCTCGTCGCCGACGGCCTTGTCGACGGCCTTGTCGGACCCGACGCCGTAATCGTGGCGGTTGATCGCGGTTTTGGCCTGAAGGCCGATCCGCTGGTTGCCCCACGGATCCTTGACCGGGCCGTTGACCGTGAGCGGCAACCTCAGGTTCTTGGATGTGCCGTGCATGGTGAACTTGCCGGCCAGTACCCAGCCGTCCCCTTCCTTCACGACCTTGGCGCCTTCGAACCGGATTTCCGGGAACTTGGCGGCATCAAAGAAATCCGCGCTTCGCAGATGCTCGTCCCGCTTTTCGACGGTCGTATCCACGCTGGCGACCTGGATCGTCGCTTCCGCGGTGAGCGACGCCGTGCCGCTCTTGTCCATGACGATCTGCGCCGTGTAGTTCGTGAATCGGCCGCTGACTGTGCTGATGGCCAGGTGGGTGATTGAGAACCCGATGCGTGAATGAACCGGGTCCACGGTATACTCATCGGCGCGGCCGGGGGCCGCGAGCGCCATGCCCAGCAATGCCAACACGGCCAGGGTTCGTGGCGCCCGGTGTCTCGTTGCGGTTGTCTTGTCTGCCCTGATGTTCATACGGCCTCCTTCATTCTTGTTTCGACATATCGAGTTGAGTTCGGCGCAAGCCTTACCGCCGTGGGCACGGAGTGCCGGCGCTCCGTGACGTCCTCTCGTACCTGCAGAAGCTCTGTCGTGTGGCGCCACAATGCATCGCGGGAACCGACGGTCATGGCCAGAGAGTCGAGCAGTCCGCGGCTCTCTCGCAGGATCCGGTCGACCTCGTTCTTCGCGTATTGCACGCCCCCGGCGCGAAGAATGATGCTGTGCGCGGCGGCCAGATCCCGGTGGGAGGTCTTTCCGCCGCCAATGATCCTGGCCAGTCCCTCCCGGTCCTTTCGGGATCCGTGATGAAGAGCGTACCAGACCGGCAGAGTGAGCTTGCCCTCGCGTAGATCGTCCAGAGCCGAGTCCCCATTCTCGGCGAAGGTGCTGCCGGTGAGATCCTCGATGTCATCCTTGATCTGGAAAGCCAGCCCCACCGAAAGGGCGTAGCCCCGCAGGGCCTTCACGTCGGCATCGCCGGCCCCCGCCAGGATCGCGCCGGTCACCATGGGACAGGCGAAACTGTAGTAGGCCGTTTTCCACTGACTGCTTTGCGAAATGCCCTCGGTCGTGGCCTCCACCGGAGGCGCCAGCGTATCGAACAGTTCCTTGAGTTCGCCGCAGGCGGTATAGATTGCCGTGAGTGTCAGGTACTCGAGCGCCTGCTGCTTTCGTTCTGCTGCCGCTTCGACCGACAGGAACATGTTGATGCCCACGGCATACAGCATGTCGCCGACAATCATGGCGACGTCTTCGCCGGAAAATCGCGCAGACCCGTTGTGGCGGAGCTCGTCATCGAAGAGAGCATGCATGGACGGCGCGCCGCGGCGTACTCGGGATCCGTCGACGATGTCGTCGTGCACCAGGATGAACGCATGGAGAAGTTCCAGGGAAATCGCGGCCTTATAGAGATTCGGCACTTCGGCGGGCGCATAGCCACCGTAACAGGTGAGGAAAAGCTTGGGCCGAAGCCGTTTTCCTCGCCGCAGGACAAAGGTCAAGATTGCCTCGCGGTGGCGTGACGGGATCGCCGACAAGGGCGGCTTGGCAAACTGCCGGGCAAGACTCGTGAGCTCCTGTTCGATTCTCTCTGACGTGTCCGGCAGCGCAACCATAGGGTCTGGCCTCCCTGTATGCAGACGAGTAGACGCTTCCGGCGGGTCCGTTGACATCAGGTAAACCCGCAGATTGGAGTGCGAATCTCCTTAGCGGTGAAGCGGCTCCACGTCATGGCAGGCAGGCCTGGATCGCGGTGATGAGTGGGGCGGGGTACACACCCAGAATGATTAGGGCCAGGGTCAGGGTGAGCAGCGCCGCACTGCCTAGCGGTAGTGACAGGCTGGCAACCGCTCCTGCGGCGGCCTCGGACGGCGGTCGGTACAAAACCGCAATCAGTCGCAGATAGTAGAACAGGCCGATGGCGCTATTGACCGCCAGCATGACGACCAGGAGCCACAAGTCCGAGTTCACGCCCGCGGCGAGGACGTAGAATTTGCCGATGAACCCGACGGTGAGGGGAATGCCCGCCAGTGAAAGCAGCATGGCCGTGAACACGCCAGCCAGCCAGGGACGCCGCCAGGCCAGCCCGCGGTAATCCTCGACCCCGTCGGCGTCCCGCGATCGCGTGGAGAGGACGGAGACGACGCCGAACGCCCCCAAAATCGTAACGATATAGGCTGTCAGGTAGCCGGTGACGGCGGTCGGTGCCCAAGGCCCCGAGGCGAGCAACGCGACCAGCAGATAGCCCATATGAGCGATGGAAGAATAGGCCAGGAGGCGCTTGACGTTAGTCTGCAGCAGAGCCAGCCAGTTGCCCGCGAACATGGAGGCGACCGCCACCAGAGCAACGACCGTGGCGAGCGCACCGTGCCGCGGAGGCTGAAGCATGCTGAAGAACCGCAGGAGCAGGGCAAATACAGCGCCCTTGGACACCGTGGCCACAAACGCAGTGACCGGGGCCGGCGCTCCCTGGTAGACATCCGGTGCCCAGCCGTGAAACGGCACCAGCGAAAGTTTGAAGCCGATCCCCACGACCATCAGCCCGATGCCGGCCAGCGGCAGTAGCCCTTCGCCATCACCTCTTGCGAAGCCTCGGGCCAGGCCGCTGAAGTCCAGGGATCCCAGCGCCGCGTAGACCAGTGCCATGCCGAAGAGGAGAAACGCAGACGCGGCACCTCCCAGAATCAGGTATTTGACGCCTGCCTCAATGCCCAAGCGTCCTTCACGCCGGTAGGCCACCAGTGCATAGAGCGAGACGCTGAGCAGTTCCAGACCGAGAAAGAACGATGCGAAATGGACGCTCGCCACCAAAACCGCGGATCCCACCACGGCCAGAAGCATAAGGACATAGTACTCCTCGCGGCGGGGCCCGGATGTCTGGCCAACTCCCTCCGTCGGGAGGCAGGTCGTGGCCAGATAGTCATGTGAGAACAGCACCACTGTGAAGGCTGCGGCGAGGATTAGTCCCATGTAGAACAGCGCGAAGTGGTCGATCGCGAGCAGTGTCGTCACCGGTCGCGGCGCATGCGGCCACGCGATGGACAGCGAGGCGAAGGCAGCCGCCAGCCCCGCGAGCGTGAGCGCGACCGCGAGCCGATGACTACGAAAGACGGCCGCCGCCAGGAGCACGGCAACTGCCGCGCCGGCGAGGATCAACAGCGGTGATAAGGCGGCCAGATCGTCAGGGCGCATGAGACACCTCGACTGCGATCGCGTGCTGCGCCCGGTCCAGCCCGGGTGCGGCCAGGTCCAGTACACGCTGAGGGAACAATCCCAGGTACAAGAGGGCAGCGGTCGTGGCGAGCAGGACGGCTAGTTCGCGGCCCGTCAGGTCGGCGAGCTTCCGGGCCTCGCGGGCGGGGCCGTGAAACGTCCGGGCGATCATCCACAATGCGTATACCGTGGCGAGGACAAAGCCCAGGGTCGCGACTGTCGTGAGGGTGGCGTTGACCCGAAATGCGCCCAGCAGAACCAGGAACTCACCAACGAAGTTGCCGAGACCGGGCAGGCCCAATGACGCAAGGGCCAGCATCGTCGCCATCGCGGCCAGGCGCGGGACTACGGCTTGAAGCCCGCCCAGGCGGCGCATATCGCGGGTATGCAGGCGCTCGTCGAGGGCGCCCACCAGCATGAAGAGCGCGCCGGTGCTGAGGCCGTGGCAGATCATCTGCATCACTGCGCCCTGCAAGGCCAGGGTGTTCCAGGCGAAGATGCCGAGCAGGACAAAGCCGAGGTGGCTTACGCTGGTGTAGGCTACCAGTCGTTTCAGGTCCGTCTGCGCGAATGCCAGCATGGCGCCATAGAGAATGCCGATCGTGCCCAGGACCATGGCAGCCGGTGCGACCTGGGCGGCGGCGCCCGGGAACAACGGCAGGGCAAATCGGATCAGGCCGTAGGCACCGGTCTTCAGCAGCAAGCCGGCAAGGATCACGCTCCCGCCTGTGGGCGCTTCGGTATGCGCGTCGGGGAGCCACGTGTGAAACGGGACGGCGGGGAGCTTGACGAAGAAGGCGGCCGCGAAGCCGAGCAGCAGCCACAGGGCGGTGCCGGGCGCCAGGACCGTACCCAGCAGGCGCGGGTAGTCGAACGTATACTCGCCGGTGCTGCGCCCGTGTGCGACATATAGGCCGAGGATCGCCAGCAGCATCAGCAGTCCGCCCAACTGGGTGAAGATGAAGAACTTGATCGCCGCACGCTGGCGGTTTTCGTGACCCCAAAGGGCGATCAGGAAGAACATCGGGATCAGCATCAACTCCCAGAAGAAGTAAAACAGAAACAGGTCCATGGCGAGGAAGACGCCGGAGATCCCGGCCAGGGCCAGCAAGAGGTTCAGGTAGTAGAATCCGGGCCGTTCGCTGATCGCGTTCCAGGATGCCGCGACAGCCATGAGGCCGAGGATCGCCGTCAGCAGCAGCAGCAAGAGGCTCAGTCCATCCAGGGCAAGATGGAACCGGATGCCAAGCGCGGGCACCCACGGCACGTCCAACTCGGCGAGCCAGGCCGTGCCCGACGAGGGCGACAGGAATTTCAGGGCCAGGCCGGCAGCCGCGATGCAGGCGGCCAAGGCGACCCAGCGCGGCCCGGTTGCAAACCTCCGGCCGACGACGGCAGCCAGCAATCCACTAACAACGAAAAGTAGAATTAAATACGCCAGCGTCATTGGAACACCAGGATCAGTAGAATCAGTATCGCTCCCACGGTCATGCCGGTTGCGACCCCGCGTACGCGGCCGGTTTGCGTGAGGCTCAGGAGCAGATGGAACCACCGATTCGCCCGCGCGAGAGCCTGGTAGACGAGGTCCACGCCGTCGTTCCGGTTGAACCTCGCCAGGGACACAAAGGGCCGCACCAGGCAGGCGGCATAGATCTCATCGAAGCCCCAACCCGACGACCACAGGCGGTGGAGGAGGACCCCAACGGGACTCCGCACCAGGCCTGGCAGGCAGGCGCGGCGCCGCGCGTACAACAGTCCAGCCGCGGCCAGGCCGAGGAAGGTCGCCGCCTCCGACACCGCGCCCAGAATACGTTCTGTGCCGACAGGTCCGGCCTGGACCTCCGTCCCGAACGTGCTGCTGAGGAACCCGCCGAGCCAACCGTGCCCGCCCAGGGCCTCGGGCCAGTGCAGCAAGCCCCCGCACAGGCAGGCCAGGGCCAGAACGACGAGCGGGAGCGCCATGACGGGGTCGGTTTCGCCGTCCGGCGTGCCGTGCGCCTCGCCGAAGAACGCCAGGAACACCATTCGAAAGGTGTAGAGCGAGGTTATAAAGACGCCCGCCAGGCCCGCGGCGAAAAGCCACGGCGCGCCGGCTCCGGAATTCCAGACTGCGCTCAGGATCGCTTCTTTTGAAAACCCGGCGGTGGCGGGGGGCATCGAGGCGAGGCCAAGGGCGCCGACCAGGAATGTCCAGAAGACGACAGGCATGGCCCTGCGTAGGCCGCCCATTTTGAGCAGATCATGTTCCTCGCGCAGACGGGCTATGACGACGCCGGCAGCGAGGAAGAGGAGCGATTTGAAGAAGGCGTGTGTCACCAGGTGGAAGATTGCGGCCGACCAGGCGCCGACGCCCAGGGCCAGGAACATGTAGCCGACCTGGCTTATGGTCGAGTAGGCCAGGACACGCTTGATGTCACGCTGAACCAGCGCGCTGCAGCCGGCTGTGAGAAGCGTGAGCGCGCCGATGACGGCCACCAGCGACTGTACGGGGGGTGCGAGCTCGAAGAGGACGTGCGTGCGGGCGATCAGGTACACGCCGGCCGTGACCATCGTGGCGGCGTGGATCAAGGCGCTGACCGGGGTGGGGCCGGCCATGGCATCGGGAAGCCACGTCTGGAGCGGGAGCTGTGCCGACTTCCCAACCGCTCCGCCCAGCAGCAGCGCGGCGGCGGCAACAGCGATCGCCGATCCCGGCGTCCACTGTTCGGCGGCTTCGCGCAGCAGGTTTTGAATGTGCAGGGTGTGCAGGTTCGCGAAGAGCACGAAGAGTCCCACGGCCAGTGCGGCGTCGCCGACGCGCGTGACGATGAACGCCTTCATGGCGGCCTGCCCGTTGGCTGGGTCCTTATACCAGAAACCGATCAGGAGGTAGCTGCAGAGCCCGACGCCCTCCCAGCCGAGGTAAAGCAGAAGGAGGTTGTCCGCCAGCACCAGGATCAGCATCGACGCCACGAACAGATTCATGCAGGCAAAGAAACGGCGGTAGCCATCGCCAGGGGGCGTGCCTTGACGCGCCATGAAGGCGGCTGAGTAGAAGTGGATCAGCAATCCCACGACGGTGACGACGAGGACCATGACCAGCGAGAGCGCGTCGAGGTAGAGGGCGATCTGTGGGGCAAAGCCCGCAACGGTCAGCCAACTCCACAGAACCTGCGAAACCGCGTGGCCCGCGGGCGGAGAGGCGATGAATTGCCACGCCACCAGGGCCGCGATCACGGCGGACGTACCGACCGAGCCGACGCCGATCGCCGCCACGGCCCGGCGCGGCAGCCGCCGGCCTGCAGCCAGCACTAGTGCGCCTGCCAGCGGCAGAGCCGGAATCAGCCATAGCCCTTCGAAAGCCGTCATGGGCGTTATCCTTGCATGGCGCTGGCGGCGTCCACGTCCAGCGTCTTGAACCTGTGATAGAGGCGCATTACCAGCGCCAGTCCCACCGACACCTCGGCCGCGGCCAGGGTCAGGATCAGGATAAACATGACCTGGCCGTCCGGCTGACCCCAGCGCGAGCCGGCGGCGACGAACGCAATACCCGCCGCGTTGAGCATGATTTCAATGGAGAGCAGGACGAACACAACGTTCCGCCGCGCCAGCAGCCCGGCTAAACCCAGGGCGAAAAGGATCGTCGCGAGGATCAATCCGTGTTCCAGTGGGATAGTGCTCATATGATTCCTAGCCTTGCTCTTCCAGCGTGCGCCGCCCCAGATGGTAGGCGCCCACCAGGCCGGCGAGCAGCAGCAATGAGGATAGTTCCACGGCGAGAACATAGGGTCCGAACAAGGCGACGCCGATCTTGCTGGCATCCATGACAGCGCTGCCGCCGACCGAACCGGACGACGCCGCAAAGACCGGGATCAATTCGAGCAGCAGGATCAGGGCGAGAAGGGACGGACCGATCCAGGCCGAAGGCGTCAATAGGCGGCGTTCCAGTTCGGCGGCAGGCGGTCCCAAGTTAAGCAACATGACGACGAACACGAACAACACCATGATGGCACCGGCATAGATGATCACTTCCAGGGCGGCCACAAACGGTGCGCCAAGCCCGAACAGGACCACCGCCGCGGCCAGCAGCGACACAATCAGGTAAAGCAGGGCGTGGACGGCATTCAGCCGCGATATAGCCATCAGGGTGGCGACAACGGCGACGGCGGAGGAGACATAGAAGACCGTGTTCATCGAATGACCTATGGCATCAGGCTTTTCACGTCCACGGGCGGCCGCTCGCTTTGCGCCTCGCCCTTGTCTTTGCCGCCAATCTTGACTCCTGCCACCCGGTAGAAGTTGTAGCCGTGATGTTTGCCCTGGCCGCTGATCGTGAGGTCGGCCTTCTCGTACACCAGCCCGAGCCGCTGGTATTCGCTCATTTCATAGTCCGGCGTGAGTTGGATGGCGCATGTGGGGCAGGCCTCTTCGCAGAATCCGCAGAAGATGCAGCGCGAAAAGTTGATGCGGAAGAATTCCGGGTAGCGGCGGCCGTTTTCGTCCTCGGCCGCTTGCAGTGCGATGCAGCCGACCGGGCACGCCACGGCGCACAGGTAGCAGGCCACGCACCGTTCCCCGCCATCGGGATCGCGCGATAGAATGATGCGTCCACGGGCCCTGGGCGGCAGGGGCCGTTTCTTATCGGGATATTGAATGGTCGCGCGCCGGCGGAACGCGTGCAGGAAGACGTTCCAGAGTGTGCTGAGTATGCTTAGGCGTCGCGCAATAATAACTTGAGCAAGTGGAGTGGATGTGTTGAACTGGGTGCATGACAGATGCAGCCTTGGTTGAGCAAGTGAGGCGGAAGTTCACGGCGCTGAATGCTTTCATGGACGAGCGGATGCGGCGACAGTG